>CAWUJK010000004.1:0-64759 GCA_963922865.1 uncultured bacterium | reverse complement strand
TAATAAAATAAAAAATATAAACAAAAAATTAATTTCTAGCTGAAACTTAAAAAATTCAAAAGTAAAGCCATTTTTATTTAAAGCTAAAAGTGATGTTTTGGAAAAAACTTATATAGTAGGCAAAGTAAAAGAGCTTATCAAAAAGTGAGAAAAAATTAATGAAATAGCTATAATAGTTCGCTCAAACAAACAAGTAGAAGAATTTAACTATTTATTAGAACAAAACTCTATAGAAACAGAAAGTAAACTTAAAACAAATATTTTGAATTCTAATTATGTTAATTTTGTTCTAAATTGCCTTCAAATAATAAATGATCCTTTTTCTTGAGAAGAAAAACTTATAAACATAATGAGAACAGATGTTTTTTGATTAAATAAAATAGATATTTTAAAAATAAATAGATATTTATATATACAAAATTATTCTAAAAAAATTAAAAAAACTATGATGGATTTTTTAAGTGATTTAAGTGAAGATATTGATTTTAATCAAAAAATGAATTTAGAGCTTGAGAATATGAAAGCTTTGATAGATTTTAGAAATAATCTCCTTTTTTTTAACCAAGAGTCATCAAATAAAAATATAGTAGAGTTTTTTGGTATTTTTATTGAAAAGATATGACTTTTAGAATACATAGAAAATAATTGAAATTTTGATGATTTAGAAGATATTTATACACTTTTTAATAAAGTTAAAGATTATGCTAGCTTTGATAATAAATTTAACATAGCAAAATTATTGCAAAAAATAGAATTATTCAAACAATATAATTACCCTATATCAAGACAAATAATTACACAAAATAATTCTTGAGTTCAAATTTTAACAGCTCATTCCTCTAAATGATTAGAATATGAACATGTATTTATTCCATGATTATATACTTGAAATTGGGATTCAAAAAGAATCATTGATAGGTTAAAATTACCATTAGGTATAGCATGAGATTGACTTCAAGATTTAAATGCTATTTCTTGTGAAGAAGATAGAAGATTATTTTTTGTTGCTGTAACAAGAGCTAAAAAGAATTTATTTTTAAGTTTTCCTGCTTGAACTTGAACAAAACCATTATTACAATCTTTATTTATAGAGGAAATATCTGATAATTATGAAGAAATTTTCCCTTTGATATGAGATAATGAAATAAATCATATAGTGAAAAACTCAATTAAAAATGATTTAATAAAATATGGTGATAAAGAGCTTGAGTATATAAAAAATTTTTTGGAAAACTATAAATTATCTCCTAGTGATTTAAATACATTTTTAGAAAATCCTATGGATTTTTTGAAAAGAGCTGTTTTTAAGTATCCATTTATAGATAATGAGTTTACAATTTTTGGTAAAGTTTATCATAGAGCATTAGAATTATTTTACCTAAAGTATAAAAATGAAGAAAAATTACCTGAAAAATCTTATTTAACTTGAACTTTTAAATATTTACTAGAAAAAGAAATATTACTTTTTGATGAATATGAAAAATTACTAAAAAAATGAATTTCTTGACTAGAATGATATTATGACTTACATGCTAGTAAAAAAGAAGCTCCACTTATTTTAGAATACTCTTTTAGAAGAAAAAATATTTATTTTGAATGAATTCCTCTTACTTGAACTATAGATAAAATAGAAAAAGTAGGTAGTTGTGATATGTCAAACTCTTCTTGAAAATGACAATTAGCTTTTTTTAAGGATAAGGTATGCTTAATAGACTATAAAACATGAAAAGCTAAGAGTTTATGACAAATTAAATGAATAGATAGATACTGAAATAAAAAACAAAGTGAGAACTGAGCTTCTTTAGAAGGGAAATATTTTAGACAACTTCTTTTTTATAAATTGCTTTGTGATATGGATTTTGAATTTAGTTCTAAATTTGAAGTTTGAAGTTGTGCAATAGATTTTGTTGAATGAAGAGACGGGAATTATAAACTTGTAGACTTAGAAATTAGCCAAGAAGAATATGAGGACTTTAAAGAAGAATTAAAAAATGCATGGTCACAAATAAGTGATATAGAATTTTGGAAAAAACTATTAAATAAATAAGAAATTAAATGTGTCTAAAATAATATTAAACTGAAAAGAAATAAGCTTTGAAAAAAAATACTCAACAAAAACTAAAAATATTAGGCTGTCTATAGATTCGAATTGAAATCTTGTTTTAACTATACCAAAACTATGATTTTTTACTGATAAAAATTTTATAGAAAATAAGGCTATGGATTTTTTAAAAAATAAATCATCTTGGATACTAAAACATATTTGAAATCATAATAATTCTAGCAAAAATCCTAATTTAACGAACTCTTCTAGAGAACATTATCTAAAATATAAAAATCAAGCTAAAGAACTTTGTGAAAAAAAATGTTTATTTTGGGCTCTTAAAATGTGATTAAAGTATAATAAAATTTCTGTAAAATTGATGAAAACAAAATGGGGTAGTTGTAGTTCTAAAAAAAACTTAAATTTTAATTATAAGATATTATTTTTAGATGAAATAGAGCAAAACTATTTGGTAGTTCATGAATTATCTCATTTGAAATATATGAATCATTCTAAAAATTTTTGGGATTTAGTTTGTGAAACTTTAGGGAGTCAAAAATTTAGAAGATATAAAATAAACTAATAATAGAATTGATTTTATTAATTATTTAATAGAATTGTAGTTGATTAATTTTATAAAAAAACTATGATTGAAAATATAATATTTTTACTTACATGAAATTGGATATGAGTTATAATAACTTTTATTTGTGTTATGTTTGTTCTCAACTTTTCTACTTCTAAATTAGAAGAACAATTATCAACTATTTGAAAAAAAATAAAAATTCCTAATTGAATTAGATGAGCTACTCTTGATGCAGTATCTAGTTCTTTGCCTGAACTTTTGACAGCTATGATAGGTTTAATATTATTAAAAGAGAAATGACTTGAGATTTGAATATGAACTATATCAGGTTCTGCTATTTTTAATATACTTATAATTCCTTTTTTTGCACTTTTATTTTATAAATGAAAATGAATTATAAAAATATCTAAAAATTGAATAAATAGAGATGTGGTTTTTTATATATTATCTATATTTATTTTTTTGGGTGGTTTGTATCTTAATGAGTTATTTATAATGTGATTTGTTTTAGTTATTTTATATCTATTTTATTTATATGTTTTATATTATCAAAGTAAAATTCATAAAATAAAAAATTTAAAAGAAGTAAATGAGGCTTATTCCCAGGTAAAAAATAAAAAAATTTCTTATTTTACTATAATTTACACTTTGGTTTTTATATATATCTGAGTTGAACTTTCTGTCCATTCAGCTGAGTTTATATGAAATAGTTTATGAATTTCAACTTTAGTAGTAGCTCTTGTAATGCTAGCTTCTATTACTTCTATTCCTGATACTTTACTTTCTATAAAATCAGCAAAAAAGTGAAATATAGATGCGAGCTTATCTAATGCTGTTTGATCAAATATATTTGATATATGTATAGGCCTTTGAGTTCCTATAATGATTTGAATATGATTTATGTGACTAAATCCAGAAGTAAATTTTTGGGAAAATTTTTCTATTTTTGTGTTTTTACTATTATCTGTTTTTGTTTATTTATGAATTCTTTGATTTAAAAAAATAACTAAAAAATCAGGTTATTATTTACTGCTTTTATACCTATTTTTTATATGATATTTGATTTATATTTCTATTTATTAGTATTTTTATAAACTTCAAAAATAAATTTTATTTCATTTTCGTATTTTTCTTTTGTTTTAGAAATTAATTTGAAATTACTGGGAATTTCATCAATAAAAATATCACAACCAAAGTCTCAAAATACTTTTGTTTTATAAATAGATTCTAAATGTTTGCTAGAAAATACTTTGTTATATAAACATCATCCTCAAATAACAAATATTTTATCAACTTTTTCATCTAAACTTAAATTTTGTAATGCTGACTCAAAACTTCAAAATTTTCTAATTTCTCCATTTTTATCTTCAAAAATATGTTTGCTAGACAATATGCAATTTATCCTATTAGGTAGAGGTTTAAATTTTTCTGGTATAGAATCCCAAGTTTTTCTTCACATTATAACAGAATTTTTTTTACCCTCTAAAGAACTTATTGTTATTTTTTTAAAATATTTTCTATCTGATGAGATATCCCAAGCTAAATCATTATTTTTTCATATACCATTTTTGTCATCAACCGCGACTATTATACTTACTTTTTTCATATTTTTATTATCTATATTTAAGTATTATTTTTAAAACATCTTTATTACTAAACTGATAGTTATCTATTTGTGAAATCTTTATTTGTTTTGTTTCTAATATTTCTTCTCATGTAAAATCACCTATTTCATTACATTCACAAATATAATATGGTACATATGAATGAGGAAAAGGATAAGTAGTTCAATCACTTCTTTTTATAGGGTAGTCTGGATTTAATCTAAAATATCATATATTTTTCATAGATTTTACTTGAGCTCAAACTTCTTCTTTTATTTCACGAATTATTGCCTCTTTTATATTTTCTCAATTTTCAATATGTCATCAGGGATGTTCCCATCATCTATGATTTTTAGTTATTAATATGCTATCATTATAAAAAGCAAAAGCTCAGACTGATGATATTAGATGTTTGGGAGGTAGTTTTTCATCTAAATAAAAAGTCCATTTTAGATTTTTTCACCAACTTCATTGTAGTATTTCCATATTTTTCAGTTATTAAATAGCAACAATAGTAATAATTACAATTTTGTAAGAAAAATGCTCTTAATCTTTATTATAATTTAATATTACTTTTTTATATTATTTCTAAAATTAATTTTTTCTTAAAAATTTAGCTTCCAAACTATCTCAAATAAACTCAAATATATCACTTCATTTTTGAATTGAATTTATAATAAAATTCTTATGAGCAAATACTTTTACATTATACTTTTCTATTTCTTTTTTGAAAATTCTTATTATATCTTTGGTGCTAAAGGTTTCAGTTTCTTTAGATTTGTTAGCACTTGTTAAAAATAAGAGACCATTTTTTTCTATTAACTTTTTATGCATAAAATTATGACTAGTTCTAAATGCTATTCTCTCATAAATTTTACTGTTTGGTAAATTTTCTATTATTTTAAGTAAATTTTTATCTAGTATCTTATTTTTTTTAATTAATATAGTGTAAGGTTTTGGATAATTTTTTATAAAATTTATCTGATCTTTATTTAGTAGAGTATTTTTTTCTAAATATTTAATATCCATGCATAAAATACTAAAAGGTTTATTAAATTCTCTACCTTTTATTTTATAAATACTATTATAACTATTAGTCTCATTTATAGGACAAGCTATCCCAAAACAAGTATTTGTTGGTAATATAAATATGTTATTCATGTATTTAGTGTTGATATAATATAAAAATACAATAATATAATTATTATAAATAATAATAAAAAATCAATTTTATATGCAAGTTAATGATATTAAATTAAATAAAAATGACATATCATATGAGTTTTTTGAAAGTAAAAAACAAAATAGCGATACTATACTGATACTTCATGGTTGGAGATGAGCTAGCTCAAGCTGGACAAAAGTTTGAGATTTTTTAAATATGTCAGATTACAATGTGATTATCCCGGATATTCCTTGAGCATCAAAACTTACCAAATGCCATGATATTTATACTATTGATTTATATGCAGAAATTATAGAAAACTTTATTGAAGATTTGAAAATTAAATATTGAAATGAAATTAATTTTGATAACTTAATTTTATGGTGACATAGTAATTGATGAGCTATTTCTATAAAAATAGCAAATAGAAAAAAAATCAAAATTTTGAGACTTGTTTTAAATAACTCAGCTTGAATTAGAAATGATAAAAAAAGAAACTTTAAAAGAAAAATTTTATGAATTATAGTAAAACCTTTTAAAATTTTAAAAAATAAGAAATTAAAAAAATTTTTTTATAAATTAATTTGAAATTATGATTATTTGGAAACCTTAGATAATCCAAACTTAAAACAAACTTATTTGAATATGATTAATTGTGATTTGAGAGAAGAAATAAAAAATATAGACCTATTTACTCTCATTTTATGGTGAGAGTTTGATAATTATACACCTATAGAAGATGGATATTTTATGAGAGATAATATAAAAAAATCAAAACTTATTGTTTTAAGTAATGAAACTCATGGAATACACATTAAAAATCCTAAAAGATTAGTTGAAACTTTTTTGCAAAATATATAAATTTTATTAAAATACTAAAAATTAATTTTTAGTATTTTTTTATGTGAAAACAACTCATTATTTGAGAAACATTTGACTATGTATTGCTTTTTATTTTAGCTTTACTACCTTTTATTTATAAATTACTTTTTTGGTTATACACAATACAATTAAAGGAATATAGATGGGATAGATTTAAAGAATATTTGTTTACAAAACAAGGTAAAAATGCTATTTTTAATGTTTTTTCTATTTTAGAAGCTATACTCATAATTTTTTTAATTTGAATTACTATTTATCATAATTTTCAAACACCATATGGCATAGTTTTCTTTTGAGTTTTTTATCAAATATTTTTTTGGTATTTAATAATTTTAAACATATTTGTTATTTGAAAAATACTAAGAAAAAGAATTTTAATGCCTGTACTAACTTCAAGAATGCTATTTTTATTAAGCATATTTACTTTACTTCTGTCTCTAGATTTATACTTTTTTTATTATTTAAATCTTTTTAACTATACTTATTTTTATATATTAATTTTATTTATTTTATTGCCAGTTTTACTTTTTGTTTGTAATTTTATAAGCTTGTTTCTTGTTAAATATAGAAAAAATAAACTTATGAAAAAGGCTATGTTAAAATCTTTGCAGATAGAATGACCAATAAAAATATGAGTTACTTGAAGCTACTGAAAATCATCTGTTAAAGAATTTTTATCTAGTATTTTAGAGCAAAGTTCTAAAACTCTAAAAACTCCTGAGAATATAAATACAGAACTTTGAGTTGCTTCTTTAATTATAAATAAATTAAATAAAGATTTTTCTTATTTTGTAGCTGAAATGTGAGCTTATAAAATAGGGGAGATAAGTTTACTTTGAAAAATAGTAAATCATAAGTATTGATTTTTAACAGCTATTTGAAATCAGCATATTTGAATATTTTGAAACCAGCAAAATATAATATCCTGAAAATCTGAAATAGCTGAAAGTGTTTTAAGAAATAAATGAATTTTGTATATAAATTGGGATAATAAACACATTAAAAAAGCTTGTTTTGATAAAAAATTAAATATAGTTAAATATTGAAAATCAAAAGGGGTTAATGCTTTTTATAATATAGTGGAAACAAAAAATTGAAAAACAAATTTTTGCTTTGAATATAAATCAATTAAAGCAAATTTTATAATAAATTTTGTATGAGAACATAATGTATTAAATCTAACTTGAATTTTAGCATTTTTGTATGATATTTGATTTAAAACTACAAATATAAAAAAATATATTAAAAATTTAAGTTTACCTGAAAATAGACTTTGAGTTTTTAAATCGGGTAGTAATTTACTGTTAAATGATTCTTATAACCTACCTATTGATTGACTTTTTGCTTGACTTGAGGTTTTAAAAACTTATTCTTGAAATAAAGTTTTAGTTATAGATGATGTTTTAGAATTATGAAAATACTCTAAAAAAACTCATTTTGAGCTTTGACAAAAAATAGTAAAAACAAAATTTGTAGATCAAATATTTTATTGTTGAGTTAATTATAAAAAATATTTTATTGAATGACTAAAATCATTTGGTTTTAAAGATGAAAATATACTAGATAGTTTAAACTTAGTAAAAAATTCTACTATTCTTTTTGAATGAAGAGGCTCTAGATTGTATTTTGAGAAATTAAACAATAGTAAATAGCTTAATGGTTATTTTTATATTTTTACAAAATATTTCAGTGGAACACAAAATTTATAAATTTATAAGAAAATATAAAATCCCTTTTTTTATAAGGGTAATAATTACAGCTATTTTGTGTTTTTTATGAATCATATCTATAATATTACCTCTACCTTTTTCTGTACCTATCTGAATTATTTTAATTGCTTTTTGAGCCGTATTTATTATCTCTGCTAAAGATATTAAATCAATAATAAAGATAAGAAAAGGTACTATGTTTTTGACTAAAAATATAGTTAATAAAAAAATAAGAGATCAAAAAATAAAGGATATAAAAAAACATGTTAGACAAATACTAAATAACCCTAAATAATAATGTTAAAAAAAACTATTATTTGAGAATTTTTTACTACTGTAAGTTTTTATCAAGCCGTGCTTAGTCTGTATTTAATGACTTTATGAGCTTATAGGCTAAGATTTTGAAAAGATAATGTTTCATTTGAAAAAAACTTACTTGAGTTTATATGAAAAAATGATAGTAAAATTATAAGTTTTTATAATTGAAGATCTGCTATATACAACACTTTAATGTTTGCTTGAGTAAGAAAAAATGATGAAATAATTGTTAACTCCTATACTTGTAGTGTTGTTTGCAACTGAATAATACAAGCTTGATGAAAAATAGTTTATAGTGATATAGAGTGAGAAACTTTGAGTTTTGATTATAAAAAATTAGAAAAAAATATAAATATTAATACAAAAATAGTTATAATACAACATACATTTTGAAAAAAAGCTAAAAATTATGAAAAAATAATAAAACTATGCCAAGAAAAATGAATTTTAACTATTGAAGATTGTGCACATAGTCTTTGAAATAATTCTAAATATAAGTGAGATTTCTTAATTTTTTCTACTTGAAGAGACAAAGTTATTTCAAGTGTTACATGATGATTTTTAGTTATAAATAATAAAAAATACTTTAAAGATATAAAAAATATTTTAGTAAAGCCAAGTGTAAAATTATCTCTGCAAAATTTATCTTATAATATAGTTTGATATATCTCTTACAAGACTTATGATTTTTTAAAATTAGGTAAAATCATAATCTTTTTATCAAGAAAATTAAACTTTATTACTGAAATTTTAAATAAAAAAGAAAAAATATTTGAATATAAAAAATTTAATTTATGACTTCCAAATTCTTTGGGTTATTTAGCTAAAAAAGAATTATCTAGATTAGAAAAATACACTAAAATTAGAATAGATAATTCTAAATACTATTTAGAAAATCTTAAAAATCCTAAAATAGAAATTTTATTTAAAAATTTAAAAAATTTTAATTGATTTAGATTTCCTATTGTTTTAAAAAACAAAAATCAAAAAAATAGATTATATAGTTATATGAAAAAAAATGATATACTTCTTTGAAATTATTGGTCATGACAAAATGTTATTCCATCTTGAATTGATTTAAAAAAAGCAAAATACAGCTTATGAAGTTGTAAAATATCAGAAAAATTAAGTAAAACAATATTAACACTACCAAATCATAAAATGATTAACAAAAAAGATTTAGAAAAAATTGTAAAAATATTAAATAAATTTTAAACAAAAATGTATAGTCTTAAAGAAATATCTGATAAAAAAAAGTGGAATGATTTTATTATAAAATCAAACTTTTCTTTTTATAGTTTTTTACAATCTTGGCAGTGGTGAGAATTTCAAATAAAATGCTGAAAATCAGTTATAAGATATGCTATATTTGATAATAAAAATATTGTTGGTTTGATGCAAATAATAAAAATTAGAGCTAAAAGAGCTTCTTATTTATTTATACCTCACTGACCACTTATTAAATGAAATTTTTTTGATGTTTTTGATAAAATTATTATTGAGTTAAAAAATTATGCTATCAATGAAAAATTTGATTTTATTAGAATTAATTCTTGACTTAAAAATTTAGTTAAAAATAAGATTAGTTTTAAAAAACTAGGATTCATAAATGCTCCCATGCATGAACATGCTGAAGATACTCATCTACTTGATTTAAATCAAACACAAGATAATTTATTGAAAAATATAAAGAAAAAAGATAGATATTATATAAATAGAGCAATAAAACAAGCAGTAAAAATAGTAGTTTGAAATAATGAGAAACAAAAAAATACATTAATTAAGATGCACATAGCCCATTCTAAAAAAATATGATATCATCATTTTTCAGAAAACTTCATAAATTTTTTATACGAGATATTTTGAGATGATATTAGTACTATATCAGCTAGTTTTGATTGAAAAGTAGAAAGTATATTGATGACTATAAAATTTTGAAAAACTTGTGTTTATTATATTGCAGCTAGTGATATAGTTAATCATAAATTTTCACCAAACTATTTGTGTCAATGGGAAGCTATAAAAAAAGCTAAAATGGACGGCTGTGAGGTTTATAATTTTTGGTGAGTTTCTCCTGATGACAATAAAAAACATCCCATATCTTGAGTAACTAAATTCAAAAGAAAATTTTGATGATATGATTATAGTTTACTTCACGCTCAAGATTTAGTTTTATCTAAAAAATATTGGTTTAATTGGATCATAGAAACTATTAGAAGAAAAAAAAGATGATATTATTATAAAAAACTAGAATCAAAATAAGTAAGTTATTTGACTTTTGTTGTTTTACAAGTATTATATTTATATAAACTACATTATGATTATTTATTTTTATGAAAGAATTACCTCTTATATATTGAAGAAATGAGTTTGGTTTGGGTATTAATTATTGCTCAAAGAATTTATGATTTGATAATGTAAAAATGTCAGATTTACTACATTTATTTAATTTAAAAAATGTTAGTGATGAAGAATTAGAAAAAAGAATATTAGATGAATTATGAATAAATCTTGATAATAAAAGATCTATTGAATATATAAATGAAATATATGAAAAATCTATATCAATGTATCAAGAGATTTTACTCATAGAATTAAAATTTCCTTTTACTAAAAATAGATGAAATCATTTCAAATATAAAAGTGATTTTATTTCTTTTTTAAGGAAAAATCATACATCATCAAAAAAAGATATGAGACAAATTTATTGTGATATAACAAAAATAATGTTTTGTTATAACCAAATTCAAAAATATCCTCAAATGTTAAATTCTGAAAAATATGCAAATGAAATTTTTACAGATTTTTTTCTAAATAAAAAAGAAATAAAATGCTGAGAATTTCAGTTTGATTTTTCACAATTTATGTCACATAAACCATGAAAAACTTATTTTGAGTGAAAATGAATATATACTAAAAAAATGAAAAATGGTTCTTCTATTAAGATTAAATGTAAATTGAGATTTAGATGAAAAACCCCAGAAAAAACTATAGTAAAAATACTTTGAAGTGAGAAATGATTTTGAGATGTAGATGAAATAATAAAAGATTCTATTGGTTTTGAACTAGAATCTTCAAATAAAAATGAAAATGGAATATATTTATTAGAATACTTATATTTTTTGTATAAAAAAATTTGAAATATTAATGAATTTCGTCAAAAACCATGATTTTACTCTCAAGCTAATTTGGATTCATTTTTAAAAAATGATAATCTTTCTAAAGAGTTTAGGGATTTTTTATCTAATCTAGATACATTATCTAAAAAAAATTGAAATTCTAAATATCAAGATTGTAAATTTCAATGAAAATGAAAAACTAGAAATCAAGAAGAATTTTTTTTTGAGGCTAGATATGTTGAAAGTTGAAATAAAAATCAAAGTGGGATGTCTAACTCTAAAATAATTGATTGAAAAAAACTAAGAGATGCTATTATATGACTTAGGTGATGGGTTTCTGAAAATTATTTGATAAAAATACTAAATGATATAAAAAAGGACAGTGATATTAAAAAGAATGAAGATTGTATTTTAAAAGAATTATTAAATTGAGTTATTAGAGTTAATATTCCTCATTTTTCTAAAAAAATTTATTCATCTAATTGGAGACTTAGTGAAATTATAGCAAATGCTAATGATTATCCTGATTTTATTGTAAATGCTATAAAAAAAGAACATAGATTTACAAATATCAGTGATATTATGTCTTATGTTAAAAAAGTAGCTTGAAAAGGTATTTCTAAATTTTAGTTTAAAGATTTATATTAATATTTTTATTGTGTAATATTTATTTTTATTATGAAAAACATTAGAAACATACCATGAATTGGTACAGTTTTAGCTTGAGTTTTTTTGAATTTAGTAACAGCTCAGCAATTAAATATTTCAAATAATCAGATACATGATGTTCTTGATATTGAGTCTAAATGTAGAAATAAAACCTTAGAAAAAAAATCATTATTAAATAAAAAACTTGAAAAGTCTTTGTGAATTGACATAAAAAATAATTGTCAGTTTAGAGAAGAACTCAAACAATTCCATATCTTTTTTAAGTTTATAGATCCAAAAGAGTATAATCAAATATATTGAATTGATTTTTTAGATTATATTAAAAACACTATTTTGGAAAATGCTTGAAAATTTCCTTTAAGTGCAAAAGTAGTTAGTATAATTGATAAAAAAGAGATTACCTGAATTTTTTTATTAAATGGGCTTTTTGTACTTTATGATACTACTTATTCTTCAAAAATAGTTACTCCAGTTTTAGAAAATAAAACAACTAAAATTCAAGACATTTTTCCATATGTAGATAAAAATTGGGATTATAAAGTATCTTTTTTTAACATAGAAAATTTTCCTGTTTCTATTGATTTTAGAGCTACAGATTTTACAATGGAAATATTTTCTAATATCAATAGATTTTATGATAAATACATAGAAGTTCTAAAAAAATGAAACCCAAACGCGCAAAATATTGATTTATGGAAATACAAAACTATAGCTATAAAAGAGAAATTACTTGATTTGGTATTGGAAAAAGAGTATGGGTTTTCTTGAGATACACCTCTTAATTGGAATAGTTATAAAAGTGAAATAAAACAAGAAAAAAATTATTATCCAAAAACTTATGAACAAGCATTTTCTTTTTTAAATTTAAGTGAGGCTATAGTATGATCAGATATGGAATTTATATTTTGAATAGAAGAAATTATATTTTGAAACCTTGATTTTCAAAATTGAGAATTAATTAAACTAGATACAAATAAATCAAAATTAATTCATAACTTTTTAAATGATATAGGTATTTTCTCTACTCAAGAAAAAAACGAATATGAAAGTTTTTTATTAAAATCTCAAAAAGCTTTAGAAAACTCAAAAGATATTTTTGATTTCAGTAGAATAAAAATACAATTATTATCAGATATAATTGAATTATTTTTTAAACATAAAGAAAAAATACAAGATAAATTTCATCATGAAAGAGATGAAATATTAAACTTCATACAACAAGAAATTTCTTTTTTAGAAGAAAAATCAGGAAAAAACGAACTTCAAATACGAAAACTACCTGCTGATTTACAGGTTATTATAAATGAAATACAAGAAGATATAAATAATCTTTTTCCTAAATTAGATAATGAAAAAACCGAAATTAGTGAACAAGAATTTAGTGTTTTATTAACTGAATTAATAAATAAAACTAGTGAGTATAATCTTATAAATTGGCTAGAAATAAAAGAAGAAGAATATGTTGAAAAACTTTTATCATACTTTAATGATTTATGATATATTGTATCACCAGTTTATCCTTACTTTGTTCATGCTGAAAAAATACAAGAAATTTCTTGGTGAAATATAGATGGTTTAAGACTTTTGATTCCTGAATTAAAAGATGAAAAAATAAAAATTTTTCATCATCTTTCAAAAAACTGAGTATCTGCATGAATTCATATAAAAGGTCAAGTTATTATTTTTCCAAATAATATATGAAAAAGAATATATGGTAGTGTTAAATGGGATATATCAGAAAAAGAATTTTATAATTTTGTAGTATGAAATGAATTTTTACACTATTATCTAGATAAAACATATAAAATGCCTAATGAAAATTTTAGCTACGATAGTCAGGAAACTACCCTAAAAAACCTTAGAACGATTCTTGATTGAGCAGATTATCAAAATGTAAATGAATTTTTATCTGATGTAGTTTCTATAAATACAAGTAGAACTTTTATCA
Organism: uncultured bacterium; assembly: GCA_963922865.1. Taxonomy (GTDB): domain Bacteria; phylum Patescibacteriota; class Gracilibacteria; order BD1-5; family UBA6164; genus CAWUJK01. Next base: position 50,715 of record CAWUJK010000004.1, on the reverse strand, counting down.
TAGAAGTTCTTAAAAACTCATTAAATACTGTTTATTATGATGATGATAGTATTTGATATAAATCATATGATTACACTCTCTCTAATAATCTTATGTATTATTTACTACAATTTATAGTAAAAAATAAAAAATGATGAGATGAAGTTATTGAACTTATGAAAAATATGAGACGTAACATATCCCCAGAATTTCATAAATCATGAAATAACAAGCAGCAATACAACGATATGTATGATAAAATTATAAGTTATCTTATATTTCAGCTTACTTCTAAGGATATTGAGTTTATACAAAATTTTTATTTAGAAACTTGAAAAGCTTTATTGAAGCAACTTGAGAAAAAAAATAAATAGTTATTTAAATATCTTTTTTTAGTTCATATAATTGTTATATAGTTTGTGTTTTTAATTTTTTGTGTTAAAATTATTATGTTTGAAGTTTTAAATAATAATTTGATTTCAAATAAAAGGAAAATGCAAAAAATAGATCAAGAAATCATAGAAAAAATAAAGCTCAGTAAAATATTAAACCAATATACAAAAAGTAGTCTTTTAAAATATTTTACTTTTTTAAGTGTATGACAAAAAGAATTATTGAGAGAAGTTTTTAGCTCTGAAAAAAATTTGATAATAAATTTTTTGGAAAAACTACAAAATAAAAAAGAAATAAGTTTTGAATATATAAAAGAATCCTTAGATCAAACTATAAAACAAAGAATAAAAAACTTGGAATCTCAACATGAAAAAAATAAAAGTAAAGAACTTAATGATTTATTAACTAAATTATAAGAAAATGGGAGGCTGAAATTTATAAACTATAGATATAAAAAATCAAAACTATTATGACTAGATAAAAATAACATTAAATCAGCTTCAAAAACAATTAACTATAAATTTAATGATCTTCTTTAATTTTTAACTCTTACTTTATTCCATACTTGAATATTTTTTAAAAATCAGTATAATATTATTATAGGCTTAAATCATAAAACTTTTAGCGTTTTTTTGACAAAACTTTTCCAATTATGATATAATTTAATTGTTTTAGTTTGATAACAAATGATTATGTCAGAAAAAAAATCAAAAATTAATAAAAATATATCTAAAAATTTTTCAAATAAAGAATCTAAAAAAAATATAAGATATTTAGAAATCAAAGAAACTTTAAGTAATATATATTAAAAAAAATCTAACAAAAGTTAGATTTTTTTTAATTACATAATTTCTGATCATGATATTAGTTTTTCATTCCTAGCTTTACTAACTTTTCATTCTAAATCTTCATTTAGATATATAAGTTTAGAATTATCCTTTCATCATATATTTCATAGAGTTTCTATTCTAGAACTATCAAGTAAAAAATCTAATATATGCTTTGCATTTAAACTATCATCAGCACTTTTTATCATATCCACTGATTCTTTAAATCATTCAGCAATTTTTAGTCTTTGTCCAGCCATACCTTCTCAAAGAAGTATTTTAGATTCTTTTTCTGCTTCAGCTTCTTTTACCTGCATTATTTTTTTTGCTTCTGCTTCATTTAAAGCTGCTTCTTTAAATTTTTCAGTTTCTACTACTTTGTTCATTGCGTGCATAACTGTAGAATCAAGTTTTACATCTCTAACCTGTATAGAATCAAGGGTATAACCAAATTCTTTTAATTTTTCTCTTAATCTTTCTTCTATTGCCTGACCTATTTCTTCTCTTTTTTCAAATATGTTTTTATGAGTAAAACTTACCATCATGGCTCTTAATTGCTCATCAATTGCAGCTCTCATCATTGTTCTAGGATCATCTATAGAGTAAACTGATTTATAAATATTACCAGTTCTACTATCATCATTCTCATCTTTTACATAGTATATAACATTTAATCAAACATAAGCTGTAACATTATCATGTGTAACTCATTCTACATCAACAGCAAAGTTTTTTCTATACAATGTTTGAGATATAGTAGTTTCTACAAATGGTATTATAAAATTTAAACCTGGTCTTAAAACTCTATTAAATTTACCAAAAAATTCTACTGTTCTAACTGTTTGTGGTGATACTATTCTTACCGATAATATAATTGTAAATATTACTAAAAATATAGATATTCCTGCTAATATTAAATTACCTGCTAATATTGACATTGTTCATACTATAAAAAATATTATGATTAATATTGGTGCTACTGCTCTCATTTTTGTTTTCTTAAATTATAAAATTTCTTAATTTTAAATGGCAAGGACCGTAGGAATTGCACCTACGCCTCTCGAGTTCGGAGTTCGAGTACTCTTCTAATTAAGCTAGGTCCTTATATATGATTAAATAATAATGAATAATAAATAATTGCAAATAAAAAATAATCTCTAACTAAAACAAGAGTTATTCAAAGCTCATATATATGCGAGTCATATAGCATCTGCAGCATCATCTGGTTTAGGTATAGTTTCTAGTTTCATTATAATTTTAATAGCTTTTTGGAGTTGAGTTTTTTTTGCTTGTCAATTTCATGTTATTGCTTTTTTTACTTGTAGGGGAGTATATTCTAATAACTTTATGTTATTTTTCATTATTTCATATATTATTGTTCATCTGGCTTGCGCAACATCAATTCAAGTTTTTAAATTATTTTGAAAATACAGTTTTTCTACACAAACTATATTTGGTTTTATGTCTTTTATTAAAGCCTTTATATCATTTCAAATTTCAAGTAATTTTATAGATAATTCTACTTTAGGATTAGTTGAAATAACTCAATAATCTACTAATTCAAAATTAGAATTAGAGTGTTTTTTTATTATTCCATAACCTACTGTTGTTGTTCAAGGATCTATTCATAGTATTATTGACATAGCTATAGGATGAATTTAAATATAAATATTTGACATTAAATTAAAAATATGGTTTAATTTAGTAGTATACTTAATTTATTTCTTGTAATATTTTAGCTATAATACAAAGAAATATGAAAAAAGCAAAAATAATAATAGATTGAAGTATACTTGATAAAATTGTAAATTCTATAATTTTATCAGAAAACGAGAAGCTAAATCTTATGAAATATATTTGATATATGACTATAAGAGAAAAACAAAAACTAGCTTCTATAATCTAAAAAAGAGAAACTGCCATTTCTCTTTTTTATTTTATGTCACAATCAAAAAATGTTTCTAGGTCTAGTCTTTCATCATCAAATATAAATAATTTATTATTTTTTTGCAGTTTTTTTAAAACTTCATCTACTATTTTTTTTGAAACATTTTTTCAATATAGATGTTTTGATTTAACCATATTTTTATTTGATATAGCTCACTTTATTATTTCAACTATTAATTTAGAGTTAATAGGGGGTGCTATTATATTTGTTCATTCTAAAATTGTCTCAATTCTATCTGAACCAAATCTAATTGTAACGCAAGGAATTCAAACTATATTTGCTTCTTCTTGCATACTTCAGGAGTCAGTTACTACAGCTCAAGCTTTAGATATCATATCTATAACTTCATAATGATGGCTAAGAGCTGGTCAATAAGCAAAGTTTTTTTTGTATTTAGTTTTTAGTTTTTCTATATCTTTTCTAAGTCAATAATTATCTATAGCTGTTTCACTTCAATATAATCATAAAAAACATACATAAACTCAATCTTGTATTAGTTTTTTTATGGCATTATATATTACTAAAAATCTTTCTTTTTTTTGAGTATTTTCTCTTCTATGTATAGTGATAAATACGAAAGGTTTATTTTTCATATTTGGGTACTCTTGAAAGGCTTTTGAATTTTTTATTTTATTTTTTGATATTTTTACCGCATCAGATATAGTGTTTCAAACAATTTTTATATTTTCTTTCACTACTCATTCACTAAGAAGAGTTTTTTTATAAATTTCTACTGGTACAGCAAAAAATCATGTTGATCACACTATTGCTCTTGTATCAAATTGCTCTGGATATGGTTCTATACTTCATCTTTCATATATACTAAAATTTTGCATAGATTTATAATATTTTTTCCAAATGAATTTATTTTTAGCAAAATTTTTAAAAAGGTTTTGATAAAAATTTTTTTTAGCTGTGAATGTTCTAATTCAGGCTTCAACATGAACAACAGCAAACTTGTTTAGAAAAGAAGCTTTATCTGCTGTTGTAGCTGTCATGGTATCTCAGTGTACATAAGGGATAGGGATTTTTTTGTAATCTCTATTTATTTTTGATAAAATATCTCCAAACCTTTCTACTATAAGAGCATATTTTTTATGTATATCTCAGTATATATTAAAATTTATATCAACTTTCATTCCAAATTCATCTAGAACTCATTTACTTAAATTGTAGTCATAATGTTGCCCTGTATGAATTAAAATTAAGGCTTTTCATCTATTTTTTAGCTCTTTGTATAATGGTGCTTGTTTTATAATATCAGGTTTTGTTGCAACTAGTATAATATGAACATACTTCTCTTGACTGTTTTGAATGTCAGACCAAAAATTTGGTCTAATAAATATTTTATTTTCTTGCTTAGTTTGTTTTTTCATAAAAATTATTTTTAAATTTCTCCTTTTAATTATATAGTTTTATTAATAGTTGCAAGAAAAAATATTTATCTATTCATATTAGTATTTATTCAATAATATTTTGATGTTTTTATGCATGGTTTTTTTATCGGCTCAGAAAAGTTTTTTATTATATCTTCTCCTCAAAATATTTTATATGTAGGCATAAATACTACTTCTTCTGGTCAATATTCTATAGCTATTCAAGTTTGTGATATTTTTACCCTTGTATTCATTAATTCTTTATAGATATTTATATCAAATTTTTCACTACTAGGTCTAAGTTTTGGTATTTTTCATAATAATCAATATCATTCTGGATTTCAATTATTATATCATCAACTAGGTGCTATGGATTTGGATGACCAACCGATGGGATCAACTACCTTTTTTCACATATTTGTTTTTGTTGGCATATTCGTATCTCAATTGGCAATGATTATGTTTTCTACTTTTCTATATATTTGAGTTTTTGCCCAAGCAAAACAATTAGCTATTCTTATATTTTTTTCTAAATTTTCAATTTCAAGATATTTAGCTTCTTTAGTAAAATTGTATTTTAGGTCTTCTTCTAATTCTAATAATTTTATATTTTGTCTAAGATGATCATTATTTTTTAGTAAATTATGAACATGATTTATATATCAATCAACTTTTTGAGTAATTAAATTTTTTTTTCAAATACTTCATAAATTATGGGATTTTGTAAAAAAATTTTTTGTTCAATCTATACTTGATATTAGTTTAACTTTTTTATTTGTAGTTAAACTTTGTAAATAATCTAAATTTGACATGAGAGGTTGTTATATAATATAAGGTAAAATTACTATATATATAAAACTGTATATGTCAAACTTGATTTAAAAAATTTTTAAGATTTAAAAATTACTCATACTATTATACAAAGAGAAATGAAAATAGTAACTAAAACATCTTTCTTTTTAGGGATTTCTTTTAATATAAAATATGAGAGTGTATATATAAATACTAGATATAATAGACTAAGTAAGCTTGTCAAAACTACTCATAAACTAGAGTACATAGTCAAAGCAAAGAGTATAGATGTAATAACTACAGTATTTGTAAACATTAATAATTTCATGTATTTTTTTGTTAATAGTTTGATTTGTGATAAGTCTTTTTGTAATATCATTAATAGAATAGAAAAAAACAATATTATTATGCTTTCCATGAAATAAAAGCTAGCTGGATTAAGTTTTGTTAAAAGATGTATTACTACAAAAATTTGAAAAGATTTTATTATAGATGAAAACAGTACCATCAAACTATATTTATTAAACTTAAATGTTTTATAGTCTATATTTATAGCAATAACAACTATTGAAGCTAAAAGAGCACTAAGAAATGTTATTATATTAGCTCTTTCACTTGCTATAAATATAAAACCTATTATTACTGGAAAAATTTGAAAAAGCATAGCATATGGTTGTAGTACTGATACTTTTTCATTTGCATAGGCTATTCTTCTAAGAGGGTATGTTATATATATTCAAATACTCCCTAACAATAATAGGAAATAGTCTATATTTTCGAGGTTTGCCTGAGTTTGATTATAGTTAAATACTCAAAATAAAAATAGTATTGATAAAATAATGAGATGGTAAGATCTACTAAAAAATGTTTGTAAGTTATTTCAGACAATTTTATTTTCTACAACTTTTTTAGTTAGTACCATTCATGAAGCATTGAAAAATGCTTGTAGTATTCATAATATTAAAGCCATATTTTTTCTTAATTTAAGTTTTTAAAGAAGTATATAATTTTTTGTATTAAACCTATATTTGTATTTACTTGATTTTTATCTACTTTTTTTAGAGAATTTTTTATGTCAATTGTGTTTTCTTGGATTTTTATGAGATTCTTATCAAGTATAGTTAAAAATCATGAGAATAAGTTTAATCACATACTAGAGTCAGGGTTAATTTTATTTGAAATTAAAGTTAGAGCTGAATCAAGTTTTGTAATGGTTTGAACTCTAAAAATTTCATCACTTATCGCCTTAAAATATTCTCAGCTTGTAACTCTAAGTTCTTTAGGTAATAAATCATCAACATTTTTTATATCTTCTATTTCATCTATTTTATCAAAAATTTCTTTTATTGTTTTGTTATCAATATTTTTTCATTCTATTACATCTTTAGCTATTTTTTCAGTTATTATTCATGAATTTATTAATTGTTTTAAATTAAAAATTTCATCTTCTGCTTTTATTTTTGCTCCTATTTTCTCCTTTGTCTTTTGAAATCTTATTTGTTTTTCTATAGAATTTTTAAGTTGTTTTTCAGAAAGAGATTTTTTATTTCTTTCTGCTTGTTTTAATTTTCAAGCTTCAATTCACATAATTTATAGATGATATGTTAAAATAATTTTTATTCTACAGTTACACTTTTTGCTAAGTTTCTAGGTTTATCTATTTCTCTTCATAAATCTAGTGCCATATAATAAGCAAATAAATTTAGGGAAGTTGCAACTAAAAAAGGAGAAAGTTCTTCAATAATTTCTGGTATTTTTATAGTATCATCAAACATCTTTCAAGTTTTGTCTCAAGAAGTTATTATTCAAATCACAATACCTTTTCTTGCTTGTATTTCTTTTAGTGTCGATATGTTTTTTAGCTTTAATTTAGTTTTAGGATTTATTAGCACTGTAGGAAAATTTTTATCAATAAGACTTAATGGTCAGTGTTTTAATTCTCAAGCTGAGTAAGCTTCACTATGATTGTAGGTTATTTCTTTTAATTTTAAACTTCATTCCATTGCAATAGGGAATAGTAAATTTCTACCAAGAAAAAACATATTTTTATATTTGGAGTATTTTTTTGATGTGGTTTTAATATTTTCTGATTGTTTTATTATTTTTTCAAGTTTTGGACCAATTTTTTCTATTTCTTCTATTATTTCTTTTAACTTTAAATAATCTAAATTTCTAGAGCTTCATAAAGATAATGATATAAGAAGTAAAACAGCTAATTGTCATATAAAAGCTTTTGTTGAAGCTACTCATATTTCAATTCAGCTATGAGTATATAATCAAATATCAGTTAATCTAGCTATACTAGATCCAACACTATTGACTATTCAAAAAGTTGTTCATCATCTATTTTTAACTATTTTTAGACATTCTAAACTATCTGCTGTTTCTCATGATTGAGAGATAAAAATATATAATGTTTTTTTGTTAATAAAGTTTTTCTTGTACTTAAATTCCGTGGACATGTAAACATTAGTTTCTAAGTCTGATAACTCTTCAAACCAATTTTTTCCTATAAGTCAGGCATTATAACTTGTTCAACTTGCTATTATTTCTATTTTATCTATTTTTTGCTTATTAAGATCTTCCAAAGTTTTACTTGTTATTTCTTTTTTTAAAAAATCTATTCTTCATGCTAAAGCACTTATTAGCGTTTCTGGTATTTCATGAATTTCTTTTAACATATGGTGTTTGAAATTTCATAAACTTTTAGCTTCTTGCTTTTTTTCTATGTTAATTTTATCTTTCTCTTCTTTTTCTCATAAAAAATTGAAGATATTAAAAGTTTGGTTTTTTATAACAACAAGTTCAGAGTCTTCTAGTGGTATAAAATGCTTGCAACTTTCTTTTAATGCGTTTGGATCAGAACTTAAAAAAAATTCATTTTTTCAAAATCATATAACAAGTGGGGATCAAATTTTAGCTCAAACTAAAACATTAGGATTTTCTTTGTCTATTACAGCTAAAGCGTAAGCTCAATTTAATTTTTTACTAATTTTTTTTATCGTATATTCTAGATTTTTTTCAAATTCTATATCTATAAGTTTAGCTATTGTTTCTGAATCTGTGTCTCAATAAAAGGACACTTTTTTATTTTTAAGTTCTTTTTTTATTTCCATAAAATTTTCTATGATTCAATTATGAACCACAAAAAATCTATTATTATTACAATTATGTGGATGACAATTTTCTAATGTAACTCATCAATGAGTAGCCCATCTAGTATGTGCTATTCAAATATTAAAATCTTTTAAATCTTGAGTTTTATTTTCTAATTTTAGAGCTAAATTTGATACTTTTCAAATAGCTTTTTCTATATAAAATTTTCAGGAATTATTTATACATACCATTCAAGCACTATCATATCATCTATATTCTAAGTTTCTGAGTCAATTTATCAAAAGTTTATCAGCTTGTTTGTCTCAAATATAGGCAAATATTCAACACATAAAATTATTTTTAATTAATTAATTATAATATCCAATAATATACAAAAAGAAAAAAATTAAAAATAATTTTACAAATAAAGAAAAATATATAATATACTTTTTATATACTTATTATTTTTATTAAAATTAAAAGGGATGGAAAATATATATTTAGCATGACTTCACCATATATGACTGACTCATAAAAAATTACATTTTATTTTTAAAGACAAGCAAAATTATAAATATGTTTTTGATAATATAAACTATAATTTCTTAAAGTCTCACTTTTTTAATGATAAACAAATAGATATTGTTTTGAAAAGATACAAAAATTTAAAATTGGATTTTTTAATCAAGAAATTAGAACAAAGAAAAGTTAAAATAATAAATTTTCATTCAAAAAATTATCCTAGTGAGTTAAAAAATATAGCTAATGCTCCTTTTTTATTTTATTTGAGATGAAAAATATGAATTGAGCCAAAAATAGCTATTGTTGGTTCAAGAAATATTTCTAGCTATTGAGAAAAAGCTATAGAGCATATAGTATCACCATTATCTAAGTATTTTTCTATAGTTTCTGGTTGAGCTGAATGATGTGATTCTAAGGCTCATATAGAATCTATTAAAAATAAATGCCATACTATTTGTGTTACTGGAACTTGAATTGATATAGACTACCCAACAAAGAATAAAAAACTATTTGATGATATAGTTGATTCTGGATGAGCTATAATATCTATATTTTCTATTTGAGAACCATGAAATCCTTATAATTTTCCTATAAGAAATGAAATTATTGTATGATTATCTCAATGAATTTTAGTAGTAGAAGCCAAAGAAAAATCGTGAAGTTTGATTACTGCTAATTTAGCTCTTGATATGTGAAAAGATGTTTTTGCAATACCAGGAGAAATATTTAGACATTGAAGTATTTGAACTAATTGTCTTATAAAAAATTCTCAAGCAAAATTAATTTTATCTAGTGAAGATATTTTAGAAGAATACAATATTTCTTTTCAAAAAGAAAAGAAAAAAGATAAATTATTTTTTTGAGATAAACTAGAAAAAGAAATTTATAATTCTATTCTTTTAGAAAGTCTTACTTTAGATGATCTATCTTTTAAACTTAACATAAGTATTAGTGAAATCAGCTTTAAAATATCTATTTTAGAGATAAAATGAGTTCTTCATAAAAATATTTCTGGTAAATATGAATTAAGCTAAAATATATCTTGCTTTTTATTAAAAAATAGCTAGTATTTTAAAAAAACTAGGTTTTCTAGTTATAGAAACCTAGTTTATAATATATAGAATTATTAAAATTATTTATTTTAGATAAAATATGGAAAATAGCTTTTTTTTAAGATTAGAAATAATTATATTTTTTTTATCATTGGTTTACATAATATATTATTTATATGAAAAAATATTTTTAATTTTTAGTAGTATAAAACATATCATATCTCCTAAAAGTGATAATTTAAAAAATAAGATAGATGAAATTAAGAAAATAGAACAAGAAAAAAAACTAAAACAAGATGTTAAGAAAAACAAATCTAGAAAAGAACTAATAAGCTTACAAGATTCTAAAAAAATATGAGAAATAGTAAAAAGAGCAAAATTAAATAAAACAAAATGATATTATAGTGCTGCTAAATCTTTGATTATAGAATGATTATCCATAGATAAACTAAACAAAGACTTAAATCTAGAATTAGCCTCTATATATGAAGAAGAAAAAGAATATAAAAAAGCAGAATATATATATAATGATCTACTCAATGCTTTTTCAGATAATTTTGAAATACTTAAAAAGTTATGATATAACTTAGCTGTTCAGAATAGATACAAAGAATCTATAGATGTTTATGTGAGATGATATGCTAAAAACTCTTGAGATGTTGAAATAATGGAATTTTTAGCAGATTTAAACTATGAGATAAAAGACTATAAAAAATCTCTTAAATATACAAAAATATTTTTAAAACAATATCCTAGAAACACTGAAAAATTGAAGATGAGGTGATTTTGTCATGAAACTCTCTGAGAGATAGAAAATGCTATATCAACATATAAAAAAGTTATGGAATTACAACCATATAATTCTAAAGTATCTGAAAAAATAAAATATTTAGAATCACATATATAATTTTTAACATTTTTTGTTAACATATTATTATCATAAAAAAGTAAATATATATTTACTTTTTTATTTTTTGTTTATGATTATATAAATTAGTTTTAATTATTATTTTATGCTAAAAGTTCCTCCACATAGTATTGAGGCAGAACAATCTGTTATTTGAAGCTTACTTATTGATAGAGAATGATTTTTAACTATTAGTGATATTCTAACACATGAAGATTTTTATGATGAAAATAATTCTATTATATTTGAAAATATTTTCAATTTATACAAACTTAATAAACCTATAGATTTAATTACCATAAAAAATAAGCTTTCAGATAAAAAGCTTTTAGATAAAATAGGTTGACTAACTTATTTAACAGAATTAACAGAAATAGTACCTACTACATCAAATATTTTTGAATATGCTAGCATAGTAAAGAATAAATCTGTATTAAGGAGGCTTATAAGAACATGAAATGAAATAATATCATATGGATATATGGAAGATGAAAAAATAAATATACTTTTGGAAAAATCTGAAAAATCAATTTTTTCTGTAACTCAAACCTTTATTAGAAATAAACTTGTTCATATAAATGAAATATTGACTTGAAGATATGAAGAATTTTCCGAAATTCATGAAAACCCTGAAAATATAAGAGCTAATAGAATAAATACTTATTTCCCAAGTTTAGACAATAAAATTAATGGTCTAAAATGATGAGATATGGTGGTATTGGCTGCTAGACCTTCTATGGGTAAAACAGCTTTTGCATTAAATCTTGCTCAAAATATTTGATTTAAAGGTAAAAATGTAGCTATTTTTTCTTTGGAGATGAGTAAAGAACAACTAACTGATAGAATGATAGCTAGTGCTATGTGAATAAACTCTTGGAAACTAGCTAAATGAGAATTAGAAGATGATGAGTTTATGAAAATATGAGAAGCTATGGAAAAGCTTTCATGAGCTAATATATATATAGATGATAGTGCATGATGAAATTTAACTGACTTAAAATCTAAGTGTAGAAGGCTTAAAATTGAGTCATGACTTGATCTAGTTATAATTGATTATTTACAACTGATGAGTAATTGAAATTCTTTAAATAGGGTTCAAGAAATATCTGAAATATCTAGATGAATAAAATCTTTAGCGCGTGAGTTAGATGTACCAGTTATTGCTTTATCTCAACTTTCTAGACAATTAGAATCAAGACCAGATAAAAAACCTATAATGTCTGATTTGAGAGAATCATGAGCTATAGAACAAGATGCTGATATAGTTATGATGTTATATAGAGAAGAATATTATGATGAATTTACTGATAGAAAATGAGTTACTGATATTTTAATAAGAAAAAATAGAAACGGTCCTATATGAAATATAGAATTGATGTTCCAAAAAGATAACCAAAAATTCTTAGAAATAGATAAAAACATAAACTACGCCTGATAAAAACATTATAAACCTGATGTATATATAGATATTAACAAGAATTTAGGCTGAATTTATACAATATTTTGACAAATAAAACTATATTATGCTATAATAATGATATAGTTTATTTTATAATATGTATTTCATATGTGAAAAAAGAAAAAATTAAAAAAAAGAAAAAAATTAATCAGTAGAATTTATTTTTATATATTTCTCACAGCATCATTTTTTACTTGACTATTTCTTTCTAATCTATATGCTCACGCAGATTTAGAAACATACAAATTAAATTGAAATAGTAGCTCGTATGAGTCTAGATGACCCGTAGAATATGTTTTATATATTTCAAAATAAAATACTATTATTTAATTAGAACCTTTACTTATTAAAAAAATATTTTAAACTACAAATAAAATATTTTTTTATTTTTTGAAAACAATGCAAAAAGAAATAAATTTTTCGGTTATAAATCTATGATGTAGTAAAAATCTAGTTGATTTAGAATTTGTTATTTGAGATATACTTAAAATTGATAGTAAGAATTATAATATCAATTTTTTTGAGACACCTGATTATGATGAAGTAGAATATGTAATAGTTAATACATGTTGATTTTTATCAAGTTCTAGAGATGAGGCTGAAGGAATGATAGAAGATTATGATAATATTTGAAAAAAACTTATAATAATAGGTTGTTATGTTCCTGTAAAAGACGATGATTTTTTGAGTGGTTTAAAAAATTTGGAAGCGGTTATTCCTTATGAAGAAATAAAAAATACAACTAATATTTTACTTTGATGAAAAAAATTAGATAAATTAAAAAAATGACTATCTAAACTAAAAACTTCTCAAATAAAAAGATATTTAAAAACTATATCTTGAGATAATATTGGTGATAAAGCTTTTATATATGGAAGTGAGTCAGTAAGGGCATTTTTAGGAGTTGCTAAATGATATGAGTATTTAAAAATAGCAGAATGATGTAATAATAAATGTAGTTTTTGTATAATACCAAATATAAGATGAAAACAAAAATCAAGAAGTATAGAAGATATAATAGAAGAAGTTAATATAATGATAAAATCCGGAGTAAAAGAAATAGAAATTATTTCACAAGACACAACAAGATATTGAGTTGATTTATATAAATCTCCTAAACTGTTAGAATTACTTGAAAAAATTGATAAAATAGATTGAGATTTCAAAATAAGACTTTTTTATATGTATCCTGATATTTTAACTCTATCTCATATAGATAGACTATCTAAACTTAAAAAACTTTTGCCATATTTTGATTTTCCTTTTCAACACATATCACCAAAAATTTTAAAGACAATGGGGCGTTTTTACGATGAAAAACATATTTTTGATTTACTTAATTACATAAAATCTAAATTCAAAAATCCATTTTTTCATACAAATTTTATTGTTTGATTTCCTGGAGAAAATGAAGATGATTTCAATTTATTAATGGATTTTGCATCAAAATATGAGTTTGATTCGGTTTCAGTTTTTGGTTATCATGATGAACCTTTAGCGCAAAGCTCAAAATTAGATTTAAAGGTTGATCAAAAAATAATAAAAACTAGATTAAAAAAATTAAAAAAAGTTTTGAATAACGTTTATGATAAAAAATATAAAAAAAGACTTTGAAATGAACAAGTTTGATTTATAGAAGAAATTAATGAAGAAAAATGATATTGTAAAGTAAGACCTGAATTACATGCGCCAGAAATAGATGAGATAGACAAAATTAATTTTGAAAAGTTAATTTGAGTAGAAGCTATTATTGTTTGACAAAAAGTTAAATATATGTTATAATAAATATATTAAAAATATTTAATACTATGAATGAAATAATATCTTTTTCAAAAAACAAAAATCATCCTAAAAAAAATATTTTAAAATCAAAAGTTGTTGATTACTTCAAAGATATACTCAACAATTTATTAAATTGTAAACAATTAAATGAAACTGAAAAAAGATTTGAAATTGATAAAAATATAAAAGTAATTGAAATAAAAGAAAATATCAAAAAAAAATATGATAGTGTTTGTCCTAAAATATTAAAAAAATTAATGTTGCTTTGTATTGATATAAAAGATTTTCAAAATTTATATGAAAATGATATAGCTCTATTAATAGAATCTTGAAATCTTGAACCTGAAAAAACAACAAATCTAAATAGATTAATTTGATTATGTAAAAACCTAGAAGAATTACAAACCATATTTAAAAATACACAAATAAAAGAAGATTTACCAAGTTTATCAACAAAAAATTTTGAAAATATAATTAATTTTTGTGATTGTATTAGTGATTTAGAATACTTATATAAAAATCCATATATATCAATTTCAATGAAGGAATGAAATGAAAAAGCTTTTAAAAAAATAATTTTGCTTTGTAATACGATAGAAGAATTCAATAATTTATTTAATGATAATAAAGGTGTTTATTACATCATGTTTTATTGTAATGAAAAAAATTTTTTAAAATTATTTGACCTTTATAACATAAATTCACTAGATAAATTCAATAAATTTCTAAAATCACCAAAAATAGAGCATTACAAAAAAATTATGCGTAATTATTCTATAAAAGAAATAAAAGAATTGTATTATTTAGCTTCTCAAAAAGGTTCAATTGATAATATTTTTGATGAATATTATATGAGTGTTTGAACTTGTAGAGATAATGAAGATTACAATATAAATATATTAAAGTGAAAAAGTTGTAATTATTTATTAGTAAAAAATTGAAATGATATCTTATGATATATCAAAAAAGATTGAGATTACTCATTTTTATCTTTTGAAAATGTTTTTGATAATCAATGAAATTTATTGTTTCTTAAGGGTTGGATTTATTATTTAGATGTGGAAAATTTATGTTACATGGAAAAAACGGATGACATCAATATAAAAAATCATAAAAAAATTTTGAGAAACCCCATGAGAAAAATTAGATTAAAAAATTTTGATAAACTTGTTGATGATTTCAAATCAAACATAAATATCAAAAACTAAAATTTACAAAAATAAACTTATAGATATACTCAATATAATTTTATTTTTAAACCATTAATATGAAGAAATATTATTTAATAAAACGAGTCAGTTAAAATCTATATTATTTATTATTTAGATTTTAATTATAAAAAAATATGAAACAAAAAGAGTATATTCCCTTAGAATTTCCAAAAAAATATAATCCTAGTGAGTTTGAAAATAGAGTATATGAGTCTTGGGAAGAAAAATGATTATTCAAACCTAAACCTTCAAAAAATTGAAAAAAATACTGTATATCAATGCCTCCACCTAATGTAACTTGAAGATTGCATTTGTGACATGCCATTATGAATACATTAGAAGATATAATGATTAGATATCATAGAATGTCTTGAGATGAGACTATTTGGATACCATGAACAGACCATGCTTGAATTGCAACAGAATTAAAAGTGGAAGAAAGAATGAATAAGCAAGGTAAAACTAAAAAAACAATGCCTAGAGAAGAATTTATGAGTGAATGTTGGAAGTGGACTAAAGAGTATGGTTGAGAAATAAAATGACAGCTAAAACAAATGTGAGCAAGTGCAGACTGGAGTAGAGAAAGATTTGCTCTTGATGATGCTACTAACAAATTAGTAAATAAAGCATTTATAGATTTATATGAAAAATGATTAATTTATAAATGAGAATACATGGTAAATTTTGACCCTATACTAGAAACAGTTGTTTCTGATCAAGAGGTCAATTATAAAGAAGAAAAAACTAATCTTTATTACATTAATTATTTTGTTTCTGGTAGTGATAATGAAATAACAATAGCAACTACTAGACCTGAAACTTTGCTTTGAGATGTTGCTGTTGCTGTAAACCCCAAGGATAAAAGATATAAAAAACTACTTAAATCATGAAAAAAACTTATATTACCAATAGTAAATAAAGAGATACCTATTATAGCTGACGAGCAAGTAGATATGGAGTTTTGAACTTGAGCTCTTAAAATAACTCCAGCTCATGATGCAAATGATTTTGCTATGTGAAAACAACATGATTTACCACTTGATGTAATAGTTATAGATAAAAAAGGTAAAATGACTCAAGTTGCAGGAATTTTTGCCTGACAAGATTATAAAACAGCGCGTTTGAATATAGTAGAATTACTTAAATCAAAAGGTAATTTAATAAAAACTGAACCTCACATTTCTAGAGTAGCTTATTCAGAAAGATGAAATACGAAATTAGAAACAATTATATCAAATCAATGGTTTATAAAAATTGCCCCTATCATTAAAAAAGTTATATCTTGATACAAAAAAAAGGATTTTGAAATAATACCTAAAAAGTTTAATAAAGTATTTGAAGATTGGATTTATAATTTAAGAGATTGGTGTATTAGTAGACAACTTATATGGTGACATCAAATTCCTGTTTGGTATTGACCTGATAATGAGGTTTTTGTGTGAGAAAATGAACAACAAGCACAAGAAAAAGCAAATAAATTTTATGGAAAAAAATTGGAGATAAAAAGAGAAACAGATGTTTTTGATACTTGGTTTAGTTCTTGACTTTGGCCACAAGCTATACTAGATTTTGAGATGTGAGAAGAAAAACAAAATGATGAGTTTAATAAATTTTATCCTAATTCTGTTTTAGAAACATGACATGATATACTTTTCTTTTGGGTAATTAGAATGCTTATGTTTTGATATGAATTTACTTGAAAAACTCCTTTTGAAAAAATTTATCTTCATGGACTTGTCAGAGATAAATTATGAAGAAAAATGAGTAAATCATTGGGAAACTGAATAGATCCTTTAGATATGATAGAAAAATATTCTGCAGATGCTTTGAGAATGACGCTTAGTATATGAAATACACCGTGAAATGATTTGAAATTTGATGAAGATAATGTAAAAAATAATTCTATTTTTATAAATAAACTTTGGAATGCATCTAGATTTGTATACTCAAAATTGGATGAATATAAATCTTGAAATATAACAGAAAATAATATTTCAAAAATAGAAGAAGATTTGATAAAAAATTATGATAAATTAAATCTTCATGAAAAATGGATTTTATCAAGAATTAAATATTTAACAGACTTAGTTACTAACTCTATGGAAAATTATAATTTTTCTATGAGTTGAGTTGAATTACAAGCTTTTACAAAAAATGAATTTTGTGATTATTACATTGAAGAATTTAAGTTAAGCCCAAATTCTAAATATTGAGAAAAAGTCATTATATATGTTGTAAATAAACTGTTAAAATTATTACATCCATACATACCTTTTGTAACAGAAGAAATATATTCTAAACTATGATTTAGTTCTAGTTTAATAAATTCATCATGGGCAGAAGTTAAAATAAAAAGGAATCAAGAAGTAGAGAAAGATAAAAATTTTATTATAGATGTAATAAAACAAATAAGAAAATTAAGAGCAGAAAATAATATAGCTCCAAATAAAACTATCTGACTAAAAATTTATGCACTAAATAAGAATGCAAATATTTTATGAGAAGTTATAAATTTAGTATCATGAATTGTAAAAGCAGATAATTTTGAAATAATATCAAAAAAACCTAATAATAATAATTTAGCATATGGTATAATTAAAGCTTGAGTAGAAGTTTATATAGATACTTCAAATGCTCTAGATTTAGACAAAGAAAAACAAAAACTTAAAGATCAAATAATAGATACTAAAAAATACATAGCTATTTTAGATAAAAAATTATTAAATGAATCATTTATAAGAAATGCCCCTGACAAACTTGTAAGAGCAGAGATGGATAAAAAAGCTAATTGAGAAGATAAACTAAAAAAACTTGAAGAAAAATTAATTAAAATAGCCTAAAAAAATATGAAATTAATATTTGTTACATGATGACCAGTATCATGATTATGAAAATGAGTAACAGTTTCAAGTATAGCTAAATTACTTAAAAGTTCATGACTTAAAGTTTCAGTTTTAAAAATGGACCCATATCTACAAGTAGATGCTTGAACTATGAGCCCTTATGAACACTGAGAAGTATTTGTAACTAAAGATTGAGCAGAAACCGATTTAGATATATGAAACTATGAAAGGTTTCTAGATATTGACTTATCAAAACAAAATAATATAACAACTTGAAGTATATACTTAAATGTAATAAATAAAGAAAGAAAATGAGAATATTTAGGAAAAACAGTCCAAATTATACCTCATATTACATGAGAAATAAAATCTAGCATATTAGAAGCAGCAAAAGATAATGATATATTGATAGTAGAAGTTTGATGAACAGTGTGAGATATAGAAGCCCTACCTTTTTTAGAATCAATAAGAGAACTTAAAAGAGATATCTGAGCTTGAAATGTTTTTTATATACATTTAAGTCTACTAATAGAACTAGATTTTTCTTGAGAAATAAAAACTAAACCTATTCAATATAGTATTTCAAAATTAAGAGAATATTGAATAAATGCTAATATGCTTATATGTAGAACTTCAAAAAAAATAGATGATAAAACTGCCCTTAAAATATCAATGATGTGTGATATAGATAAAAAAAATATAATTGAATGAAAAAATGTTTCTAGTATATATGAAGTTCCCAAAAAATTTAAGGACCAAAAAGTTGATAAAATAATTCTTGATTATTTTAATTATCATAATAAAAAATCAAACTTATCTTCTTGGAATAAAATAGTTTCAAAAATAATCAACCCTAGTAAAGAAATAACTATTTCTATAATATGAAAATACACTGAGTATCCTGATACATATAAATCAATAATTGAGTCACTAGTTCATAGTTGAGCTAAAAAAAATAGTAAAATAAATATAAATTGGCTTGACTCTGAATTACTTGAAAATAAATTTTATGAAGAAAAACTAAGTAGCTTGAGAGAAAACTCCAAAATGGATGCTATAATAATTCCTTGATGATTTTGAAATAGGTGAGTGGAATGAATGATAAATTGAACAAATTTTGCCCGTATAAATAATATACCATATCTTTGAATATGCCTTTGAATGCAAGTTGCTGTTATAGAATATGCAAGAAATATGATCAATCTAAAAGAAGCACATTCAAGTGAGTTTGACAAAAAAACCAAACATAAAGTTATTGATATAATGGAAAAACAAAAAAAGCTAAAAAATAAATGATGAACTATGAGGCTTTGAAATTATGAAGCATTACTTAAAAAATGAAGTTTGGCAGAAAAATTGTATAAAAAAACTAATGTAGTTGAAAGACATAGGCATAGATTTGAGCTTAATCCAAAATATGTTAAAGATTTAGAAAAAGCTTGACTTGTGATTTGTTGAACTTCTAAAGATAAAAAATTGGTAGAATTTATTGAACTTAAAGATCATCCTTATTTTATAGCGACCCAGGCACATCCAGAATTTAAATCAAGACTTGAAAATCCCCATCCTTTATTTTTAGGTTTAGTAGAGGCAGCACTCAAAAATATTTAATTTTTAAAATATAATTATGAAAAAATTGTTAGCTATATTATTTACTTTTGTTTTCAACATATTTAGTTTTCCTTTTATTTTTGCTGAAGATAAAATAGATATAATGGAGTTAGAATTATTATCAAATGATATAATAATTATTTTTGATTCTAGAGATAAGAAAGTAGCACTAGATCAAATTATTAAGCAAGTAAAAACTATAGATTCCTTAAAAAATTCTAATATTTATAAATATGATTTTTCAGATCATAAAATAAAAGAATATTTACAAAAAAATAATATAAAATATTTACCAGCAATTTTGTTTAATAATAATAATATTGATCCAAATATTGATAAATTTCTATATAAACTTCCAAATAGTAAATATTCATTAATTATTTGAGCCAGATTTGATCCGTTTGAGAAAAGAAGTGATAGAGGATTTAAAGTTTTAGATGAATCTAAATTAAAAAAAGTAAAAGAAAATTCATATATTAATTGAAATAAAAATGCTCAAATTACATGGATAGAGTATTCTGATTTAGAATGTCCATTTTGTGCAAGATTACATAATAATTGAACACCTAAAGATATAAAAAATAAATACCCAAATAGTGTAAACATTATACTTAATCATTTTCCTCTTTCTTTTCATAAAAACGCATTTACAGCATCTCAAATTTTAGAATGTAGTTCTAAGCAAAAATGATCTGATATTTTTTATAATCTAATAGAAATATCTTTTGAAAACCAAAATTCTACTAAAAAATTTATGATAAAAGAATCTGTTAAGCTTTGAGTAAACAAAGAAAAATTAGAAAATTGTATAAAATCATGAAAATATGATGAAAAAATAAAAAATCAAATGTCTTATTGATCTAAAATTTTCTGAATAACTTGAACTCCTTGAAATGTTATTATAAATAATAAAACATGAGAATATGAAGTAATTTCATGAGCTTATCCAACAGAAATATTTATTAAAACTATAGATAGTTTACTAGTTGATAAAATAAAAATTATTAATAAAAAAAGAGACCATAATATTTTAATTATTAGAGAAAAACACAAAAACAATAAAAAACTAATTGATGTATTTAATAAGGTAGATAATTTATTTTTAAAGCTAAATAATAATCAGGCTTATTATTTATATAAAAAAGTAAATAAAATTAAAGCTAAGTTGAAACATAAAAAAGACAAGAAAAGTTTACTTATGAAAGATATAATAAATTATATTAATAATGTTTACATTGAAAATTTTATACCATAATAATTAAGTAACGCTAAAGGTTTTAAGCCTATATTTTTCAAAGGATATAAAATAAAAGTTAAAAAGCTTTTATTTTTGCTTTAAAACATATTTTTTATATAATTTAAATAAATTATTTATATAATAAGAATTATCATGTCTAAAATTGCAGTTGAAATTTCAGATAAATATAAACCACTTATAGATTCTAATCCCGATGTTATAGATATATTATTATCACAACACATTGAATTAGAACAAGATAAAAATACTAAAAATAAATTAATAAACAACGAAACTGATATAGATTTAAATATCAATCTAAAAAAAGTTTTATGAATATAATAAGAACAAAATTCTTTAATTCACAATTTAATAAGTTAAAAAGAAAATTTCCTAAAATAGTTAATGATATTGATATATTTGAACGAAATATAAACATTGAACCTTATTCTGATTTATGAAATTGAGTTTATAAATTCAGGATAAAAAATTCTTCAATTCCAATTTGAAAAAGAGGATGATTTAGAGTTATCATACTTTTTCTTAACAAAGATAATGCAATTCCACTCTATATTTACTCAAAAAATGATTTAGAAAATATTTTTTTTCAAGATATAATAAAAGCTAAAAAAATAATTTTAAATGAACTCAAAAATAAAAGCTAAAAAGCTTTTATTTTTGCTTTAAAATATATTTTTTATATAATTCTTAAAAATTAAAATTAATCTAAAAAATTATGAAAATAGGTATTGTTTGATTACCAAATGTCTGAAAATCTACTCTTTTTAATGCTTTGACTAATAACTATTGAGCTGATGCACAAAACTTTCCTTTTTGTACTATAGAACCAAATATTTGAATAGTTAATGTTAATGATGATAGGTTAGAAAAAATAAGAAAAGCTGTAAATTGAGAAAAAATTATACCAGCACATGTTGAGTTCACTGATATTGCTGGTATAGTTAAATGAGCTAATTCATGAGAGTGACTAGGTAATAAATTTCTTGCCAACATAAGAGAAGTAGATGCTATTTTACAAGTTGTTAGAATATTTGAAGATTCTGATATTATCCATGTGAATTGAAAAATAAACCCTAAATCAGATATAGAAATTATAAATACTGAACTCATAATGGCAGACCTAGAAACAATCAATAAAAGAATAATTTCAGATGGTAAAAAAGCTAGAACAGATAAGAATATAGATTTTGCAATTAAAACTTATGAAAAAATAAAAGAAAAATTGAATAAATGAATTCTAGTTACTGATATGAATTTGGTAGAAGAAGAAATAGAAGCTATAAAAGATTTACACTTACTAACAAATAAAACATTTGTTTATGCTTGTAATGTATCTGAGGATATGATGAATAGTTCTAGTGAAGAACTTAAATCTATATTAAAAATTTCATGAAAACAAAAAATAGTTGGAATTTGTGCTAAACTTGAATCTGATATGATAGATATGTCTTTAGAAGAAAAAAAAGAGTTTTTAGATGATATGTGACTAAAAACAACAGGGTTAGATGATTTAATAAAAGCTAGTTATGAGGCTTTAGGATTAATGTATTATTTTACTGCTTGAGTTAAAGAAGTAAGAGCCTGGACTATTAAAAAGGGAAGTAGTGCTCCTCAGGCAGCTTGAATTATTCATACAGATTTTGAAAAAGGGTTTATAAAAGCAGATAAAGTTAATTGGAAAGACTTAGTGGAAAATGACTGATGGACAAAATCAAGAGAAGCTTGAAAAGTATCATTAGAGTGAAAAGATTACATAGTTCAAGATTGAGATGTATTATTATTTAAATTTAATAATTAGATTTTCTAAAAATTAAACTATGTTAAAAAAAATAATCTCATCTACTATATCCCAAATATTAGCTAAAGTTATTACAGCAATAATAACAATCTTTTTTTTAAGCTTAATAACAAATTATTTTACTCTAGAGCTTTTTTGAATTTATAATAAAGTTTTTAACTATATATTTATTTTTGCTTTTTTAGTTGATTTATGATTATATGCTATATCTGTTAAAGAAATATGAGAAAATAAAGAAAAAACACAATACATATTTTCAAATATACTTAGTTTAAGATTATTTAGTGCTATTTTTGTTATATTTTTATCTGTGACTGTTGCATCGTTTTTACCTTGATATAATGAAAATATAGTTTTATTTGCGATTTTTATTGCATCTATATTTACTTTTTTTTCACTTATAAATTCAAGCTTACTTGCTTTAATGCAAGCTCATATGAAAATGGAATTTTCTTTATTATCAGTTGTAATGAATAAGATTTTTGTACTTTTAGCTAGTTTTTTTGTTATAAAATATTTATTTCCTATAGATTATCATGAACTTAAGTCTAATGATATCATAGAAACTCAGCTCAAAACTACTTTTTTGGTAATAATAGCAATAGTAACATTATGAATGTTTATAAACATGCTTCTAAATTATTTTTATGCAAGAACTATAACTAAAATAAAATTAGGGTTTGACTTAGTTTATATAAAAAAAATTTTTTTAAAAAGTTTACCTTACGCAATTGCTTTATTTTTATCTGTTGTGTATACCAAAATAGATATTGTTTTGATAAGTTTAATGGAAAAAGGTTTAATAGCTGATAGAAGTATAGCTTTGTATAGCTTACCATTAAAAATAATGGATGTTTTTATGATAATAGCATCATTTTTTATGAACTCATTACTCCCATGATTATCAGAAAATTATAAAAATAAAGAAATTTCAAAAATAAAAAATATAGTACAAAATGCTTTTAAAGTTATGTTTAGTTTTTGAATAATAATAATTTTTTTTGGTCTTATTTTAAAAGATAATATAGTAAAAATAATAGCAAACTCTCAATATTTAGAACAAACCAACTTAAATATGTTTACTTCATCTGATGCTTTTTGAATTATATTTTTCATGATACTTTTCTTTTATCTTGGAATAATTTTCTCATATTTACTTATTGCTACTAATAATCAAAAAAAACTTTTAAAAATAAGTATAATATTAACTATAGTTAATATAGTTTGAAACATTGTTTTAATACCTTACTATAGTTTTGTTTGAGCATGAATAGCAACTGTTTTAACACAAATAGTTTTTCTATTTTTAGTTTATATAGAGTCAAGAAAAATAATAAAATTTGATATCCCTTATATGTTTATTATTTATGTATTTTTATTGTGATTTTTATCGTATTTAGCATTAAATTTTTTAATTGTTTCTTTTAGTATAAACATTTATTTTGATGTATTATACGCTTGTTTTATTTTTATTTTATACATTTTTAGCATTTATATATTAGAAAAAGTTAAATATTTGCATAATTCTTAAAAATATGTTTTAATATATATGTAATTAAATTTTTATATATTAAAACTAAAAATTATGAAAAAAATATTTACAATAATATTATTATTTATATTAACTTTAAGTTCAAGTTTTGCTACTACTTGAGTAAAAACAACTCTTAATAGTGATGATTTACTTATGGCTAAAATTTTTTATATCAACTGAGAATGATATATAAAAGAAAATGCTAAATTAAAAAAAGTAGAAAATGTTAAATTTTACACTATAGCAGGTCAAAAATATATTAAAAAAGCTTGAAAAATAGAGAAAATAAAAGAAACTAAAATCTATAAAATTAATAACACTAGCTATGTTAAAGATAATAACAAACTATTAACCTTAGAAAAATTTTTAAAAACCAATAAAGTTGAAGAAATAAATAAAAAATGAACTTTTTCTGAGATACACAAAGAAACTTTAGATAAAGCTAAGAAAGAAAATAAAGAAGATGAAGAAGTTGATAATATATTCAAATCTATTTTTGAAGAAAGCAATGAATGAAACTCTCAGGCAGAAGGCAAAACTTGAGAAAAAGAAAATTGAAATAATCAAGATAGATTAGATGAAACAAAATGAGAAACAAACAAGGAAGAAGAAGATGATGGTAGTGATGATATTTTTAATGAAATCTTTTCAGAATTGTAAAAAAACTAGTTAACCTAGTTTTTTTATTAATTTTACTATAAAAAATCATTCATTATATATTCATGGTAATATTCTTATAGAATTTTGTATTTCATTTTTAAAAATATATTTATCATATTTTTTTATTCAAGTCATTGAAATATTTTTTAATCATTTTTGCTCAAAAAAACTAGATATGTTTTGAACTTCTAATCCTTTAAAGTTCGATAATAAAAAATGGACTACTCATTCATTTTCTAAAGGGTCTAAAGTACATGTTGAATATATGATTTGTCATCAAGTTTTAAGCAAAGAAATATTGCTTTTTAGTATTTCTTTTTGTTTTTTATAGTTTATCTTATTTATATTTGGTTTTTCAAGATATTTATATGATTTTTCTGAGTTTAAATTTATTCTTCCTTCAGCGCTACAAGGCAAATCTGCTAAAATAATATCAAAATATCATTCTTGAAAAACTTTATTTAGTTTATTTGAATCAAGTTTTATTGTTTTTATATTTAAGGCTCACAAATTCTTTATAGTATATTTTAATTTTTCCATTCTTATACTATTATTTTCACAAGCATATATTTCTCAGATATTTTTCATTTTTCAAGAAATTTGAGTAGATTTTCATCATGGAGCTGATGTTAAATCAAGGACTTTAAGGTTTTTACTATTTTTTGGAAAATCTATTATTTCTACAGGTATTTGACTACTTATTCATTGAAGATAAATATATCATTGTTTAAAAGAAACCATAGAGGATAATTTGATATTTCATTTTTTTATTATTTTATAAGCATCATCTAAAAAAAGAATTTTTTCTAGCTTATAACCATGTTTGCTAAATTCATTTAATACATCAAAACCATTTTTAAGTTTATTTATTCTAAATACACTAGGTTTTGATTTTTTAAATCATTTTTCTATTATTTCTAATTGTTTTTTAGAATAAATTTTATTTATTTTTTCTAAAAATTTTTCGTTTAATTTATTTTTCATCAAAATTTTTTAATTATACTTTCTACTCATTTCTTCATTTTTTTCATTCCAGTATTTTATAAATTGTTTCTTTTTAAATTTATAAATATATAATATAATAAATATAAAAATTACTAGCATAATATATCAAAAATAATCAATTATTTTTTCGTAATATTCAGCAAAAAATACTCATAATACCACTATTAAAGCTGACCGAATTATAGATCAAATTATATTATAAATCCAAAAAGCTTTTGTTTTCATTCAAACAGATCACGCAATAAAAGGAATAAAAGCTCTAAATAAATTATGAAATTTTCATAATATTATTCACCAAGCTCACCATTTATTAATTGATTTTTCTAAATATTTAACTTCTGTTTCTCATATTCAAAACCATAATCAATATTTTTCAAAAAAAGTTTTTCAATATATTTTTCACAAATAATATCAAATAAAGTTTGATATTATAGCTCATAAACTAGCTATAATAATAGTAAAAATAAAATTTATTTTTGAATTCAAAGCAAAAAAACCTCAAACTATCATTAATATGTTTTGCCCTGGAACTACTACTCATACAACGGGAAAACTTTCAACTAAACTAGATATAAAAATTATTATATAATTTAAATTTCACAAATTTATGATTATAACTTTTATCCACTCTATAAAATCTTTAACTAATTCAGGTTTTAAAAGAGTTAATATAGCTATAGCTATACTTAGAAATATGAAAAATTTTATTAAATAATCAGCTAAAATTTTCATTGATTTAAATTTTTAATAGTTATTTTAATAAACTTTAAAAGTTTATTAAAAAAGTTTATTTTTACAAGTTATTCTTGCTTTTTATTATTTTTTTATAAAATATAGTTATTAAAAAATTAAATATGAATAAAATGATCTCAAATATTATAAAAAATAGATACATATATTTTATTGTTTCATCAATAATTTTGGTTTTATCTTTTGCTATATTTATGTTTTGAAACCTCAATTATTGAATAGACATGACATGATGAACTCAAGCTGAATATGATTATAAAATATGAAACTTAAATCTAGATGAGATAAAATCTAAATTATTAAAAGAGTCAAAAAAAATAAGATATAACAACACTGAAATAATAAACTCAATTTCTTTAATAAAAATTTCTTGAGAAGATAAAATATCTCTTGTAACTTGATATAATACTATAAAACCTACAAATAAAGATTTAGAAATATTAAAAACAGATAGTAAAATGACAAAAGAAAAAATATCTGGTTCTATATTATCAAGTTTAAAATCTGATTTTAGAAGTAAAACTTTAGATATTTTAAACTCATATGATAAAGAAATAAAAGAAAGCTCATATACAAATATATGAAAAAGTTTTTGAGATTATATTAAAAATACAGCTATAATGACTTTAATAATAGCTATAATAGCTATTGGTATTTACATAATGTATACCTTTTCATGAGTGGCAAGTGGTATTTCTATTATATCTTTTGCTTTAATAACTATTTTTACTTTGTTTCATGATATTTTAGCTTCAACTTGACTATATATAGTAACTTCCATAATTTTTCCCGAGTTTAAAATAGATACATTTTTTGTAACTGCTCTTTTAACTATTTTGTGATATTCTATAAATGATACGATAGTGGTCTTTGATAGAATAAGATCTAATATAAAAAAGTTTGTTAATAAAAAAAATCTAGAAGAGATAATATCTATTTCCATAAAAGATACTTTGAGAAGAAGTATATTTACTAGTTTAACATTGTTTTTTGTTCTTTTAACAATATTCTTTTTTGGACCTGAAACGATCAGAGGTTTTGTTCTAGCAATGATTTTTGGTACTATTATAGGTACATATAGTTCTATATTTATAGCTTCTCCTTTACTTTATGAATTTAATAAAAATAAAAAATTAAGTGAGTATAGAGAAAAAATAATTAAACCAGAAGATAAGATAGTTGTTTAATATAAAAAGATGATTAAAACAATCAAAAAAATTTTACAAAGCCATATTTCTAGCTCTTGAAAATTAAATTTTTTTAGCATTATCTTATTCTCATTTTTAGTGGCTGTTTTAACAGTATTAGAACCTTATGCTTTTACAAAAATTATAGTAGAAATAGAAAATTATCTAAAAACTTGAGAGTTTGATTGAGATAAAATATCAAATAATCTATTTATATGGTTTCTTCTGATAATAACAACTATTATATTTCAATATATACATAGATATTTTTTTGTATATAAACTTAATCAAAAAAACTATATTAATTTATGCCAAAAATTCAACAGTAAAATAGTTTATATGAAATATAGTGAGTATTTGTGAAAAAAACATTGAAGTCTTTATAAAATATATGATAGGTGAACTGACTGACAAGAGAGGTTTTTATATTTTATTTTTTGAGATTTTGTAAAAAATATTTTCTGAATTTTAATAATAGTAGCTATCATAGTTAGCATAAATTTAAAAATGGCTTTAATAGCTCTTAGTATGTTACCTGTTATGATAATTATATGAATTTTTTCTATTAAAATTTTATCAAAAAAACAAAGAAAACTAAATGACAAATGGGACTCCATGTATTGAACTATATGAAATATACTTAGTTCGTTTATGCTTACTAAATCACTTCATATAGAAAATAGGTTTTTGAAAAATATGTCAAGTTTATTAGATAAAGTTTTGATAAAACAAAATAATCTTGGTAAACAATGGAGTTTTGTAAATATATATACTGTTGTTCTTACAATGATATCAAGGATACTGGTGTTAGGTTTTTGAGTTTATTTAGTTATTGATTCTCAATTATTATTTTCAGAATTATTTCTAATTTTTGCATACATTTGATGGATATATTTTCCAATTGGGTTTATGATAGATAGATTTAATGATATGGTTAAAAATATTACATCTGTTGAAAAAATGTATGATGAATTTGATTGATTAAAAAAAGAAGATATATATTCATGAAAAAAAATCAAAAATTTTAAATGAGATATAGAATTTAAAAATATAGACTTTTCTTATATAAAAAATAAAATGATAATTAAAAATCTAAATTTAAAAATAAAACAATCAGAAAAAATAGCACTGGTATGAAATACATGATCTTGAAAATCTACTATAGTTAATTTACTTTTGAGATTTTGGGAACCAAATAAATGATGAATATACCTAGATTCAGAAAATATAGCCAATCTATCTAAAAAATCACTAAGATCTCATATATGAGTAGTAGCTCAAGATAATAGTTTATTTAATCTATCCATAAAAGAAAACTTACTTTTTGCTAATCCCAAAGCTACAAACAAAGATCTAGAAAAAGCTCTAAAAAAAGCTGAAGCTTATTTTGTATTTAGTTTAAAAAATTGAATTAATACTGTAATTGGAGAAAGAGGTTTAAAACTTAGCTGATGAGAAAAACAAAGAATATCAATAGCTAGATTATTTTTAAAAAACCCTAAGATATTAATACTTGATGAGGCAACTTCAGCTCTTGATAACAAAACAGAAAAGCTTATTCAAAAAGCTCTTGATAAACTTATGAAATGAAGAACTTCCATAGTTATAGCACATAGACTTTCTACTATACAAAATGCTGATAAAATATTTATGCTTGAGAATTGAAAAATAGTAGAACAGTGAAAATATGATGAGTTAATGAATAAAAAAGGAAAATTTTATAATTTAGCTAATCCAAACCATTTAATTATAAATTAAAAAAATGGATTTTTGTCTACTCTACAGGTAGCAAGGCTCCATAAAACCTTAAGTCTGAAGAGTGGTCGAGACTCTTCATAAATAAATATTAACACTAAAATAAAAAAATGTCAAAAAATAATATAATTTCTACCATAAATCACTTATGAATAATAATGGACTGAAACCGTAGATGGGCTAAGTCAAAATTTATGCCAGCTATTGCTTGACATAAAGCATGAGCTGATAATGTTGTAAAAATAACTGAACTTGCAGAAAAAAAATGAATAAAATATTTAACACTTTGGGCATTATCTACAGATAATTTACAAAAAAGACCAAAAGAAGAGATAAAATGAATAATTAATTTAATAAACAATATAGAATCATTTTTATGAAAAATGTTAAACAAAAATTTAAAATTTGAAACTATATGAGATATTTCTAAGCTCCCTCAAGAATCACAAGAAGTGCTAAAAAGAGTCAAAGAAAAAACTAAAGGTAATAGCTGAATTACTCTAATTATATGACTTATTTATTGATGACAAGATGAAATAATAAGAGCAACAAAAAAAATCATAAAATCTTGAATTGATCCTGAAAAATTAACTAAACAAGAATTTAGAAATTATACAGATACCTGAAAATTTCCAGTAATTGATATGATTGTTAGAACAGGATGAAATATAAGACATTCCTGATTTATGTTATTTGATAGTGAATATAGTGAATACTATTTTACGAATAAAAAATGGCCTGAATTTGATGAAAACGAACTAAATAAAGTTATAGAAACATTTAGAAATAGTAAAAGGAATTTTTGAAGATAGAAAATATAATAATTAACCTTTAAAAAATATATGCTCCCAAATTGGTATTATAATTATAAAGAAAAAATAGATTTTTGCATTAAAGATTACTTAGAAAAACATTTTGAAAAACAAAATAGTAAAGCAATGGAAACTATAAAACAAGCAACTATTTATGCTTGTAAGTGATGAAAAAGAGTCAGATCAGTGCTAGCTCTAGAATTTTATTTAATTATTTCATGAAAAAGTATTAGTGAAATACAAAACAATGAAAAAATAATCAAGTTTTGTATTGCTTTGGAATTATTACATGCTTACTCTCTTGTTCATGATGATTTACCTTGTATGGATAATGATGTATTGAGAAGATGAGAACTTACTGTGTGGAAAAAATATGGTGAATATAATGCTATTTTAGTTTGAGATTTACTTAATTCCTTATCTTTTGAATTAATATCTAGTATTTGAAATATATCACTTATAAAATTATTTTGAGATGCTGTTTGAATAAATTGAATGATTGGAGGTCAAGTATTAGACTTATATTATGAATATAATCCTAAAGAGCTAAATATTGATAATTTAATTGAAACTCATAATAAAAAAACTTGAGCTTTGATTGAGATGTCTATAAAATGAGGTTTAATATTATGAAATCTATGCTTAGAAACTAAAGATAAAAAAAGAAAAAATAAGATAAGGCACTATATTAATTTTTGAAAAAAAATAGGTTTAGCATTTCAAATAAAGGATGATTTACTTGATGTAGAATGAACTATTGAAGAAACAGGGAAGAGTATTGGATGAGAGGAAAAAGGTTTTGTATATTTTATTTGAATAAAGAAATCAAAATTAAAATTAAAACATTTAATAAAAGAATGCTTAGAAGATATAAAAGACTTGACTTCAGAAAAACTTAATTTTTTAGTAAACTATATTTGAAATAGAAAAAAATAAATATTATTTTTAGTAAACAAAAAAGCATTGGATATAATATTGATTATCTAATGCTTTTTTATTGCAAGTATTAGTTTATTTATTTTTAATTATTTTATCTATTAATCCGTATTTTAATGCTTCTTCAGCTGTCATAAAATTATCTCTATCACAATCTTTTTCTACTTGTTTTATATCTTTTCAAGTATGTTTTGCTAGAATTTTATACAACCTATCTCAAGTTTTAATTATATGTTCAGCTGCTAGTTTTATATCTACTGCTTGTCATTCTGCTCCTCATAATGGTTGGTGTATCATTATTTCACTATGTGGTAAAGCGAATCTTTTACCTTTTTCTCATCAGGCTAATATTATTGATCACATACTTGCTGAAAGTCAGATTGAAACAGTATGTACAGGGCAAGATATATATTGCATGGTATCATAAATAGCAAGTCATGCTGTAACATGTCATCCTGGAGAGTTAACATACATTATTATAGGAGCTTTTGAGTCCTGTTTTTCTAAAAATAATAATTGTGCAATAACTGTGTTTGCTACACTACTATTAATAGCATCACCTAAAAATACTACTCTATCTTCTAAAAGTCTAGAATATATATCATAAGCTCTTTCTCAAGATGGTGTTTTATCAATTACGGTAGGGATTAAAGTAGAAATAATTTGCTTGTTTGTTTTTCAAATATGTGACATTTTATTTTTGTTAAATATTAATTAAAAGTTCTATTTCTTGAGTGTATTATTTTTTCAATCTCAATAACTTTATCTTGATAAGCTATATTTTCATTAATTTTTTCAAAAGATTGATCTATCAATTTATTTATATTTTCAAAATTATCTCACAGCTCATCTTTAAAATCAATAAAATCATCTCTAAGAACTCAAATATCATATTCTAACTTAGACATTCGTTGCTCTAGTTTAGATTGTCGTTGTTCTAATTTAGATTGTCATTGCTCTAATTTAGATTGTCATTGCTCTAATTTAGATTGTCATTGCTCTAAATTTGTTAGTTTAGATAAAATTATATCTATTTTTTCTTCACTAGTCATAATATTTTTTTAAAATAAATAATATATAATTAGTATATACTTTTTATTAAAAAGTCAAAACTATTTATTAAAATATTTACTATTAATAAAATTTAAAATTTTCTTTTTAAATATATCAATATCAAACTTTTCTGCTTGTTTCCTTATTATTTTAGCATTAAATTCTATTTTTTCAAAATCTTTTATAGCCTTATTTAAAGATTCTTTTGTTTGTTTATCAAAAAATATTCCAGTTTTTTTATCTATAACTGTTTCAAGAGCTCCTCATTTACCATAAGCAATAACAGGAGTTCAGCATGCCATAGACTCTAATGGAACTATTCAAAAATCTTCTTCTGGGGGAAATAAAAATCATTTTGCATTTTCAAAAAGTTCTATTGTTTTTTTTCTAGATATGTTTAATTTCCAAACAATATTAGAATTTGATTTAGATTTTAAATCTTTATATAGTTTATTATCAGTATTTGTTACTAAAATTAACTTTTTTTTATTTTCATTAAAACTTTCAACTATTAAATCAAATTTTTTGTAGGGTATACATCTTCACACATACAAATAATAATTTTTTTTATTTTCAACCAAATTAAATTCTTTTATATTAACTGGAGGATATATCACATCAGAACTTCTTCTATAGTATTTTGAAATTCTTAAAGAGGTATTTTGAGAGTTTGCTATATAGTAATCACTTCTTTGAGAAGCTATAAAGTCCCATTTTCTTAGTTTATGTATCATTTTTGGAGCAAATATTTTTCAGATAAAGTTTAAAAATCATCAAAACTCCATCATATTTAAATATTCATGATAATGACTCCAAAAATATCTAGTAGGTGTATGACAATATGTTATTTGTATAGTTTCTGGTTTGGTTATAACTCATTTACTTTCAGCACTTGTTGAGGTTATTACTATATCATATGAACTTAAATCAAATCACTCAAAAGCTAAAGGTCTTAAATTTAAAGCTAATTTATGTGATTTATTTAAAATAGGTATTTTTTGTATAAAACTAGTTTTTATTTTTCTTCAATTAAATATAGGATTATTTTCTTGAAAAAATACTGATGTAAAAATATCAGCGTTAGGAAATATTTCCATAAATTGTCTCAAAACTTGTTCTGCTCCTCACCAATCTTTTATCCAATCACAAACTATTGCTATTTTTTTATTTTGGAGACTTTTTTCCATAGGCTTTATTATAATTTAGTTAATATTTAATTATTTGCGTATTTGTTTATTTGTTTTTCAAAATTTTCATAAGAAAAATCTCTTGCTCTTTTTTCACAATCATTTTTCATATTTAAACATTTTTCTAGTGTTAAATAGTCAAGAGCTTTTATTATATCATCAATTTTTGCTCATTTTTCAATTAGATAGCCTGTTTTTTTGTGTATTATAGATTCTTTGAGTCAACCTTCATTTACTCATAATACTGGTTTTCAAGCCGCCATAGATTCAATAGGGCTCATTCAAAAATCTTCATCTATTGGTACATAAATTGTAGCTATACAAGATCACACACATTCATTAAATCAAATGTTATCTTTAAAATAAACGAATTCTATATTTCCGTATCATCTTCAAAGCTCAAATATTTCCTCTTTTTGAGGGTCATTTTTTCAATAAATTACAATTAATTTTTTGTTTGGAATTTTTGTAAATGCTTTA
Organism: uncultured bacterium; assembly: GCA_963922865.1. Taxonomy (GTDB): domain Bacteria; phylum Patescibacteriota; class Gracilibacteria; order BD1-5; family UBA6164; genus CAWUJK01. The sequence goes on along the minus strand of CAWUJK010000004.1, from coordinate 16,502 downwards.
ACTATTTTATCAACTCTTTTAGCACTTGAAAGTCTTGCAAAACTAAGATAATAATCTCACTCTTTCAAATATGTAAATTCTTCTAGTTTAACTGGTGGATAAATTATTTTTGAATCATATCATAAAAATTTTTTCAATCTGTTTTGCGTGTTTATCGAGTTTGTTAATATTAAATCCATTTTTTTTATATCTGACTCATACATTTTTTTAAATACAAAAGAAATTATCTCAAATGGTATTCTCATATACCACTTTACTTTTTTAATGTATTCTCATCTTAAATCATATAAATATCTAGGAGGGGTATGACAATAATAAATTTTTTTAGCTCATGGTTTACAATTTCTAACAGCGCTTAAACAATCTCAAGAAAAAATTACTGTGTCATAATTTTTTAATATTTTTGAATTAAATAAAAATGCTATTTTTAATTTTATATGTCTAAATCATTTTGAGAAAATTTCACTACTAAATTCATAAATTTTTTTGTCTGTTATTTCTTTTTTTAGATCAAAACTACCTTTACTCACAAATCAAGTAGCTATATCACAGTTCAAAGCTTTTTGCATCATTATCATTAATCTCTCTCATCATCATTTATATAAAAAAGTATCATGTAGTATTATTGGTTTTTTTTGTTTTTCCATCTAAATTATTTTAATTTATTGTATAGAATATAAACTAATTATATTAATAATTTATTATTTACAATAGTATTATATACTTTTAATTATATAATATTTTTATACTTTTTTGTTTAATATTATGTAAAATAAAAACTTGAAATTATTATTTTTCTTCTATAATTTCAGCTTAGTAATTAGTTTTAAATTAAAGAAAAAAATATCATGGATTTCATACAAATATTATTGTTTATAATTCTATTTCTTTTATCTGCTTTTTTTTCGTGAACAGAAATTGCTCTTATGAGTTTAAGTCAGCATAAAATAGAGTCTCTTGTTAAAAAGGCTAAATTTTGAAGTGCTTGCTTAAAAAAAATTAAAAAAAACAATGATAGGCTATTAATTACTATTCTTATTTGAAATAATTTGGTAAATACTAGTGCTGCTGCTTTTGCTACAGCTATAGCTATTAGTATAGCAAAATCTTGAGGTATGTGATTAAATGAAGCTAGTGCTGTCTGAATATCAACTTGAATAGTAACTTTTTTGCTTTTACTCTTTGGTGAAATAATACCTAAATCAATAGCTACTAAAAATTCCACTAACATATCATTAATTGTAGCTCCTATATATAAAATACTTATGATACTTTTATATCCTATAATAATTTTATTAGAAGTTATTATAAAAATATTTTCTAAAAAAACAGATGTTGAAGAAATAACAGAAGAAGAAGTAGAGAGTTTTATGGATATATGAAAAGAAACTTGAGCTATTAAATATGATGAACATAAAAAAATAAAAAATATATTAGAATTCTCAAATACTGATGTTGAAGAGATAATGACTCCAAGAATAAAAATAGAGGCAGTATCAAATAACATCACAGTAGAAAAAGCTATAAAATATTTTATGAGTCATACTCACTCTAGAATACCAGTATATGATTCTACTATTGATAAAATAACTCATATAATGAGCGTGAGAGATATATTAGACAAAGACAAGAATAAAAAATTAAAAGATTTAGAACTAAGAGAAGTCCTTAGAGTTCCTCTAAATCAACATATAGATTCTGTTTTAAAGGTATTTCAAAACTCTAGAAGGCATTTAGCAATAGTTATGGATGAGTATGGTTGAGTAGCTGGTTTAATAACCCTAGAAGATATAATGGAAGAAATTTTTTGAGAAATAAGGGATGAAACTGATAAAGAAACTGATGATATAAGAAAAGTATGAAGTGATAGTTTAATAGTAGATTCTAGCGTTTTATTCGAGGAATTATTAGAAAAGCTTAACTTAGATTACAATGACTTATGATTATCTCAGCAAGAATTTTCTTGAGAAACTATTAGTTACATGCTTACAGGAAAACTTAAAAGATTTCCAAGTAACTGAGAAAAAATTATATTTAAAATTATCTCTAAAGAAAAAAACAAATGAACTAGACTTGAATTCAAAGTTTTAGATATAACTGAAAGCAAGATATGAGATATAGAAATAAAAAAGATCTAATTGATATGAACCCCTAAAAGAAGAGTTGAATAAAAAAGACTTTAATTATTATTAAGATGATTTCTGTATTGTATAGGAGTCAGTTTTTTTCTTCCCCATTGAGGACGATTATTATTGTAATAAAATATATAAATATCATTAATATATAAATTAAAAATCCCTCTTTCGAGGGATTTTTTTATACTCTAGTAGTATTTTTATCATCTCAATCTTCTTTTACTTCTTCAGCATCAACAACGGGGTCATTTCAATTATCTGTTTTAGTTTCTCAAGCTTGCTCATCTACTCATCATGATGTATTAGCTCATGCTTGGTGAAGTTTTTGTCCTATTTTCATCATAGAATCATTTAGTTGCTTTGTAGGGGCTTCTAATTCTTCCTTAGTAGCTTGTGTATTTTCCATAGCTTTTTTTATGTTTGCTATTTTTTCTTCAAGCTCGACTTTGTCAGCTTCATCTATCTTATCTTTATTATCATCAATCATTTTTTGTGCTTGGTAGGCTGTAGAATCTGCCATATTTCTAGCATCTATACTTTCTTTTTTCTTTTTATCTTCGTCTTTTTTCGCTTCTGCTTCTTTTACTAACCTATCAACTTCGGCTTCATCCATACCTGTACTACCTTGAATTGTAATATGCTGTTCTTTCCCAGTTGATTTATCTTTTGCTTTAACTGTAAGTACTCAGTTTGCATCTATATCAAAACTAACTTCTATTTGTGGTACTCATCTAGGCGCTGGAGCAATTTGATCAAGCATAAATCTTCAAAGAGATTTATTATCTGCTGCCATTTCTCTTTCTCATTGTAATACATGTATTTCTACTGATGGTTGATTATCTACTGCTGTTGAGAAAGTTTCAGTTTTAGATGCTGGGATTGTAGTATTTCTAGTTATCATTTTTGTAGATATAGATCACATTGTTTCTATTCATAGAGATAATGGTGTGACATCAAGTAATAATACATCAGTTACATCTCAACCAATTATACCAGCCTGAACTGCTGCTCACATAGCAACGGCTTCATCTGGGTTTACTCACTCATTTGGTTTTTTAGCAAAAAATTCTTCTACTTTTTGTTTGACTAAAGGTATTCTAGTTGAACCTCAAACAAGAAGTACTTGGTTTAAATCGCTTGTAGATAATCAAGCGTCTTCCAGCGCTTTTTTACAAGGTTCTATAGATCTAGTTGCCAAATCAGAAGTTAGTTCTTCAAACTTTGCTCTAGTAATAGTCATCATTAAATTTTTTGGAACTCAATTAGATACTGTTATATATGGTAAATTAACATCATAACTAGTTGTACTGCTTAATTCTTTTTTGGCTTTTTCAGCTTCATCTCTTACTCTTTGAAGAGCCATAGGGTCAGACATTAAATCTATTGCTTCATCTTTTTTAAATTCAGTAGTTATATAATCAACTAACTTTTTATCAAAATCATCTCAACCAAGGTGAGTATCACCATTTGTTGATAAAACTTCAAAAGTTCATTCATCTGATAATTCTAAAATACTTACATCAAAAGTACCTCAACCTAAATCAAATACCGCAATTTTTTCATTTTTTCATTTTCAAGCTCAATATGATAAAGCTGCAGCAGTAGGTTCGTTTACAATTCTTTTTACCTCAAGTCATGCAATTTTTCAAGCATTAATAGTTGCTTGTCTTTGATCATCATTAAAGTAAGCAGGAACAGTAATAACAGCCTCAGTAACTTTATCATTTAAAAATTTTTCAGCATCTTCTTTAAGTTTCATAAGTATATGACTAGATATTTCTTCTGGTCTAACTTCTTTTCCATCAAATTTAATTAAAGCCTCTCAAGACTTACCTTTAACTACTTCAAAAGGAACATTTTTTATTTCATCAGAAACTTCATCAAATTTTCTACCAATAAATCTTTTTGCACTATATATAGTTTCGGCTGGATTTGTTATTTGTTGTCTTTTTGCTGGAGTACCAACAATAATACTTCCATCTTTAGTTTTTGCCACAACACTAGGTGTTGTTCTGTTTCATTCAGAGTTTGGTATAACCTTTGCTTCTCATCATTCCATAAAAGAAACACAAGAATTGGTTGTACCTAAATCTATTCAAATTATTTTTGCCATAATTATTTTAATTAAGTTTTAAACATTGTTTTTAATTTTTAAGTTATTTTCATAACTTCAAGACTATATTATCATTTTTTATTTTCTTGTCAAATATTTTTTAGCACTTTTTTAGTTTATGTGCTAATTTTATATTTTTTTACTAAAAATAAACCAATAGAGTATATATTTCTTGACTTTTATATTAAACAATGTTATTATTATAATATAGATTATATTTAAAAAATACTTATGGCAGACATAGAAAACATAAGAGATAATGCAGGAGACTGCATAGATATTCCAAACAAATTACTTAAAAAATTCAAGATGAGTATTTTTTGAGTAATTTGATATAGAAAATGAGTAAATGAAGCTGATTTGATAAAATATTTAAATCAATATAGAAATTATCAAGAAGAAATACTTGCAAAAACTAGAATAGAAAATGAAAATAATCTTGATAAAAAAAATATTGCCTAGTTTTCATAAAAAAATATTTATAAAATTAAAACTTGTATTTTTGTTTTAATTTTTTTTGTGTTTAAATTTTTTTCTTATATAATATCTTAAAATTATTTAACTAATTAAAAAAAATGATTAAAGCTAAAACATACATAATTTTAATTTCTATTTTTGTTTTAAGTTCTTGTAATATTTTTGGTAATCCAAAACTAGAAGAGGAGAAACAAGATCAAAATAAAAAAATTGAGTTAGAAGCAGGACAAAAAAATATAAAAAAACAGGCTTCTGAGAAAAACAAACAAGCAAATTTACAAGAAGAAAAAGCAAAAAATAAAGAAAAGAAAATGTTAGAACAAATAATAGATAATGGTCATACAAAAGATGAAAAACAAAACAAAACTGTAGAAGAATTAACAAAAGATTTAGAAGATACTATAAGTATAGAAGAAATACTTTGAGAAGATATTATGAGTATAGAATTAGAGTAATGGAAAATAGTATTGTAAAAAATATACTAAAAAATATAAAATTGGAGCAACAAATTTCTCCATTTTTATTTGTTTGAGAAAACTTAGAACTTGTAAACAGTAAGGCTTCATCTTATGCTATAGAAATACTTAAAATCCTTGGTATCCCAAATAATTACTTGTTTAAATTAGAGGATAATGCCTCAGTAGTTAAACTAGAAGATATAAAACTTTTTTTAAATAAATCAAATTCAAAACCTGGTTATACAGTACAAATATTTATAATAGAAAATTTTAGTAGGGTTACTACTTGAGCATCAAATTCATGTTTAAAAATATTTGAAGAACCTTGAATACATAACTTATTTTTTTTGACAAATAAATCTGAATCTTGAATAATAGATACTATTTTATCTAGGGCTAGAACTATTAATTTAAATTTCAAAAGTGTAAATACTAACAATGAGTTTTACCAGAATCTAATAAAAGAGTGTTTTCAAAATAATAACTCTAAAAACCTAATATCCTATTTTTTTAAAAATAAGCTTGAAAAACAAGAATATATATCTTTTTTAGATAATTTAATAGCTTATATAAAACAAAATTTAGTTTTTATTAATTTTTTAGATGAAATACTTGAAGACAAATTAATGATTGAATCAAACAATGTTATAGCTAGAAATATAGTAGATAAATGGATAACAAAAATAGTAAACTATGAATAAAAAATGATTTACATTAATAGAGGTTTTGGTATGAGTTAGTATTTCAACAATACTAATGATTTCTATTTGAGCTCTTATTTCTTGATGAATAAAAAATGTAACTACACAAGAAAAAAGTTTTGATGATAATGATAACTATTTAGTTTTTGAAAACAAAATTAATGATATATTTTCTAGGATAGACAAAAATTTCACTCCTCAAAAAACAACTAGTTGAGTTATACTAAAAATAAATAGTAACTTTGATGAAGGTTGATTTACTTATATATGAAGCACTGGCTCCATAATAAATGAACAAAATGATTGAGTGTATTGTTTATCTTGAAGTGAAAACACAAATACTAATCACTTGTTTATAAAAAATTTTATAGCATTTGAAGAGAATACAGAAGATATTTTTAAAAATTTTAATGAGATATTAGAATCAAAACCAATAGAAATAGATTGAAAAAAATATAAATCTTTAACTAAAAAACATATTATAGTTAAAGAAGAAGTAGGAGAATGGAAAACTGTAGTTTGAAAATGAATTTTTTGAGATGAGTTTAAAGCTTGATCTAAATGAATAGATATTTATTTAAATAACCCTACTTGATTAGCTAAAAATTGAGATATTTTATTTATATCTGATACTTTGAATAATCGAGTTTTATACTATGATACTAAAAAAGATAAAATAGATATACTTCTTAATGAAAATGATTGACTTTTTGAGCCTACTGGTCTATTATATAATATTTCAGAAAATGCTTTGTATATATCTAATTCTTGAAAAGCTGAAATATTAAAGTTTTATTCAAAACAAATAGAAACTCCCTCGCTTACTTTAAAATGAATATCACAAAATAATATTAAAGAATTTAGTATAGAATTTTTTGATCAAAATTGAGAAAAAATCATAGAAAATGGAAATAATATGAATAAACTAAGTATAGATATATCAGATTATAGAGTATGAGTGTGAGATAGTTATAAAATAGAAGACAATAAGTTAATTTTTAGTTTTTCTTGAGGAACAAAAAAGAATTTTGATAATGATTTTATAACAATAAAGGGAATTAATAATTTTTCAAATACTGGTAGTTATTATGTGAGATTAGATATAAATGATACATTTTATCCTTTTTTTAATCAATCAGATAATAATTTACTAACTATAGATGACAATAAACTAGAAATTTATGAAAAATGACTAGAATATGATACATGATTTAGATGAAATAAAAATAGTAGAAATAATTTTTTAGATTGAACTTATAAAAGTTTAGCTTATAATAAGTTTTATGATTATTTACTAAAAATTCCTATTAAAGAGTTTGTGGTAAATTATGATAATTCATTATTAACTTTGAAATTAGTTTATTTTAGTAAATATGATTGTTATAATACAGATGAAAAAATAGAAAAAACTTTTTTAATAAAAAAGAATTTTAAATAAATATGGAAATTTTTTGAATAAATATAAGTAAACTAAAGTATGAAGATTTTTTAAATACCTTGACAAAAGACTTAAAAAAAGGTATTAAAAATATAGTTTTTACACCAAATCCTGAAATATTATTAAACACCTTAGAAGATAGGGAATTTAAAAATATCATACAAAAAGCCAATTATTTAACTCCTGATTGAATTTGATTATATGTTTGAGCTCAAATTTTGGAAAATAAAAAGAATATATTTCTAGAAATATTTTTACTGCCTTACTATTTTTTTAATCTATTTTTTAGAAAAAAATTTTTATATAAAAAGTATTGAGATAGAATATGTGGTAGTGATTTAACTTTTGATTTAATAGAGTTTTCTAGAAAAAATAATATAAAAATTGCTATAATTGATCCTTATTTTCCTCAAGATTTAGCAAAATGTGAATCACAAAAAAATTTTAGAGAGAATTTGGGTAAAAAGTTTCCTAAACTAGATTTTCAGTATTTTATTTATAAAAAAGAAGATAGTGAAAAAATAATAAAAAAAATAAAAGAATCAAATGTATCCATTTTGTTTTCAACTTTGTGAATGAAAGCTCAAGAGAAAAATGTAGTTGAGCTGATGTGAAGATGTGAAAATATAAAGTTATGACTTTGAGTATGAAGTAGTTTTGATTATTTTATTTGATTTCAAAAAAGGGCTCCTAAGATTTATAGAAAAATATGATTTGAGTGGTTTTATAGACTTATAAGCTGACCTAAAAAGATACAACGAATAAAAAGGTTATATAAGGCTATCATGGTTTTTATATTAAAAATATTAACAAACAAATAAGATTATGAATATATATTATCAATGAAATCCTTGAAGTTATATGTATATGGCTTCAAAACAAATACAAAAAAATTTAAGTGTTAAAATAAATGACATAGTTTGAATGTCAGATTTTATAGATGTTTGGGAAAAAATTTGAACTGATGCTATATGAGTTCTAGCAATAGAAAATTCATATATGTGAAGTATTCACCCTAATTTATATGGGTTTTTAAAATATGATTTTAAAATAATTTGAGAATATTATTTAGAAATAAAGCACTGTCTTTGTTCTAAGGAAGATAGTTTAGATAATATAAAAAGGGCATATTCTCAAAATCCAGCGCTAGAGCAATGTCATAAGTATTTAAAAAATAAAAATATAAGTCCTGTTAATTTTTCAGATACTGCTTTATCTGCCAAATATGTTTCTGAAAGTGAGCAAAGATGAATTGCTGCTATATGTTCAGTAGAAGCTGCAAAAATTTATGGTTTAAATATTTTGGATGAAAATATTGCTGATAATGATAAAAATACTACTAGATTTGCTATTATAGTACCAAAAAATTCTAGTTTAAAATATAATAAAAAAAGTTCAAAAATAAGTATAATTTTTGAGGCTAAAGATATTCCTTCTAGTTTATATAAATGTCTTTGAGCTTTTGCCACGAATAATATAAATCTAAAAAAAATAGAAAGTCTTCCTAGTTATAAAGAATCTTTTTCTTATTATTTTTGGCTTGATTTTGAATGAAATATCAAAGATGAAAATATAAAAAAAGCTTTAAGGGAACTAGAATTTTTTACTAAAGATATTAGGATTTTAGGTGTTTATTAAAAGTTTGTTTCTTATTTTTTTTCTAATATCTTTATCGTGAAATTTTAATAAATTATCATTTATTATCACTCAAAAAGGGTATTTGAGTTTTTTTTGTGTATTTAAAGTTCTTTTCAGCAATATTTTCTTTATTAATTTATCAATAAACATTATTAAAAAATTATCTTTTATATTTTCTATATTTTTTTCATATTTTATATATGTTTTATTTGTTTCTATGATTTTTGAGTAATCATCAAAATTAGCCCAAGAAGAATTTTTGCTTAAAAATAAACTATAAGTGTTATTATAATTTAAAATTGGTTTAAAATATATTATCCGAAAATATAAATAAATGTCTTGTTTTAGTTTCCATGAATTAAAATTAAGTCCTTCTATACTAGAAAAAAAACTAAGACAAAATTTTTGTTGGTGTTTATTTTTTGTTTTTCTTTGTCAAATTATTTGAAATATTAATGTTATTAAGGCTCTATTTAGCCACATGCTGTTTTGGGTAGTAACTATAAATAAATCTATATCACTTTTTTTGGTGCTATAGTTCATTGAAACACTATTTCATACTCAAATCATCCTAAGTCAGGGTATCCATTTTACAAAATTTAAGTATTTTTGGGTTTTTTGTAAAAGTTTTTTATCTATCTCAGAGGGGGTTTTTTTTATTTTGTAATGATTAATGAATTTTTTATGAGTTATTTTTGTAAATTTTTGCATACTTTTCATTTTTATATAAGTATAAACTAAAAATTATTAAAGTAGTATAACAAACTCTCACTTTATTTTAGAGTTATTATTTTCATAATGTTTCAATATTTCAGTTATAGTTCACCTATTGAATTCTTCAAATTTTTTGGTTAATTCTCTTGCGACTACTACATGATGTTTTTCTCAAAAATAGTTTTTTATTTCGTTTAAGGTTTTCATTATTCTATGAACTGATTCATAAATAACTATTGTTGGAGCATTTTTTTCTTTTTTTATTTCAATTAATTTTTTAAATAATGTTTGTCTTCATTTTTTTATTGGCAAAAATCAAAGATATAAAAAATGATTCATTGGCATTCAACTAGCAGATAGTGCTGTTGTAAATGCTGTCACTCATGGTATAGGTACTATTTCTATGTTTTGCTTCAGTGCTTCTTTTATAAGTATATATCATGGGTCAGATATTCCGGGTGTTCAAGCATCAGATATAAGTGCAATAGTTTTTCATTTTTTTAAGTCAAATATTATTTTATCAGTTTTAGTTTGCTTTGAGTAAGAATGAAAACTTGTAAGTGGTTTTTTAATTTTATAATGATTTAGTAGGGTAGAACTAGTTCTTGTGTCTTCACAAGCTATATAATCTACATTTTGAAGTGTCTCTATTGCTCTATAGCTTATATCTCATAAATTTCAGATTGGTGTTGATACTATGTATAACATGGTTTTTTATTTCTTTAAATTATTTTTTAGGTTTTGGATTTCAAATTCCAACTTTCATATTATTTTGGAGTTTTCTTTTTTATAAAGTTCCAAATTTTTATTGTTTATTTTTTTTATCTCACTTATAGTTTCATCAAATTTTTGTTGCATTTTTTCTTCTATTTGGGGTATTTTGTCTGATAATTGAGATTTTAATTTTATTTTTTCTTGTTCTAAAGATTTATTTTTTACTGCAATAAAAAAAGTAAAAAATTTTCATGAAAAATACATTAAAAATATATATAATATAAAAAATATTGATATAAATGCTATAATTGCTATGTTTATTTCCCAAATCCAAAATATATTAATTTTTTGTTCAAATTTTAAAATTTCTATGTTTATAAATAATAAAAGAACATATATCAAAATAGGGGATAATAAAACTATATTTATTATATTTTTCATCTTTATTTAAGATATTAAAAATTATCTAATAAAATTATAAACAAAAAAAACTAAATACAAAATTTAGTTTTCTAATAAGCTGTATCTTCAGATTTTAATAACAAATATATTAAGCTATTCTTGTTTTTTAAATTTCAAATCAAATACTGTCTAGCTTTTCTTGTATCTACAAAATTTATCTGACCTGAATGTCTTTTTTTTCATAGCATTTCAGTATTTATAAGTTTAGAAAAAATTTTAAAAAATTCATTGTTTGATAAAAGATTTTCTTTTAAGTAATAATATTTATCTAGATATTTTTCAAAGTTATTTACATAATCATAGGATATAGTATTACTTTTGATTATCTTTAATATATGAAATAATCTTCAAACGCTTAGTATGTATCATTTATTTACTACATTGTGTAATGATTTTTCTAAAGGATTATTTTTTCTCAAATGTATTTGCCCTTCTTTTTTTGCAAATTTTCTATATCATTTAGTTATTGTTTGCTCTATTATACCATCAAGTGCTTTATGATAAGAGCTTATTACTCAAAAACCATCATAATTGGGGTTTTGTTTTAAATTATAATATGCTATTTCTGCTGAAATTATATTTTTTATTATAGAACTAGATATATTCATCAAAGTATAGTCTCAAAAATAGTTTCTTATTTTTTTTGTAATAAGTTCTTCTAGATTATCATTTGCAAATCTAGTTTTTATCTCACAACTAGAGTTATTTATTTTTCTTTTATTTATTTTTCTTACTGACTCTTTTATTTCTCTTTGTAGAAAAAATTTAGCTATGTTTAACTTTTTTTCTAAGTTAGTATTCAAATTTTTTAAACTTTGAATTTCAGATTTTAATTTTTTTATTTCTGACATATTTTATACTACATTACTCATATTCTATATTCTATTTCTTTGCTAACAAAATCTTTATCACGCCCATATTTTAATCTAGATAGTTCTACTAAGGCTTTTGATACTTTATGGTCTCAGTTTTCAAGATAAGGGTTTAAGGGTATCATAGAAAATGGCGTAGTTGGTTGGTTATCAACCACTATTTTGTTTACTGATTTGAACTTATCCATATTAACTAAATCTTGTTCTGAGAATGTTGGAGCGTAATATTTTGCCATAAATTCTCAATCTTCTGGTCATATTTTATAACTCATAACATTTCACACATTACCAAATATAGCTTGTTTAAGATTTAAACTAGATTTAGTTAAAGCATCAGATTGTTCCAATTGTCATAGATATTGATGTGCTATATTCAATGAAAGTCTATATTTTCTTGCTTCTGAGAGTATTGATTCTATAGAGTCGGTTACATAATTTTGAAATTCATCTATATATAAATAAAAATCTGTTCTTTGGTCTTTTGGGATATTATCTCTCCTCATAGCTGCCATTTGTAATTTTGATACAAGTACCATTCAAAGTAGTTTTGAATTTAGATCTCAAAGTCTACCTTTTGATAGATTAACAAGAAGTATTTTTTTACCTTGCATTACATCCATAATATCAAACGAGCTTTTTATTTGTCATATGATGTTTCTCATCATTTTATTTGTAATGAATTGACCAAATTTTGCTGCAAAATATGGTATGATTTCTTGTTTTTCTCTTTCTCACATAGATGCATAAGTTTTTTCCCACCAAGCTCTCACTATTGGGTTTTTTATATGTCTAACTCTATCTCTTTGAAATTCCATATCAGTAAATATTCTAATTACATCTGTGATTGCTCATCCACTTGGATAATCCATCAATGCTAAAACGGCATTTCTAAAATAGTCTTGTAGCCTTGGTCCAAATATTTCATTTCAAAAAAGTTTAATCATTATGTTTAGTGCGTCCATAGCTACCATTTCTTTTTCTTCGGTTGTTTCTGCTTCCAATAAATTTAATCACATAGGTCTATCTAAATCACTTGGATCAAAATATATAACATCATCTGCTCTTTCTCTTGGAATGAATGGTAGTACATCTTTTACTAAATCTCAGTGAGGATCAATTACACATACTCATTTTCATTCTCTTAGGTCTTGCCTTATCATCGTTTGGAATATAGATGATTTTCAGGTTCAAGTCTGTCATATTACATAAAAATGTCTAAATCTATCTTCATTTTTTACTTTTATTTCTTTTTTTATTCCTCTATATACATTATGTCATATCAATATTCATTCTTTTGGAATATTTTTTGGTGCTTTTACTAGTTTGAAGTTTTGCCATTTTATCTCTGGTGTTTTATTGTATTTTATATGTGGAAAATGAAAAATAGAGGCTATTTCTTCTGTATTTAGTATCATTTTTCTAAGCCATATTGGTTTAGACATGAATCTAAATATATAATTTTTTAATATAGTTTTAGGAGAATGTCTTAGTGTAAACTTAAATTTATTAAAGTCAGGATGAGAAAATTGAGTGAAGCTTGATATTATATTTTTAAGCTCTGCTTCTACCATAGACTTATCATTTCAAGTTGTTATAACTCTAATAACAGCTTCATAACCGGTTTTATCTGCTTTTTCATCAACTGTTTTTGCTCTTTCTTGAGTCAAGGCTGATGTCTCATTTTCATTTTTTATCGAATTATTTTCTTCTGGTGTAGAGAATAATTCAATGATTGATATTAGTATTTTTAATGGGTTTAGAGAAAATCAAGCTTTTTTTCATTTCATTATTTTAGAACTTGCGCTCATACAATCTTTTTGCCAATCATCTCAAGTTGGTCTTAAAAGAATTTGTAATACTGCACTTTCATCTTCTTCTAATTTACTAAATGCGTTGGTAATATTGTTTATTGGATCACTTTCAAGTTTTGTGTATGTTTTTATAGGGTAAAAAAAATTTGTAGATGTGTTTAGGTAGCTTGATTCAATATATTTTTTATTTTCAAAAATATTTATCTCTGTTGTCTCTTCTACAACTGCGTCTGTATAAAAAGAACTTACTTGTTTTTCTATTAGATTTTTATATTTTTTTGGGCTTACTATATAAAAAAATATTTCATTTTCGTGTGCTATGTATTCAAAACTGATAATGTCTTGTCATGTTAATTTGGAAATTATTTTTGAACAATACAAGCTTTTAAGTGAAGCTAATAACTGTTCCATAAGTCAAATCATTTCTTTAAAGTCTTTGGTTGTTTCTTTTTTTTCGTCTAAATCACTCTCTTTTTTGGGTAAAGTTACTCTTAAAAAAGCTAAGTTTAGAGTTCTTTTAAAATTAACCCTCATTCGTATAAAACACACAAATACAAAAAAAGTTATTAAAATTGTGATAATAAAAGACAAAGTATAGTACCAATTCATCTAAAAGTATTTAATAATATAAAATGTTTTTGGTCTTTAGAATAAATTCAAAAAATATCATAAGTATGATGATGATTTTATTATAGCATAAAAGCTAAAAAATTAAAAAGATTTATACAGGATTTTAAAGTATCTTTACTTATTTTTAAAAAATATATAATAATTATGATTATTTTAATATATTATAAAAAAGGATGGACTCAAAAATTTATAAAAAAGGTGCTTTGTTTATATTTTCAATATTTTGTTTTATATTTTATTTTTCAAATAGTTTTGCTCAATCTGATGCAATAAATAATCATACTCTAATCGACTGTATAGATTGAGATGATGAAAAAGCTGTGGCTTTTGATGACAGTAAACCATATCAATCATTAAAAGCTTGAATAGAAAAGTCTATAGAATATATAAATACAAATATTAACAAAGTTTGAAATGAGCAAAGCGCTTCATGAATGACTTTTAAAATAAAAATAAATTGTACTACTAATGATTTATCATCTGACATGATCAGACTAAATTTTGATGGGGAAACATATAAAAATGAACTTTTGCTAGAATGAGTTTGAGAAAATTCTTTTGTTGTTCAAAGTTTTTATTTCTATATCCCGGATTGAACTTGAAAAATAATTTTTAAAAATACTAATTTTTGGGATAATTCGAAGCATTGAAAATATTTTTTGACTCCAAATCAAAATAGAAAAGGTTTTAATTGAATAAAAATAATAGATTCTATAATAAATATAAAGCCATGAACTCAATTTTGAGCTGAATATTACTTTTGGAGATGAAGCTTTATAAAACACTTTTTTTCTCAAATAGTTATCAAAAATTCTATAATAAATGTTGATATTAGCTCTGATTACACTTTTAAAAATATTTTTTTGATAAAAGATTCTAATATAAATTTCAAAAAAACTCACTATACACTAGATCCATATATCATAAAGTTTGAAACAGATTGATATTTCAAAAACTCATCATTTATATCAAATCAAATAGATTTTTGATGAAACAATTTTGACTGACAACAGTTTCATACAACAACTTATATAAATAATAAATTTAAAAATTTTAAAAAATACAATTTTTTATGATGAAATTGATCAGTTTATTTTAACAATACTTTTGAAAACGAAGAAGAATTAGATATTTCAGACACAAAGTTTTTTATAAACAATATTTTTAAATGAAACTTTAAAAATGATAATGATAAAAATAATCTAAGGAAAAACTATAATGTTAAAAATATTTGAAATAAATGAATTTGATGGTTTTTTAAAATAAAAAACAATATAAAATATTTTAACATAGATTTGAGTGTGTATAGTCTTTATAAAGAGATTACTGGAAAAGAATTAGAAATTGATAGAAATTCTATTCATGTAATTTATAACAATTAATTTATGAAAACAATTAAAATATTAATATTTGTTTTTTTATGATTGTTTGCTATAAATAACTCATATTGAGATATTTGATATTGTGATAATGCAAATATAAATAAAACATGATATAATTTTGAAGAAATTTGTAACTGAAGTAAAATTATAGATATTGCTGATAAAAAAAGTTTTTTTTCAAAATATTCTCAGCTAAAGCTTTGATTTTTTTGAAGTAATCTCAAAAAGAGCACAAATGATAAAAATTTTAATTTTTCTATTCCAGTATGATTTTTATGAACAAGTCAAAATAAAATAGATAAAGGTAAAAAATTAAGTTTTATTATTCCAGTATGATTTATAACTGATTTTAATTTAGAAAATTCAAAATTATGGTTTAGGGGAGAATTAATAGAAAATAAATCTTCTTATAGAGATTATTACAAAAGTATTTTAAAAATCCTTACAAAAGAAAAGTTTTCTAAACTAAATTATAATCATAGTGAATATGAAACTTTTATATCTAATTTAGCAGAATATAGTTTTTACAAAAATAGTTCTTATTTAAAAAATACAATAATAGATAAAAATTTTAATGATAACATAAAAGTACATATGGAAACAACAAACTTTGAAAATAATTTGAATAAGCTTATAATAAACCTAAGTAAAATAAATAATACATTCTCTAAAATTACTGATAATAAAAAAAGATGATATATATTAAAATATTATTTGAACAAGTAAAAAAATGAAAAAAGAAAAAAAAATAAAATACAGCTGACTCTCAAAATTATATATATTAATATGACTTGTGTTAATATTAATTCTTTGGAATATATGATTGCATATACACTGGTGATGTTGATGATGATTTTACATAGACTTATGTTTAGATTTGATTATAGATTATTATTGGACAAGTGCATGATATATATCTACATTTTTCTTTATAGTTTGGATTTATTTATTAATAAA
>CAWUJK010000003.1:0-67336 GCA_963922865.1 uncultured bacterium | reverse complement strand
AAAAGCTCGCAAAGTAATCTTTTTTTGTTTGATTTCAATGTCTCTCAATCATGGACAGAAGTTAATGAATGATAGTCTGCTATCATCAAATATGATTCTCTTTTTTCACTGTTTTTTAATAGAGGTATAAACATTCAAAAATAATTTCATAAATGCATTCACGCTCATGTTGGCTTTATTCATGTTAATATTTTTTCCATATTGTTTTTTGTGGGTTATTTACTTTAAATTTTAGTTTTATTTGAGTATTTGTAAAGGTTTATTCCCTATTTTTATGATAATAATTTTTAATTAATATTGTAGCTTTATTCTAAAAATAAAGATTTCTTTTTTTTCAATATAAGTTTAGTAACTATTTCATCACACTTTTCATTTTCTTTATGTCAATTATGTCATTTTAACCAAATAAATTTTACTTCATGTTTTTTTGTTAGATTTAACAACTCTTCCCAAAGATCATAATTTATGGCTTTTTTATTTTTTGTTTTCATCCATGATTTTTCTTGCCATGATTTAGCCCATCACTTTTCTATACCGTTTACTACATAACTTGAGTCTGTAAATACTTCAACTTCACATTGATACTTAAGTTTTTTTAATCATGCTATTACTCAGCTTAACTCCATTCTATTGTTTGTGGTATTTTTTTCAAATCAACTTAATTCTTTTTCTACTCAGTTGTATCTCAAAATTACTCAATATGCTCATGGTCATGGATTTGGTCTAGCTCAACCGTCTGAATATAATTCTACTTTTGGTAATTTGGTTTTCATTTTTTTATTTTTTTATGATATTGTATTCATCAATATTTAGTGTTAATCCATTTTTTAGATAAATGTTTGGATTATCGTATTTTTTTACTGTTTGTTTTAAAATTTCTCAAGTGTAAATATTTTCAAAAATAAGTATATTTCAAATATTTTTTTCAACTATTTCTGATTGTTTTCAAAGCATAAAAATAATTTTATCTGTATACTTTTGTCATTTTTCAGAATTCTCAGCAAAATAATCTTTGGATTTTTCTATTGTTTTTATAAATAATTCTTCTTTTTTTTGTTCTACGAAATCATTGAATATACTTGTTGATTTCATAAAACATTTATGTACTTTTAGGACTTCTGTATTATTCATCTGGATATCAGCATAAAGTTTAGGGTTTTGGGAAACATATCTCCCAACTGAGCTTATCATTATTTTGTATATTGGTGAAACAAAGTTAAGGGATTTTTCTATAGAAAAGTTTAGTTTCCTCATTGTTTGCGCTAAAACAAACATATTAAAATGGGTTAATCATTGTACTACTGCCATCATTTTATCATGTTCTAATGGGCTTTCTTCCACAACTTTTGCTCATTTTTTTTCTAGAAAGTTTTTCAAAAAATGGTAGCGTGGGTCTTTTTGTGTTTCTTTTTCAGCTGTTAAAACTATTATTTGTCATGATATTGTTGATACAAATGGTCAAAACATAGGGTGGGTTGGGATAATAAGCACTCATTTGGGTGAAAATTTTTTTAATGCTAGTGAGGGTCATTTTTTTATAGATGTTACATCCAAAACTACGCTTCATTTTTTAAGTTGTGGTGCATATTTTTCTATGATTTCTTCTGTTTTTGATACGGGTACACAAAATACAGTTATATCTGATTTTTTTATAGTTTCTGTATTGTTGGTTGAAAAATTACATCAAATTTTTTTTGAGGTTTTTTCAAGTTTGCTTTGATTTCTTCAGGTGATGGTTAGGTTTATATTGTCTTTAAAATTTTTTTTGATATACCAAGCAAGCCAGCTACCAAAACCATCACTTCCTCAAATTATTACTAGGTTTTTCATGTTTATTAAAATATGGTTTTTAAAAAAGTAATATGATATTACTTTTTTTTTCTTTTTTTCCAATTTTATTTAAAAATATATACTTATCTTCTTTTGTTTAATAGGAAATTAAACAACCTCAAAATCCAAAAAATATATTTAATTTTCTCTTTTTTGAAAGCGGTTTGTCTAAAAATATGTAATTAAATTCTTTGGTTAACAAAAAATTAGAAAAACTCAAAATCCAAAAAATATATTTAATTTTTTTCTTTTTTTGAAAGAGGTTTATTTAAAAATATGTACTCAATTTTTTATTTAACAAAAAATTAGAAACCCCCAAAACCCAAAAAATATATTTAATTTTTTCATTTTTGAAAGCGGTTTTGGATGTTTTAAATATTATTCAAGAATATAGCCGCTCAAAAACTCAAAAATTAAATATATTTTTTGGATTGGTCTTATATTGGTCTTACAAATGTGTAAATATGTTTAAACTACAAGGGGTTTTTCTAAACTTTTTTTGAGTATATTTTCATCAAAATTTATCTTAAATTTATCTATTTGGGTTTGTTTTATTTGTTTATCTAAAACTCATTTTTGTCTAAGTTTAGATTGATATTTTCTAGTTTTATTTGTAATATAATTTATATCTTGCTCTATAAAACTAAGTAGTTTTTGTATTTTTTCTTGGTCTTCTATTATACTAGAATCTAATACTTTACCCCATTTGTTTTCTATTATGTTGTAAATTTTATTTTCTGAGAGAAAAATTATATCTTTTTTGTTTGTTTCTCAAATTAGAATTTCAATCACTGTTCAAGAGCTAAAATCATTTTTATCCAAAGCTTTGTATACTGCTATATGATTGTTTACTCATTTTTTATCTTTGTAAAAAATAAAGTTTTTCCTGGATTTTTTATAAGAAAAAAGTTCTAAATTTCTGCCAAAAAATTTAAAAATTTTATATCATAAATCAAAATAAGAGATTCTAACTAGGGATTTATTGAAATCATTTAATATTTTACTTTCTAAATTCTTGATGCTTGTACTTAAAAAACTTGAACTTTCCATTTGTTTTTAGTTATAAAATTCTAAATGTATTATAACTATAACATAAATTAGTCTGAAAAAACAAGAAAATAAACATTTTTTTTGTTGACAAATATATTTTTATTTTTTTAGAAGACTTTTTTTGTATTAAAATAATTTTTATGATAATATGTTATAGTTTAATAAAAATATTTTTAAATTAATATGTGAAACATAGAAAGTATATCATGTAACTCAGATATTTTGGCTTCTGCTGAAAATCTTGATTTAAAGGAAAAAAATAGTAATTGATCTCTGTCAATATTACAGCGTTCCAAAAATCTTTTAATAAAAAAAATAAAAGATGGAAATAATTGTGATAAAAGAAATATTTTACAAAATCAACTAGATGTTTTATCAAAACTAGATTCTCCTTATAGAGATTTTTTAAATAGAAAATTAAATAAACACCAAAACACAAGATTAGTTTATTTATTTGAAAAAATATTAAAACAAATAGAAAAAGGTCATAGTATAGATTATGAATTGGAAGAGATAAAAGATACTCTTAACATGAAAAAGGATATAATTGCTAATATTAAAAAAAATATCGAAAAAGAAAAAATAAATTATGAACTTGAATTTATAAGATTGGGCGAAAAGTATGGGATAAAAATAGAGTATGATTCCACAGGAAGATATATGATAAATGATAAAGGTATTGGGTTTTATATAAGTTATTATAACAAAAAACAAATAGAGACTATTTTAAAAATAATACATAAAATAAAAAAGCAGTATCCAAATGGGAAGCTATATACTTATGATAATAAATTTATATATTCATATTTAGAATTTCCTAAATCTTTCATTGATATAGAAACTCATCACAAAAGATATAATAATATTTGAATAGAAGATGATTGGCGGCCTTCTTGGGATGAAGAAACTGTATTAACAAATAAACAAATAAGAGATATTTTTCTAAAATGAAGAAAAATTGATACTCATGATAAAACTCAAGAAATCATAAATTTGATAAATGAATTTCTAAAATAAAAACTATATTTTGTTAAATTTTTTGTATAATACTAATTTTTATGTTATAATTGGTAAAAGGATTTAAAAAGTAGGATTTTTATACCCTTTAAAAAGTATTATGTGAGAAATAGCTAACAAATCATGCTATAAAGATTTAAATCATTTAGCTGAAAATCTTGATTTAGAAAAAAATAACAGTAAATGATCTTTATCATTAATGAAAATGGCTCAAAATGAATTAATATACAAAATAAATAATGAAAAAGATTGTGATAAGAAAAATTTATTAAAATCACAACTAGAAGAGCTTAAAAATTTGAATAAATATTATAAAAGATTTTTAAATGAAAAATTAAGTTGGGAACAAAATGGTCGCATAAATGAATTGTTTAAAAGGGTTTTAGAAGAAATTAAAAATGATTACTCCATAAAAGATGAATCAAATGAAATAAAAAAATTACTTGATATAGATATTAAAAATATAGATATATATAAAGAAATTGAAACAGAAAAAGCTAAGGATAATATAGAAGATAGAGATAGATATATAAAAAAAGTAATTACTTTATGAGAAAAAAATAATATAGATATAAAAAAAGAGTGAGATGCTATATTCATGATAAATGAAAAATGAAAAAAAATATCTATACCAGGCAGCTATTCTTCAAAACAATTAGAAATAATTTTTAAGGCTATAAAGAAGATAAAAGAAGAATTTAAACAAGGTAGTAAGCTATACACATCCCCTGATGGATTTATATCTAGATTCTCAAGATATATAAGATGAGGAGAGCCTTACTCTATAAATGATATATATGTGGATGAGCCTTGGAAGCCTTGATTAATAGAGACAACTCCAGTTATAGTTCATGAAGATATGGAAGAATTTTTCAATCAAAAAAGATGAAGTACACATATAATTTCTGATAAAATAGTAAATTTTATAAATAGTTATCTAGAATAAATAAGCGATACTAAAAAAAAGTATTGAACATAGCATGCTATGTTCAATACTTTTTTTATTAGATTATAACACAAAAATATCAAAATACAAACTCAAAAAACTCTCATTCTCTAAATATATTAAATTTTTTTGTTTTTGAGCGGCAATAAAACTTGAAAATCATATAAAAATATCCAAAATCGTTTTCAAAAAGAAAAAAATTTAATATATTTAGAGAATTTAGGGATATTTAAAAAATAAATAGTGTACAAAAAAGTGTGTAAATAGAATTTTATTAGAAATTATATAGTATAATAATAAAAATAATTCTTAAAATTACTATTAATTAATATACAAAATTTATATTTACACACTTTTTTGAGTACTCCATTATAAAAATATTTTTAACACTCTATTATAATTTATTTTAACTTTAATCATTTTTCTCGTTGCTATCTTCTTTCATCAAAGGAAATAAAACAACATCTCTCAGGTTTTCTTGTCATGTTAGAAGTGATATTATTCTATCAAATCAGATACCCAACCCTGACTGAGGAGGCATAGCATACTCCATAGCTAAAACAAAATCATCATCTCCAGATGTTGCCTCTTCATCTCAAGCTTCTATAGCTCAAGATTGTTCATCAAATTTTTCTTTCTGTAGCTTTGGATCTACAAGTTCTGAGTAAGCTTTTATTATTTCCCAACCGTTTAAAACAACTTGAAATTGTTCTACTATGTTTTCATTTTCATCAGATTCTCTTGCTAGAGGTTGCATAGTATTTGGATAGTTGTAAACAAAAGCAGGTCATACAATACTAGGTCTTAAAACTTTTTTATAAAGATAATCTATCATTGTTGTTGTTCCTTGATTATCAATTCATTCCCAAGTAAATCATGCTTCTTTTATATCTTTTCTTAATTTGGCTTCATCATTTGATCAATATTTTGAAACATCAATACCAGATTTTTCTTTCACTCAATCTATATAATCAACTCTAATCCATGGTGTTGTGAAATCTACTTCTTTTTCTATACCTTCTTTGTCTTTGATTTTTACTTTTTTATCTAATTTCATTTTATCAAAAATATAATCAAACATTTCTTCTATAAATTTCATATTATCCTCAAAATTCCACCAAGCAGCATAGTGTTCAACAACTGAAAATTCTTGCATATGAGAAGGGTCTGATCATTCGTTTCTAAAATTTTTTCATATTTCAAATACTCTTTCAAATCTTCAAACTGTAGCTTTTTTAAGAGCGGTTTCAGGTGCTATTCTCAAGAAAAAATCTTCATCAAAATCGTTGTGATGGGTTATAAAGGGTTGAGCAGCAGCTCAGCTTGCTGCGTTTCATAAAATAGGTGTTTCTATTTCTATAAAGTCTTTTTGTAAGTAAAAATTTCTTGTGTGTTTTATATATTCACTTCTAAAAATAAATCTTTCATAGCTTTTTTCATTCATTATCAAATCAAGGTATCTTTGTCTATATATGCTTTCTCTATCTTTTATGCCATGAAATTTCTCTGGCAGTGGTCTAACTGCTTTACTTAGTATTTGAAATTCGCTAACAAATATTGTTAGTTCTCCATGTTTTGTTACAAATAAGTCTCATTTTACTCATATATAGTCTCATACTTGGCAAAATTTTTCAGCTACTTTAAATGCGTTTTTATCTTCTCATCATATTTCAATGTTCTCAACTATTTTTTTTCATGTATTAAAATTTATTTTATTTTTCATAAAACATATTTGAATGCTGGATGTATTATCTAGTAGTTTAGCAAACAAAAGTTTTCACATTGATCTGCTTGATATAAGTCTTCAAGCTGTTTTAAATTTATTTGAAGCTCATTTTTCCATTAATTCTTCAACTTCTTTATACATGTTTTCAGAAGAATTTCTTATTTTTTTTATATCTTGTTTTTCTTCAAATTTATTGGCATAGCAAATTATTCATGCTTTTTTCATTAAGCTGATTTTTTCTTGTCTATCAATAGACTCTTTAGAGTAATCCATTTTTTTATTTATTATATAATTTATTTTTTATCATTGTGTTTATTTTTTCATAGTATCTCTCAAAGCTTTGTTTTTTTTCTTCGGCTACATATACTAATATTTTAGAAAATATTTCGTTTCTTTTTGATGATATTTTTTTGTATGTTTCATCTTTATTTTCTTTTGTACTTGTTTCCATCATATCTTTTATTTCTATAAGTGTTTTATTTCTTTGTTTTATTATTTTTTGTAGTTTTGAGCTTTCTTCATCGGTTATATCTAGTTTTATATATTTGGTTAGTATTCAAAATTTTTCTTGTTTTTTTATGTTTTGTATTTTTTTATCTTCTTTTTTATCTTCTTTGTTTTCTTTGTATGTACAAGAACTTATAGATATAAAAATACAAAGTATTATAAGTATTTTTTTCATGATTATGGTATTTTTGGTTAATTAATAACTACATTTTATTAAATAAGTTTGTCAAATCAAATTTTTAGTTAATTAAATATATTTGCTGCTTAGTGTTTATTTTGGGCTTATAATTTCTATCCTTCTGGTAGCTCTAGTTTTTCAGATCATGGTAGTGATTGTCACATCAAGGATTCAAGTTCTCAATACATATGTGTTACTGCTAAGCTGGCGCTTTGAAGGTCTTTTTCTCTTTTTTTCCAATTTTTTTCCATTGCTCTTCTTTCTGTTTCTATTCAAGTTTTTAAATTTGCAAACACATCTACCATCATAGATATTTTAGATGAAAATTCTTGTGAGGATAGGTATTTATATAACATTTCCATTTTTATATCTTTTCATTGCATGGATTTTTCTAATTTTGATATAGAAATTAATTTATCTCTAAGTATTGCTGAAACTCAGACAGCAAATTCTGGTAGACAGACCATTATATCATCTAATAATCAAAATTTTTCTATATTTTTTGGTAGGGTTTTAGTAACTAATACTGCTATGTTTCAATTTACTTTTAGCTTATCTTCTTTCAACTTCATTATCCAAGAGTCTGTCCAGGATTTTGTGTTTTTTGATTCCCAAACTATTATTCATGAGTTTATTCATAGATTATTTTTTACTGTTTGTATTAGGTCTGCTCATTTTATTCATGTTGCTATGTCTTGTATATCATCTACTGGAAAAGCTTGAATTAGGGTATTTTTTAAATCATCTTCACTTATATCTCATTGTATTTGCTGACTTGATTGTTCTGCTTTTCTTTTAGCATCATCAAGGGCTCTTTTCATTTGATCGTTTTGTTTCATGTATTCAAGTTCTTTTTTTCTAAAGTCTTGCTGTATTTCTTTCATCTTATTATCTAATTCTTTAGCCTGTTTTTGATTGAGTTCTAAGTTAATTTTTTCTTCTATTTTCTTTTTTTGTTCATCTAATTTTCTTATCATTTCTAGTTCATTGTTTTTGTTTTTTTGTTCAAGTTGTCTATTTTGTTTTCTTATTTCTAATTCTTGTTTTTGTAATATTTCTGCTTGTTTTTCTTGTTCTACAAGTCTATTTTTTAGATCTTGCATTTCTATAGAGTCTTTTTCT
Source organism: uncultured bacterium (assembly GCA_963922865.1). Lineage (GTDB taxonomy): Bacteria > Patescibacteriota > Gracilibacteria > BD1-5 > UBA6164 > CAWUJK01. Next base: position 58,960 of record CAWUJK010000003.1, on the reverse strand, counting down.
TGTTTTTGTTTTAATAGTTTTTCTGCTTTTTCTTCTGCCCATTTAATGGCTTGCTCGTTCATTTCTTGTTTTAGTTCTTTTTCTTTTATTTCTAGCATGTTTTTGTATTTTTCTTCTGCTATTAAGTCTAGGTTTATTTGTGTTGAACAGTTAGGACATATTATATTTTGTGACATTTTCTTATTTATTATTGAATTATTCTAATATTCTAGTTTTGGGTAGTTTTGATTAACTTCCAAAAAATGTTGTGTTTGTCTTTGTTTTGCTCTAAGTATTATTTGCTTACTGGGTGATAATTTTTTAAAAAGTATATCCATTTGGGATACTACATAATCCATTTCATCATTTATTTCATTTCATAGTTTGGTAAATTTAGCATGTTTTTTCATGACTTTTTGCAAAAATTTTACTTTCATATAATAAAGTACTATTTTTTCTAACCATCATTGGTCATTTCAAAAAATTCAATCTACATAGGTTTTCATCATAATATACATGGTTGGAGCGAATGCGTGATAACCCAAAAGTATACCGTGCATATGTCTAGCATCTGGTCTTATTGCTGAATAATATTTTTCTTGTTTATCGTTTAATACTACAGGGTCAAATTGCATGATTAGGTTTAATTTATTGTGTGATGATTCGTGTATGATTGCTTCTAAATTATTAATTTCTGGACTGCTGCTATCTATGGTGTATCAAAGGTATAGATGTCATATGCACTCTTTATAGCTTGATGAGTTGTGCATTGATCTTGCTGTTCACAGTGGTATTATTTTTGTTATTATTTCATTTAGTTCATCATATATTCATTCATCAACTTTTTTTAATAGTTTGAAGGTTTTTTCATAAACTTCTAACCAATTGCTTTGAGTTTTTTCTCCCCATCATAATACTCATCAATTAATTGCATGTTCAGGGTGTGCTTGGTGAAATCTATATGGATTATTGTCTTTTATGGTAAGTCTTATATTTGTTCATGCTATTTTTATTCATTTGTTTTGAGTGAGTTTTCCGCTTTGTGGTCATTCTTCTAAAAATATTGTTATTTCTTGCTCTAATTTTTTTATAGAGTCTATGTTTTTGTCTATTATTATAGAGTTTATGAGTGATGAATTATCTCAGTCTAAAATAAATTTTCTGTTTTGATTATTTTTAAGTAATTTTTCTATGTTTTCTGAGAGGGTTTTATTACCAATTTTAGAGTTTTTTATCGTTTTTAGATTTTCTAAAAGTTTATTGTAAAACTTATCTAGGTATTGCTTCAAAAGTGGTGAGTTTTTTGTTCATAAAACATAGTATTTTAAATTTTGCATAAATATATATTTTGATATAATTTTACTAAAGATAATTATATAATTTTCAAAACTAAATGCAATATATTTTATACTTAATGGCTATTGCTTTCTTATATATAAACTATAAAATTATTATTTCTGATTTGAAATTCAAAATTATTCCAAATAAGCTTTTAGTTTACTTGTTAATGATTGTTCCTGTTTATTATGTTTATATATTTTTTAGTTTTCCAGAAATAAACTATATAATGTTTGTTCTACAAATTTTTATCACTCTTTTTGTTAGTTTTATTTTATATTATTTTGGTATATGGGCTGCATGAGACGCTAAATATCTGCTTGTTTTGAGTTTATTTATTCCCTATATCGGGGTTGTTGCTTTTATTTGAAATATTGCTCTTGTCACTATTGCCTATTTGATTGGGTATTTCTTGTGGTTTTATTTTGGTAAGTGTCTTTTTCAAAGAAGCTTTGCTAGGGATTTATGGAAAAATGTTGTTAATGATTTGAGGGAAAAATGGAAAGTGTACAAAAATAACAAAGGGGGTAATAATTTAATTGTTATTTTAAAATGGATAGTTGTTTTTTTGATAATTTTTGTGAGTATTAGGTTGAGTAGGATTTATTTATTAAATTGAGTATTTGAAAATGCTGAAAATTTCAGTTTATTAAAAAATATTGTAGAAAATTATTGAGTTTATTTAATAGTTGCTAGCATTATTATTTTCTTAATTGCTTATTATCTCATTGTAATAATAATTAATAGAGTAAAAAGTACAATATCTAAAATTTTTAAAACAAAGCAAAACAATATTGAAACTATATTTATTTTGATATTATTTGTTGGGCTTAATGGGTTTATTTTATGAGAATTTTTTAGTAATAAAGAGGAAATTACTAGTCTTTTAATCAGGGTATTCACTTTGTATATTGCTATTTACATAATCTTTAAAATTCTTTTTTATAGTTATAAAATCACTTTTGGTATTGCTGAAACAAATTATATAAATATTAAGGATTTAAAAGAGGGTGATATTGTTGATAAAGAGTTTTTAGTTAATGCTTTTGGTACTCAATATATATTATGACATTATGAAACAGAAAGCATAAAACATAAAAAAGATGCTATTTTATTTCCCAGTCCAAAAAAATTTTTTAATAATATTAGTAGAACAATAGATAAAGAAGAATTAGAAATCATAAAGAAGTGTTATGATATAGTTAATTTATATCATAAAAATAGAAAAACAAAATGATATAGTAATACAACTAAAATAAAAATATTAAATACTTTTTCATTTTCTCCATATATAATATTATGATTTATGATTACTTTTTTTCTAGAAGATAAAATATTCAAAATTATTATAAGTATGATTGTAAATTTAATAAAAAGCTTTTATTAATTTATAAAAGCTAAAAAGTTCATTTTATTTTATCAATAATTTCTTGTTTTTCCTTTTTTTCTAGCTTTTGTGGGTATACTTTTACAAAATTATAATATCTTTCATATTCATAAACTCAAGAACATATACTGTTCAGATCACATTCACTACATTCAGGTAATTTTTCATGTCACCACTCTACTTCATGAATAGTTTCTCTGAAATCTAGAAAATGTACTATTCTTTCCTCATCTTTTACTATTTTTCTTGTTTCTGTAGAACACCATTCATGTCATCTTATATAACAAAGTGGCATTTTTTCTGCTCTATATGTTTTTCACAGTGAATCAAGATAATCCATAGCTCTATTCAAAGATGGTTTAAAATTATCAAAATTTGGTAAAGTAGACCGTGCTATATCTGTTTTTCTCATCATTTCTGGATCTAAGTTATTCCAAACAAAATGTTTTATTGGAGGGAATGTTTTTGATAGAAATTTAATAGTTTTATCAAGGTGTGTTTCATTATAATGATTTATAACTGTATTTATTTGTACTCTTATTCAAGAGTTTAGTGCGTTTGTTATACTCATCATAAGTTTTTTCCAACTTCATGGGGTATCTGTTAAAAAATCATGTACTTTTTCATAACAAGAGTAAACTGAAAAGTGTATTAATTCTAGTCAAGAATCTGCTAATTTTTGTATAAAATCTGGGTTTGCACACATCATTCCATTTGATATCATTCTAGAGTGTATGCCTTTTTGGTTGGCATACTCTATCCATTTTGCTAGGTCTGGTGATAATGTTGGTTCTCATCATGTAAATATTATTCAATTGTATTTTTTTTCTATAAAATCATCTATAAGCTCTATTCATCGATTATAGCTAATATTATTTCCATTACTTGGGTTACTACAAAAATGGCATCAATTATTGCAATGCCTGTTTACTTGTATGTATCATATATTTGCCATAAAATTATTTTAAAATTTATTTTTTATTATATAATAAGCTAAATTATATTAATATAAACAAAAAATGAAAGTATTTTGAAATAAAAAAGATGTTTGAAATAAAGCAAGTAATATTATTAAACTATACAAAAATGATTTTTTAATTCCAAAAACGTTTATAATAAACATACAAGAAACAAAAAATTTTGACTTTAATCTATTAAAAAGAAACAAAAAATATATTTTAAGACCAAGTTTTAAATTAGAAGATTGAACTAACATTAGTTATGCTTGATTTTTCAATAGTATAATACCACATGACATACAAGAAATAAAAAAAATATTAACAGATAATGATAACACAAAATGGTTTTGATGACAAAATAAAATTTTGTTATCAGTAATAATACAAGAATTTATAGAAACAGAAATATACTGAGTGTACTTCTCTCGATCGCCTAAAAATATATTAAAAAAATGATTCTATGAAATTTGAAAAAAATATGATGATGTAACTTCTGGGAGAGGCAATAAAAAATATAACTTAAATTTTAGTTTAAAAAAAGAATTAGAATTATTATGAAAAAAATTGGAAACATTATTAAACTTTCCACAAAATATAGAGTTTTGTATACAAAATTGAAAAATCATTATCTTACAAACAAGAAATATAACAACATGAAATAATACTATTTATGATTTTTCTGAAATAATTAAATTTAATTGAGTTTACAAAAAGTTAGATTTTGATGAATTGTGAGATAAGCAAGATTATTTTTCATATAAGGTACTGAAAAATATTTTTAACTTGATATACTTGGATTGAAATTTATATTTTAAAAGTAAACTAATTCCATATTTTTCATTTAGAAATATAAAAACTCAAAATATTAATTTAATTTTATTTTATAAAAATTACAAAAGATACTTATTTAAAAAGATTATATTTAATATAATTAAATTATTCCTTTTACAAAAATTAAATAAAAATATATTAATTAAGTTTTTTACAAACCATAAATATAGTTTTTTATTAAAAAATAAAAGTAATTTAGATTTAAATTTTGATTACAAAACAAATTTTATAACTAGATGTTTTCTAAAATTAGAAAAACAAAAATATATAGCTTTTTCATATTTAGAAGAATATAAAAAAGAATACAAGAAAAATAATATTTCATTTGTAATATTATAGTGAAATATATAATTAACAAAAAATAGAACTATTAAAAATAGATTAAAGTGTAAAATATATTTTTTAAAATAAAAATATAGAGTTGAAAATAACAATAATACTCATGGAACTAAGAAAAGTATAAAATCTAATCACAAAAATAATGCAGAAATAGGTAATGCATAAACTTTATTCGTAAAGAATATAAATAATAAACAAAATAATACTAATTGTTTCATAAAATTGGCTCTAAAATATCAAATCAATAACTTCTTATAAAATTTAGATGTATTCATTCACAATTATTATAATATTTACAATTCTCACATCTCAAAGATTTTTTTCTATATAAATTTTTTATATATTTACTGGTATAGTCTTCTAGGGTTCTTTTTCTTATTAAATCGTTATAATTTTGATACACTCAAGTTCATCATAAACATTTTGGGATATTTATTATATCTTTTTTCAAACTTTTCAAATAATTTTTAAAGTCTTCTCATGTTTCTCAATATTTTTCATAAACTTGACTTGGAAATTCTTCTCAATTTACTATAATATAATCTTTTTTTTGATTATTATTTTTTAGTAATAAAGGGTTTTTAATACTTTCTAAATAACCATGACAATATTGGTTTATGAAACAATATTTACATCTCTCTCAAAAACATTCTGGTTTTATTTTTCATTTTGATTTTATAAATGGTTCAAACATTTCCCTACTTTCTCACATAACTTCTGATTTTATTTTTCTTGGATCTTGTATAAGATCTTCAAATCATTCAAATGCTTCGCTGTGAAATCTATTTGTCCACATATACATTCAGGGTATTTTAGATAATTTCCAAGTATCTTGCAAATATTTTATATTTTTTGATATATTATAAAAAAGAGTATTTTTATGTTCTTTAAATCATCTTCAAAATGGTATTATTTGCAATATATCAAATTCATATACCCCTAATTTCATAAAAAATTTAACGATTTCTGGTAAATATCTAACATTTACTTTATTTACAACTATGTCTATATTTATAATAATTTTTGGAAAATGTTTTTTGATATAAATAAGTCATTTTAAAGACTTTTTAAAAGCTCAAGGTGTAGCTACAAGATAATCATGAAGTTTTGAATTATGTCAATGAAAAGAAAAAGTAACTTCTTCCAATCAAGCTGCAAAAACTTTTTCACAAAATTTTTCATGAAAAAACATATTTCAATTTGTAACTGTTTGTACTCTATCATATCAAATTTGTTTTGAGTATCTTATATATTCATGAAACTTGGGATTTATACTTGCTTCTCATCAAGATATAATTACTCTATTTTCAAATCAGTTTTTATATCAATTTTTTATTTCTTTTTTTATTTTATTTTCATCTGGAAATGTTCAGTTTTGTGCGTCACTGTCCAAACAAAAAATACACTTGTTGTTACAAGCTGAAGCTATTCTAACCCATATTCTATTTTGTTTTTGGGTTTTTTCTTTGGATAGTAGGTTTTGTTTGTTTTCCATTATAATTTTTAAATACAAAAAATAGTATATTATTTCATATTTTATATTAAAAATATATTTATGTTATAAATGAAAGAAAATTTTCATTATTTATTAAAGTTATTTCAGAGTTCTTATAATTTTTAATAAACTCTTTATGTTTTTTATAGTTATTTCAGGTAAATTTAAACTCATATCAATGAATTAATCAATTACACTCTTCTATATAATCTATCTCTTTTTGTGAGGTTGTCCTCCAAAAATATATGTTTTTATTAAGTTCATTTTTAGAATTGTATTTTAATCTTTCAACTATTAAAAAGTTCTCAAATAAATCTCATTTATCATTTCTCAAATTTAAGGGATTAAAATTATTTATTATAGCGTTTCTAACTCATAAATCGTAAAAATATACCTTTTTACTTCTTTTTAATTCACTTCTTATATTTCTACTCAAAGATGATAATCTAAAAATAATAAATGCTTTTTCTAATATGTTTATATAATTTTCAACAGTTTTTTTATCTATTCATAGTAATCTAGATAATTCACTGTAGGATATTTCTTTTCATATTTGAAGAGATAGTGCTTGAAGTAGTTTTATCAAAAAATCTGATTTCTTAATTTTTCAGAAATTCATTATATCTTTAAATAGATAACTCTCTGAGAGAGATTTCAAATTTTTGATTACAGATTCTCCATCCGAGTTTAATATGTCAGGATACATTCAATATATAACTCTATTTTCTAAAACTCTAGACAATTCTATTTTTGAATACTTTTCATTGAGTTCCAAAAAAGATATGGGGTACATAAAAAATTCTCTTTTCCTTCATGTTAGGGGTTCATTAACTTCATTTGCTAATTCAAATGAAGATGAACCTGTTGCTATTAATTGAATTTCAGGGAAAGTATCATGAATTAATTTAAGAGTCAGTCATATATTTTTAACTCTTTGGGCTTCATCTATAATTACAAATGTTTTATTTCATAAAAATTCTTTTATTACTGTAGAAGTTTTATCTTGGAGTACACTTCTTATGTCTATTTCATCACAATTTAGATATAATCAGCTTTTTTTGTAATCTTTCAAGATTTTTTTTACAAGAGTAGTTTTTCATACTTGTCTAGGTCAATAAATAATAATTATTTTTCATTTAAATATCTCTTTTTTTACACTTTTTTCCAAATATCTTTTTATAAATCACATAATAATGGTAAATTTAGGTATTATTATCCCCATAATATATATAATTTAGGGATTTACAAGTTTTTGTAATTGTTTTTAAATGTTTTTTATTTATTATTTAAATATAATGAAAAATAATCCATAAGTTTTTGTAATTGTTTTTGTCATTTAACTTTATTTGTAACTTCTTGTTCCAAGTTTCTCAAAATTTCTTTTTTATTCTCAAGCTCAAAGTTGTTTAGTTTTTCTAATTTAAGTTTATCAGTTTCTCAAATGTATAATTCATTCTTAATCTTAGCTCACATAAATGTTGATACCATATCTGAGTAATAAATTTTTTTGTCAATATTTATGAAAAGAGAATTATATGAAAGTTTTGATTCTCATCATTTACCATTCATAAATCAATACATCCTAAGTTTATTTTCTTTGATTGATAAATCAAGAATATACTTTATGAAAACTGATAGCTCTTGAAGTTCTTGTTTATCCCAAATTTTAGTAAAATATATTGGTAATAAATTATATCAATAAAATCATATATCATATAATCTATCAAAAAGTTGTTTTGATTGTTTTATTTTTTTAGGATCTATTATAAGATTTATATAAATTTTTCTTTCTAAGGCTGGATAATTTTTTATTATATCTAAAAACAAATTTTCTCTAAATATGTTTTCATTATCTACACTAAAGTAAAGGGTTTTAAGGTTTTTTGAGAAATATTCTAAGTGTTCTTTTTTTATAAGAGATGTGTTGGTAACTAGTTCAAAAAAATCATTTTTTATTTTGTTTTTTGAATTACTTACTATATATTTTACATCCGGAAAAGCTAACAGTGGTTCTCAACCAAAAAACTTAAAATCTCATATATAATTTTGATTTTTAACTATAAAATCAACTATTTCATTCCTATGTTCTAGTTTTAATTTTTTACCATCTTTAATAACATCACAATACGAACAATTGTAATTACAAGAAGTGGTAATATGTGATATTATACTAAATTTTTGCATCAAAAAAATTTAAAAAACTTAATGAAATTATAATTAACAATAAAAAATTATCAAAATTAAATTTTTAGTATAAAGTATATAAACTAATATTTCTATAAAAAAATAGCTAAAAATTAAAAACAAGATCTAAAATAAATTCCATTTGACTTTAAACTATTATAATTATACTTAAATATATACTAATTTAAATACAAAAAATTATCATAAAACTAATAAAAACTACTATATAATACTAAAAATACCAAATGGAAATAAAAGATTTACAAGTATTTCAAAAAGAGTATGACAAAAAATACTGGGCACATAATTGATCAGAACAAGAAAAAATTAGACATATAACTCTACACATGTGAATGATAATGGGAAAATTATCCTTGTATTGTGAAAGGCAAGAACATAAAAAGAAGTTATCAAAAGAAATTATTAAAGATGAAGTAGTTCCAGAATTACTACTATATACTCTCCAGCTCTCAAATTTATATGATATAAAAGATTTATGAGAAGCATATTTTAAAAAAATAAAAGAAAATATTAGTAGAATTACTTAGTTTATTGTTTTGAAATTCAAAGTAAAATTTTTTGAGAATCTATTTTTGAAAAATTAGACTATAATTACAGTCATCTAAAAAGTACTTATTATAATTTTTTCTAAAATATTTATAAAATAACATAGATGAATCTACATTAATAGATTTCTTTCATATTAATTCAACAATACTTTTAAATGTTTCATGTCAAATATCTATAGGTATGTTCATATCTTCATTTTTTATATAATTTTCACCCAACAAATAACTTCATTCAACATCATGTTTCCTATTAAATAAAAATATCTTATATCATTTATTAATTAATTCATTAAAAATTGATATTAGCTTGTTTTTTTGTCATGATAATATATATACTGGTATTATTTTTCTATAAAATCTAAAATTATCTTTTATATCGCTATTTAATAAGTATTTTTCAGCAAGTTCATAATCTTTTTTCCAAAGATAATAATTTCATATCCAAACTAACACATCCTTACTATACAATGAATCTGATATCTTTCATTTAAGTCACTTTAATATTCATATTCATTTATCATCTCATAAATATAAATATATATGTCACTCAAACATGTAAGTAATATAATTATTTTTATTAAGTTTTTTTGATTTTTCTAAATCGTAAAAAATAAGTTTCATATAGTAAGAACTTAAAAGTTTTTGTTTATTATTTTCTAAAAGCTTATAATAAAGTTCATGTCATAAAACTTTTTGAATGTAATGGAAAAAAACATTTCTAACTCGCCAAGTATAAAAAGAAGAAATATTGGGATATTTTTTTATCAACAAGTTATTATATTTAACTCACTGTAGCAAATTCATATCTCACCTAAATCATTTTAATAATGTGCTAAGAACAAGATAAGATGTTAAGTTATTTTGCTTAAAATATGATAATTGCTTATCAAAATTAGTATTATCTCTTAATCAAGTTTCTATTATCAAAGAAAATAATAGACGCAAATGATTTCTAAAGTCTGTCTTTATTTTATAATGAGACATATTCTTATATGTTTTTGAATTTTCTATTCAAGAACTATTTTCATTTAAAATATCAATGAAAAAATCTAAATATTGATTTTTCTTTTTTCTAATAACTATAAACTTATTTTTTACTACTGAGACATGTAAAAAATCAAAAAAATTATTATTTATATTTTTTATTTCAATTTTAAATAATTTATTATAATTTTCATAAGTATAAAGATCTACTAAATGGAAATCTGAATATATTAAAACAAATATGCTTAGAAAATCATCATATAAGTCAATTTTCATGTTAAATAAAGTTATGTTTAAAAAAGGATTCTAAATAGTACAAGCTAATATTTTGATAAAAAGTCTTTAACCCTCTGTATTAATATGTCTTTTCATATGTATTTTATCCAATTTTTGTAGAATCAAAGACAATAATTATCATACCTACAAGTCTTACAAATACTTAACTTACTTTTTTCTTTCCATAAAAACTTGAAACTATTTAGATTAAAAGTGCTTATATTTTTATTATTTTTTAAAATCTTAAGCTTTTTATATTCAAGATTATATTCAGGGTTTTGTAATATACAAATTGGAGGTGAAGTATAATGAAAATCCAAATAAATATCCCTACTTTTACAATAATTTATTACTTTATTAATCAAATTAATCTGATAATCATCAAAAACAAGTAAGGTATCTTCCTTATTATCCCAAGCATATCAGTTTGGTTGACAAAATCAAAAAGATATTTTATTTCATATATGTTTTATAAATCATATATCTATAAGTTTAATTATAAACTTATATAAAAACTCTATATTAATTTTCGTAATAACTATATTTAAATAAATCTTTATATTTTTTCTACTATTTCTTACATAATTAAACCAACTTAAGAAATCATTGAAATCATAATAACATCACATTTCCATATTTGTTTCTAAATTTTCTGAATGTTGTGCTAAAAAAATCTCATTCAATCACGCAGAAAATAATTTATCATAAAGGGAGTGATTTAAATAAAGTAAACTTCAGTTAGTCTGAATTTGTATTCTTCAAATTCATATATTTTTTGCTAATTTTATGTAATTAAATAAATTTTTATTCAAAGTGGGTTCTCATCATGAAAAAGATAATACTAAATTCGACTTCTCTTTTAAAGAATATTTCTTACCCAAAGTCAAAATCTTATAAATTACTTCTTTGTGATTTATATCTTTATCTCAATAGTTATTTACAAGTCATACATTACAAAAATTACATTTCCAATTACATTTATAATTGATTCTTATAATTTCATTTATAAAATGTTCAAATTTATTTTCAATTTCAGACATAGATTATAAAATGGGTTTAATTTTAGTATCCTTGTAAAAATGATCATAACTATCCGCTACTCACCAACATTTTCATAAATATTTACATTTGTAACACTCTTTTAAATACTTTCTCATTCTAGGGTTTATAACTTCTTTCGCATTATCATCTTCATTTTTATCAAGAACTGACTCTAAATTACTCAACCTATCTAGTGCTCATTTTCTTTTAAATTCTCATCAATGATACATAATTTTAGTTCTTCAGTCATAATCATAATCGTCTGTATGCTTTATCCAATTTTTACTAGGTAAAAAGCAGAAAGGTACATCAGTTAGTTTTATATTTATTCATGATTTTAATGAAAAAACAAAAGATTTTTCTATTTTTCTAATTACTTCTTCATACCTTAATATCAAATATTTTTTTATATGCTCATCACTGTATTTATAAGTATCTATATCAGGGTATGTTAAAGATAATTCTTTAACACCATAATTATGTATAAATTTTACTATATCATATATATGATCTATATTTAAAGGATTCATAACAGTATTTACTTTCAAAAAAATTCAATTCCAATACTTATCTATATTCTGAAAAACCTTATTAAAATCAATAATAGATTTTGTATTGTTAATTTTTAATTGTAATTTTTGATCTATTATTGGAATGGATATTATAAGTTCATCTATATATGAAAGATATTTTTTGGCAGCTTTGTGATATTGAATTAAATTTCCATTTGTTGTAACCATTATAGTGTATCAAAGTTTTTTTCAAGTTTTTAAGGCAAAAAGAAAGTTGTCTTGGATAAAAGGTTCTCATCATAAATATGTGACATGATTATATCATAGCTTCTTATATTTCAAAAGTTTTTTAAGTATTTCTGCTTCACTTACTTTTTTATTCCACATTTTATCCATAGTAGCCATTTCAATACAAAATAGACATTTATTATTACATGTCCATCATAAATAAATTTCAAGTCTTTTATAATTCATAAATAATTATATTAATTGTATTTCTTCATCTCAAAATTTTTCAACATAAACATTTGTAAATTTATCACATGAATAATAATATTTACATCCATGACACTTTTCATCATATATTCATTCTTTATATACCATATCTTGTTTATAGTATCAATCTCTCTTATTAAATGTTTTAGGTGTATTTCAAATCAAAAACCTATATTTTTGATCCACAACACAATATGGTATTCTTCAAAACTTAATTCTATCTAAATTTTTAATATTGGAAACTTTACTAAAAAAAACAGAGAAAAGTGTTGTATATTTATCAAAAAGAATTGTTTTATTTTTAATTGCGCTTCAATCATATTCTAAAGCCTGAATATGATAAACCGAGATATAAGGAAATAAAAAAAACATTTTGTTTATAAAAAAAGGCAAAACTTTATAATTGAATTTGTTTATATTAGTATGTAAAATGACTCTGAATTTATTTGGTCTATACTTTAAATAGTTTAACAAAAAAATTTGACTTTTAAAAGATCATTTTTGTTTAATTAAGAAATCATGTATTTTTTCTGGTCATTGTATAGAAAGCATTAATTCATCTAATCAACTATTAATAATAGAATCTATAAAATTTTCACTCAAATAGGGTTCAAATGCAGTAACGAGTGAAACATAAATATTATTTTCTTTACAAAAATTTATGTACTCTATCAAATTTGGGTTTAAAATAGGTTCTCATCAAGTTAAAACTACTTTTGTAAATTTTTTTTTTATAATAATTTTTTTAAAATCCTTCAACTCTAATACATTTCGTTTTCAATATCATCATTCTGAGCAAAAAATACAATCTTTCTTACAAAAATATCATATATTAGCTTCAAAGTACATAAAATCTACAATTATCTTTTATAAAACAATTATCACACCTTTGTTCAGTATAACAAAAAGGAGTTTTTTTTCAAGAAAGTCTTTTGAAATCTTCTTCTCAAATTTGACTTACAATTCAGTTATCAAAATCATAGTATTTAAAATATTTTCAGAAAAATTTTTTATCAAATTTAATAAACTTCACTTTTATATTAAATTTTTCTATAATCTTGAATATATTATCTATATTTTGTCTATTTTTAGAAAAACTATACTCTAATATTTTTTTATTTTGATAAGGTCTGTCAAATGGAAAATAGTTTATAAATTCTATATTTTTTACTCAAAATTTAGTATTTAAGATCAAAATGTCTCTATAAAGTTCATCAATATTTTGATTATTTATATGTATTATAATTTTATAAAAAATAGGATTATTTTTTAAGAGTTTTATATTATCTAATAACTCTTTTAAACTAATTCAATTTCAATTTATCAGCTTATGTTTATGTTTTGAAAAGCTATTGAAATAAACTCAAATAGAGTTAAGTCAAGAGTTTATAAGTTCATCTAAAAAATTTTTATTTAATCAAAAAGTATTAGTTAATAATCAAATATTTTCAAATTTAGTCCTTGAAAATTTTATTATTTCAATTAAATATGGATGTAAAAGTGGATTTCATCAATAAAAATTTATATTAGTTCATGTATTTGATTTACTCAACAAATCAAATATATACTGTTTATCAATAAATTTTTGTTTTTTTCTATAAGATTGCTCAAGACAATATAAACAATTATTAGAACAAGTATTTACTATCCTCAAATCTGATAAAATATTATTGTTTTTAATCATAATTAAATATACATATTTTTAACTTCAAGATCAAAGTAGGTCTTGGAGTAAGTAACATTTTTTTTTGATAAATCAGCAAAAACAGAAATTAAATAGCAAGAGTATTTTGTAAGAAAATAAGAGTTCAAGTCATTTATGTCTCAAAAAAAATGATTTTCTACCTCCACTCATTTAACTTTGCAAATATTTTTTGATTTATTTATCAATTTCACAAAATCTTTTGTTTGATTTTCATAACCAAATAGAAAAGCAACTTTTTTAGCAGGCCATTTAACTCAAGATTTATCCAAAGCCTTGAATCAATTTATTATAAAACTTTTTTCGTAGTTAAAATCACTCATGTTAAATATTTATAATTTCAAAATCAACTGCGTAACTATAATCAAAATGCATATAAATTATAGCTAAAATACATCCAGTAGATTTAAGTAACTCTTTATGAGATACACTAGTTTCTATATAATTGGAGTTTGTATAAAATTCATTTATGTTATTTTCTTTGAATAAATCTTTTATTTTTTCAAGACAAGAATATGCTCTTAAGACCTTATGAAGTGCAAATCTGGTTATCTCAGAGTATGGATGTTTCATAGAAATGGCATTATTTTTTTTATAAATATATTGATGAGTTGAAACAGTATCTAAATCACAATAATGCATAAAAAAACTAGATTTTCTTTTTGAAAAATATTTTATAAGTTCTAGACAAAGTATCTTACTACCATAGACTCAAATTTCTATTTTTGAAACATCATAATATCTATGATAAATATAGTTTGAATCTCACTTGGGTATATCTAATTTGTATCATACTTCTTTGTATTTTTCTGGATTCAAGTTATTGAAGGTAAGCTCATTCAAATTAAATCAATCTATACTTCAGTGCTCATCTATTTTTTTCATTATATCTATCATATAATCTTTTGAAAATGGTTGAATAGGCATTTCAATCATAACTGTAGGTATATATTTTTTAGTTAAAGCATATATTTTTAAATTAGGTTCTTCTCAAGGTTTTATACTATATCTTATCTCATCAAGTTCTAGACTCTTAAGTTTAGTAAGTATTTCATCATTCATTATATCTCCTGTTGTATATATTCTAGTATGTTTTCAAGGGTATTTAGAGTTTACATATTCTAAAATTTCATAAACCTTATCCTTAAATAAAAATGGTTCTCATCAAGTTATAGCCAAAGTTTTATTGGTTGGATTAGAAAAAGAAGAGTCTATTATAGAATAAATTTTACTCATATCTTCTTTATCATAAGGATCAATAACTACTTTAGGATCTAGAGGGGTTTCTTCATAACAAAAAAAACAATCTCTATGACATTTATAGCTTAAAACAACCGTACATCATTTTCAAAAAGTACAAAAAGTACATCATGGAGATCTTTTTTTATAGTAAATGTCTCTAGATTTTTCATCTAAAAAAATATCTGAAATTTTTGAAATATCATTTATAGTTTCATCAAGTTTTTTTTCACTTTCCGGTTTTACTCACAAAAAATCTATATTTTTATAAATTCTTTTTAAAAATATAGATTTTTTTAAATACATAATTAAAATATCTTTTATAAAAAAAGGATTTTTAGTTTTTTTTATCATATTTACAAATTTATCTTTTTCCATAATTATATTTTTTCATGTATTATAACTAAAAATAGTTATCTTTCTATAAAATAAAGTTCAAAACAATAAGATCTGAATTAAACAATTATCAAATAACTTTATTATCTACATCTCATAATGGGTCCCAAGCATCATAACTTCAATTATATATATTAGCATCCATCCTGGAACCTCATCTACAACTGTCTTTGTAAAGACAATCTTGACATTGTTTTGGTAAAAATCAATGATTTAGCATTTTTTGAACAAAATTTCATCTCCATATATTTTCTATTCCCTCTTCAAGTATATTACCCAAATTAGTATCAAAAGCTGACATTATTTGTATAAATCAGTCTGTTGTTATAATAGTTTTTACATTGTGATTTTCAGATAATTCTCAATCTATTACTTTACTTGCTATCTCAGGATTGCTACTAGCACAATAAGGAACACTATCAACAATTTTGAAATTCCTTTTATAGATTTTATTCAATTTGTATAATTTAGCAATAGCTAAAGAAATCATTGGTCTTGATATTCAGGAAGTAGTTCAAGTAGAATACAATCTAAAAAAATGCCAATCTTCAACCTCAAAGTTACTAAGTATAAACTCATATATTTTCTCTAAATTTAATATATTTTTAGTATCAAGTATTGTCATAATATCCAAACTAAGGTTTTTATAATTTTTTATTTTTCTTAATTCTACAATTTTTTTATAAAACTTATCTTCAAAATTTTTAAGTGATTTTAGTCATTGTATGTTTATAGCTCAGACTTCATTTACTTTAAAATAATCTTTTTGATTGAATTCATGTATAGATACCATTAAATTAACTACATAATTATCGTTTAGTCTTTTTAAAGTTTCATCAGATAACAATGTTCAGTTTGTATTAACTCTAGTAAAAATATTTTTTTCTTTTAAATAATCTAACAACTCCCAAAAATAAGGTGCTATGAAGGGCTCTCATCAAGTTAAAATTATATCCCTTGTTCAAGATTCATACAATATGTCTATAATTTTTTTATAATCTTTTCAAGATAGACCTTTTCTTAGGTTTCTATCTTTCAAGGGGTAATCATAATCATTAAAACAATAATTACAAAATATATTACACTTACTGGTTATTGTTAAAACAACTCAAAAAGGTATCTTGTCGTAAAATTTTTTATCTTTAAAAAAACTGAATTCTGTTTGATTCTTTACTCCATTATTTATTCTAGAAATAACATCTTTTACTAAAGGTGATTCATCTCAATAAACATACCATTCTTTTGTATTTATATTTTCTTTTAAAGTTAGATCCTTATAAAGAAAATACACATGAAAGTAATTTGAATTCTCTTTACATATAAAAGTGGTTTTTATTTTTCAAAAACATAATTCTTCAATTTTTTTTAATTTCATATTTCAAAAATCAATCCAATTATCATAAGTAATTGAAGGAAATAATACTTGAGAATAAAATATTTGGGATATCATTAATAATCTTTTATTACATAATCATTTGAAAACATAAAATCTATAATATCACTTTTTTTATAAATGATATTTATAATTTTATCATCATTTATAGAATATCTTCATAACTTAATTAATCAAGTTTTTTTCTCAATATGTAAATAATTACTACTTGAGGAAAAAAATTCAAGAATATATTTAAAACCATCTATAAAAAAAGATATGCTTTCATCATAAAAATTGTTATAAATTTTAAAATCATAATTTTTGAATAATTTTTCAAATTTATTGTTTAGGTATTTTCTATTTATTATAGCTTGTTTATTCTTAGAAAATACTAGATTCCTTTTTAATCTTATATTTTCATAGTTAAATCTAAATTTATCAGTTTTTTTGCTCTTTTTTATAAAAAAATTATCCAATATTAAATAATCTATATCTGTGGATAAAAACATTTTCAGAGCGTCTATAGGAGTTTCAACTATAGGTTCGCGAGAGACATTAAAAGAAGTATTTATAATAATAGGTATTCAAGATTTCTCTTTAAATTTTTTAATTAAATCATAATATTTTTTATTATTTACCTCCCCTACACTTTGATATCTAGAAGTATTATCTATATGGGTTACTCAATCTATAAATCACAGCTTTGATTTTTTGATATTTCAGGAAAAACTCATAAACGGGGATAAAAAATCTATATCAAAATAATCTTTTATACTATCTTCTAAAATAGATGGAGCCAGAGGTCTCCAAAGTTCTCTTGATTTTATTTTGTTAATCTTATTTTTAATTTTTAGACAAGAAGGTGATGCTATAATTGATCTATTACCCAAAGCTCTTGGTCAAAATTCACTTCATCACTGAAACCATCATAAAACTTTATTTTCCATAAGTTTATTTGCAGTTTTTTCATAAATATCATGCTGTGTTAGTTTTTCATATGTTAAATAATCTCAAAATTCATCCAAAGTTTTTAAAATCATACTTTTAGAATAACTATTTCAATATCAAGTTTTTTCTAAAAATACTCTAGTAATATTTTTTTCTTGAATGTGATATAAATGATAAAAAGCTCATAGTGATAATCATATATCTTCAGATACTGGTGATATAAAAATATTTTCAAACTTAGTTTCTTTTAATATTCTAGTATTTGCTAAAATATTTAATGCCACTCATCAAGCTAAACAAAGATTTTTTGATGGGTATAATTTATATGCTTTTTTAGCTAAATATAAAATAGCTTCCTCTGTTTGATATTGAAGTAGTGCAGCAATATGTGAAAATTTGGAATTTACAATATTATTTTTAGCAAATTCTAAATCTTGATTACTAAGTCCAAAAATATTTTTTATATTTTCAAAAATAATATCTCTATTTCAGTACATTTCATCAAAAGAATCATATCTCTTAAAAAAAGTAGAATTATTTGAAAAATCATATATAGTTCTTTGTAAAAATTTTTTATTAAAATAAACTCCATTATCCCTATATTCATAAATTTTTATATTTTTATAAATATTTTTATCTCAATAAGAAGATAATCACATTACTGATCATTCTCAAAGTTTTAAAAACTCAGAAATAATATAGTAAGCAAATCATATTCATCTATCAAGTTGAGAATCAATTTGAGTAGAATATTTAAGTTCTAGATGCATATCTTTTGCTTTCCATATAGTTTGAAATTGATTTCAAAAATTCAAGTCATAACCATTTCTATCCATACATAAGACAGCAGCTTTTTCTATATTATTTGAATAATATACTGAACAAGCATGTAAATAGTGATGCTTTTCAATTATATTTTTTTTATCAAAATTAATAGATTTATATTCTCATTTAATACTAAAATAATCAATTATTTTTTTTCTAAAATAATTATCTAGTTTAGGAATCAATCAAAAACTAGAAAGATTAGGAGAATTTTTATATCTATCTAATCTTTCAAGTTCAATGGCTTTCAAAATACCTTTTTCATCTAAATAACAAGCGCTCCAAAGATGTGTAGTTGAATAAATGTTAGCTCAAATATATTTCATAATATATTTATAAATAATTAGTTAAATCTTTTAAAAAATACTCTCATTTAGAAAATATAGATTCAAATTTATAATCCAATAGCTTTAATTTTTTGTAAAAAATAATTAATTCTTTTCTACTTTCAAGTTTAAAAATTTTTATTCAAACATTATTAGTTTTCATATCATATTTCTTTCAACTATTTAACTTTTCAATACTTATTTTATTTCAAAAAAAATCTAAATCAATAGTTGTTTCAAAATATTTTATGTTACTAATATTAAATTCGCATCACTTAAAAAATAATTTTTCTAAAATAGTTTTTATAGAAACATAGTTCTTATAACTATCTTTGTTAGTTGAGAAATAATCTATGTTTTTTTGAGTTTTTACTTTTTCATAATCAAAGCTAAATTTTTCATAAGTTTTATCTTTTGATACAATAAAATCTCATAACACTAAATAATCTATATCTGTGGATAAAAAAAGCTCTATAGCTTGTTTAGGGCATTCAACAATAGATTGTTTAAATGAATTTAAAGATGTATTCAATAAGAAAGGCTTTCATGTTACTTTAGAGTAACTACATAATAAATCATATAAAAATCTATTATTATTTTCTCAAATACTTTGGTATCTGATAATATTGTTATCAAAATTAACTCAGACAAAATCTTTTTTATACTTATCTTTTAATTTCGATGATAAACTCATAAAAATAGATTTATGATTATCTTCAAAGTAAGTTCAAAGCTCATTTTCTAAAATTGAGATTGAAAAGCTTTTCCAGTTTTGCTTTTTTTTAATAGATCTAATTTTATCAGATAAATCTTCACAATCACAAATTGATAATATACTTCTATTTCATAGAGCTCTTGGTCATAATTCGCTTCCTGCTTTAAAATATCAAATGATTTTTTTATTTTTCAATTTATCTATGATTAGATTATTTTGTTGCTCAATATCACTTAATAAATCAAAACTTAAATAATTTGAATAATTTGATAAAGTTATGAAAATATCCTCATTTGAATACTGCTTTCAATATCATGTTTTTTCTAAATATATACTTTTTTTGTATAACTCAAAGGCAGCTCAAACTGATATACCAGTATAGTTTGGAGAAACTTCAAAATAAAAATTTTTAAACCTAGATTTATTAACTATTTCATTACAAAGCAAATGATTTGATGCTAACCAACCTGATATAGTTAAATTTTTAGAATTTCATAATTCATAGGCCTTATTAGTTAAGAACAAACAAGCTTTTCTAGTTTCATCATGAACATATGCTAGTAAATTTGCTATAATTCATTTTTTCAAATCTTTATGTGCATCATTTATTTGTTTGTCATTTATGTTAAATATTCTTTTTATATTTGAATATATAGCATCCATATTTCATGGTATTTCTTCTATTGATGCATAAAAAGTTTTAGGTAATAAGTCAGCTTGTAGAGAAACTCAATACAAGAAATCTTTTTTCAAAAAAACATTTCCATCTTTATATTCATATAATTCTATTCAAGAAAATAAATTTTTATTTCAATAAGGGACTAAAAAAGCAATATCATATTTATAAATATCAAAAAAATCAGCAAAAATAGAATAAGTAAATCATATTCACCTGTTTATAGTTAAGCTTGTATCAAAATCATCTAATAAATCAATATTATTTTTACCACATTTCCATATAGTTTGAACTTGATGATTTCAAAAATCATTGTATCATAGATAGTCTATACAAATTCACACAGAATCATTGAAAGGACTTGAAAAGTGGGTTCATAAGACATGATAATAAGCATGTTTATTTTTGTAATTTATTATATTTTTTCCTTCAAAATTAATACTTTCATAAAAATTTGTTAAGCTAAAATAGTTTTTAAAAGTATCTCTAGCACTTTTAGTGATTTTGATTAAATCTTTTTCATATAAATTAGGGAAAAGAGAGCTTTGTTTTCCTTGCTTTTTTGATTGAATAGAATATAAAATAAGATCTGATAAATAGGGAGAAAACTTAAAAGAATCTAACTTGTCCAAAGAAACTCAAGTTAAATTTCAATTCTCTATTAATACACAACTCCAATCTTTTATGCTAGTGATAAAATTTGCTCAAATATATTTCATATTTTTATCAATTAATTTCTTTAAATAGTCTATTAAAATCTTTTTTTGATTTAGAAGAAGGTGAAAAATCAACAAGTAAACTGTTTATGACTTCATCAAAATTAAAATTATCTATAAATTGTTTATTTCAAATTTTTAAAATCTTTTTTTCAAAAAAGCTATAATTAATTTTTTTTCACAAATAAGAAAAATTTATATCAAAATATACATTTATATCATCATGTTTATATATTTTTATATCAAAAATATTATAATCAATTCAAAGTCATACGAAGTTATTCATTAAATGAATTTTATCAATATTTTGAGATTTTTCATCTCAAAAATCTTCAGCTGACACATACATACTAACATTTATACTAGATATATTTGAAATATCAATTTTTCTCAAAAAACTTGAAAGTAAACTATAATATTCTTCAATAAAAAATCATACATTTTCAAACTTTTCTAAAGCTTCTCTATCAGAGATTGAATCACAAACTGGTAATTCAATAAGAATCTTGGTTTTTTTAGATACTTTTTTTAATATATTTAAAGCTATTTTTCATTGGATTTCTTGAGGTAGAGCTAAAACAATAAAATCAAGTCTATGAGTTTTTATCAATTCTTTATAATCTAAAAATACTTTAATATGATAATTACTTTCTATATAATTTTTTGTTTTTCTTGTCTTACAAGCTCAAAAAACTTCTAAATCTTTTTTTTCAAAAAAATTTATATATTTTTTTCAGTGGTTTCAAAGTCATATTATTGCTATGTTCATTAACAAAATGTTTTAAAGTCTAAATAAAAACATCATTCACAAGTTTTTTTATAATTTAGCATTCTTTTTTTATTTAAGAATTCTTTTAAGCTATAATCTCATAGTTTTCATAAAAGTCCTTTTCTATGTAATTCATTCAAAGAGCATTGGAAAACATCTCAATAAGAATCTATGTAAAGATAATCATATTTTATGGCCTCACATAAATCATTACTTTTTCTTTTTTGATAAAATCATTTTAATTTTTTTTCATTAAAAAGTTTTTTATGGATAGAATGTGGTATCTCTCAGGACCAATTATGTACAAGTGAAATTCAATAATCTGTTTTTCATAATTTATAAGCAAATTTTTTGAAACTATCTAACTCTTTTAGGGTCAAAGTTGAAAGCAAAAACTCCAAAGAATAATTTATATTCATAGAAATAACTTTTTTAAATATTTGCATAAATTTATCAAAAAAATCTCATCAGGTTAGATAGTTATAAATAGGTTTATTTAAAGAAAATATAGAAAAGGTCAAGGAAACTTTATATCATTTTTTTTGAAGTTCAGATATTTTTTCAAGGTGTTTATTTTGTATACTTTGTCATTTAGTCATTATAAAAAAATTTATATTTGGAAGTTTTAAAAACAAATAATCCAAAAATTTATTTATATCTTTATGCAAAAATGCATCTCATAAACCACATACCATTATTTCTGTATAATTTCATTGTTTAACTAAATCAATTATTTTCTTGAAATTATCAAAATCTAAAAAATGATACTTAGGGAGCTTTTCTCTAGGACATATTATGCATTTAAAAGAACAATAGCTGGTCAATTCTATCTCAATTCATTTTGTAACAGCACTACATTCAAAAGCATTTTTATTATTATTTTTCATTATAAATCAATTCTAATAACAACTAATTAAAAGGTAAAATATTTTTAAATTAAAAATCTAAACTTTTAATTCATTTCAATATAACATAAGTTTCAAATTTGTTATAATTAAATTTATCTCAATAAAATATTTTTATTAACTTTAATAATATATCCAAACTTAACAATTCAGCAAATCAATAATAAAAAACAAAATCATAATATTTATCAGAGATACAAAAAGCAGTAAAATCAATAAAGTATAATTTATCATCTTTATACATAATATTATCAAATGTTAAATCTCAATGGACAAAACACTTTTCAATAGGATAATGTTGTATACCAAAACTTTTAAAAACATTCTTCATGTATGGATTATTTCTATCAAAATGAAATATTTCATCTATATCAAATCAATCTCTGATTTCAAAATTATGTAAACTTTTAAGTCAAGAATTTAAATTCTTAAAGAGCTTAATAGCAAATTCTAAATTATTTTTGATTTTAGACTTTAGTATTTCTCAAGTGTAAGATCAATCTATATTTTCCATCTCAATAATTTTTTTATTATCATAAAACTTAATTATTTTTGGTATATTAAAATTTTCTAAATTATTTTTTGAAAAAAATAAGTATGCTTTTTTCTCTCTTATATAATTATTAAAATACTTATGTTTTTTGACAATTTTTCAGTTAGATAAAGATATTTTTATATTTTTATCATATTTTATAATATTACTCATATATAAGTCATGTTAAATCTAAATGGAATTGTTTATCCAAAACTGGAATTTCTATATCTTTTTTACTTTCAAAAAAATTTTCTAAGAAAACATTTAGATATATTCTAGATTCATATTTATTTTTCAAAAATTTTAAATTAGTTTCACCTATATCTATAATACCCTCTAAAGCTAAAAATTCCAATTCTTTTTTAAATAAAATCTTTATATCTTTTCAAAAAGTATTTTTGAAGTTTTCAAACTCAATATCTCAGTCTTTATATTTTTCAAACATGTACTTTATCTCTGGAAAATTAGTTGGAGCAACAACTCAGCTATCAGCAATTATTTTTTTGTTATCAATATTTTTATAATAATTTAAAAAATTGGTTTTTCTATAAATATATTTATTTCAAATATTACTAGTTGCTCAAACTCAAAGTCATACAACAAAATAATTAAAATCATTGAAAACTAAATCTTCTTGGAGTAAATATGATCATTTATGTTTTGCTATAAAATTATATTTATGGTCTAGTTTTTTCATTGTTTCCTTTAAATTCAATCCCTTTTTTGTATCAGAAAAATTAGCATAATCATGTGCTATATAATAGTTCATTGTGTAGCTATCAACTCAAAGTTCTATCATTTTTTTAAAATCCTTAATACAATTTTTTTCATTTTGTCATTTTATTCATATCATTAGATCAACCTGAACTAAAATTCATGATTTTTTTATATAGTTTACTATATTTTTTATCTTATAATATTCCATATATACTCTATTATTCTTTTCCAAAACAGTTTTATCAAAGCTTTGTATTCAAATAGAAATTCTATCAACATCATATTTTTTTAAAATATCTATTTTAGAATTATTCAATGTAAAAATAGAAGATTCAAAACTTATTTGTTTGAGATTAGTTCTATCTATTAATTTATAAAGTCAATAAAATAATTTATCAAGTTGCTTTACCGTTAGGATAGAAGCGGTTCATCATCAAAACATTATAGTTGTAAATTCTAGTTTTTTTGAATTATTCAACTCATAATAAATCTCTAGTTCTTTTATTAAATAATCAACATATTTATCTAAATCATCTTTTTTTGATACTTTTTGTTTATAGCAACCACAATAATCACAAATTTTAATACAAAAAGGTATATGAATATATAGTCACTTATTTTTTTTATTTAAGTATGATGATATCTCAGATATATTTGGTTTGAAATTAGGTTTGAAAAAAAACTCCAATGGAAATACAAAAGATGAATTTAGTGATAACATTTTATATGTCATAAATTTCCGAAAATCTAGCTTTTTTTTATTCATTTTAAATTACATAATCATATATCATTTGTTTGAGAATCATATCAATATTTTTTGGTAGTTTTTTAGGTGATTTAGAAAACATACTATTTTCTACTATGTTTTCAATAAAAACGGTTAAATGGATAAATAAATTGTCAATAGATGTTATATTTTTTATTGATTTTCCATCATATTCAATTATTTTTTCAAGAACTAAAAAATCAATTTCTTTTTTAAATTTATTATATACATCTACTCAAAAAATTCTATTCATTTCAATCAAATCTATTTCTCATTTGATGATATGCCAATAAATATATCTTATATATTCAAAATTGTCATCCATATATATTCATGATGATGCTGGTATTTTTCATTTATCAATCAAATCATAGTAATCTTGTAAAGAATCTTTTACATAAACAAAACTATTTCAAAGATTTGAAGTGGCACCATATCCTAGACCAATAATAGTGTATCTTCTAGCAGAGTAAATATATCTTTCTTGAAAACAATAAGATCATTTAACCTGTCAATTTTCAACTAATTTTTTATCTATAAGTTTAAATTTTTCTTTCAAGTTTATAGTATCTTTATTATCTATATATTTTGAAAATCTATGAGGTGAAAAATAATTAAAGGTTATATCATCTAATCACATGGACAACAAAAATTTTACATCTTCAATTACAGATTTGATTGTTTGTGATTTTATTCAAACAATCAAATCTGCTTCAATACTAATTCATAAACTTTGTATATATTTTACTAGTGCTTTAATTTTTTGTTTTGGTATATATGGTCTGTTATTATTTTTTAGTATCTGCTTGTCTAAGGATTGTATTCAAAATGACATTCTATTTACTCACATAGATTTCAAAATATCTATTTTTTCATTTGTTATAGTATAGGGTGCAGCTTCAAAACTAATTTGAGTAATAAATTTTTTTTCTACATATTTATATATTCAAGAAAAAAGATTTTCAATATCAGAAATTGATAATATTGATGGCGTTCATCAACCAAAAGTAAGAGTATTAAAAATAAGTTTTTTTCTAGAGTTTAGCTTATAAAAAATTTCAAGTTCTTTTATTAAATATTCAACATAAATTGATGTAGAAATTCCATTTTTTAATTGCATTTTAGTACAAGCACAATAAGAACATTCAGTAATACAAAAAGGTATATGAATATATAATCATTTATTTTTTGATCTGAGTGACTTTATAAATAAATCTTTTGAAATATTAAGATTTTTCTCATAAAATGGTTCCAATGGAAAATAATATGAATTCATCATATTCAATCTCATATAAGTAATATATTTCCAAAGATTTAGTTTATTGTTATCCATTAAATATTTTAGATATTACTTTATAATCTTTTAAAAATCATTGGTATTTTGGTATTTCTAAAACTAATTTTAAAATTTCTTTTATATTATAAGAAGAAATTAATTTTTTGAAACTTATATCTTGCATTTTTCATATTTTTGTATAATTATGTATCTTATCTTTTAACTTAGAAGATAAGATAGATCATTGTTTTTGTATCCAAAGCAGACTGTCAAGATCTAAGTATACAAATCCATCAGAATCTAAAACATATTGTATATCAGTGGTAAATCAGTTATAATATGAAACTAAATTAATATCATAATTTTTAAAAGGTTTTATTTTAGTATCAATAAATTTTTTAAGTAAAGAAAAAGAATTTTTATTCCATTTTATACTGAACATGACTGGCATTATATTTATATTTTTAAAACCAAAATCTATACATTTATCAAAAAGCAAAAAAGATTTATCTACTGTATTAGGGTTAACTATAAAGTTGAGCTTTATATTTTTTAAATTATTTTTCAAAAAATCTTTTTTTAAAATCACATCTGCTATTTCAGTATCAATTGAGAGATAAATTTGAAAATTATTTTCATTTAAATAATTAAAAATTTTTTCATTTAAAAGGATTCAATTTGTTCATATAGAATATTTTATAAAAGGTAGATGTTTAGTTTTACTTACAAAATATTTTATTCAATCAAAGTTTAAAAGTGGTTCTCAACCAAAAAAGTTTATAATACAGTTTGAAATTGATGATTTATTTGACTCTAAAAAATAAACCATAGAATCAAGATATTCTTGGGATATTATTTTATTATGAAAATCCAATTTGCAATAAGGACATCTCCTATTACATTGATTAGACATTATTATTTCAAACAAAAGATTATTCATAAATATAAAAGTCTAAAATGAATATAAATTAATGAGTCCTCAGTACTGACAATCTTTATTAAATTTATCACAATTTCAGCAAAAATTATTTTTTTTATAAATAAATTTTTCAAATTTTTTGGAATAATATGATTTGTAATCATCATATTTTCATTCAAGTAAATACGATGAATTTATTTCTAGATTTATGGGTGCACAAGGTAAAAGTGTTTTAGTATCTGGGTTAACTACAGGAAAAAAAACATCTGTATTATCAAATCAAGGGGGTCAATAGGAATTATCCAAAATAGATTTTTGTTGTAGATAACATATTTGTTCAGCAGTAAAAATACAATGAGGTAAAGGTCAAGAAGATAGCACATTTTTTCCCATTTCTTCTGCTATAATTCTATAAGCATTATATATAAAGTTTCAATAATTTTTATCCATATTGATATTAAAAGCAATATTAAAAGATATAGCAAAATCAAACTTGAAACTCTTTAATATTTTTATAAGTAAGTTTAAAGAATATTTATTGCTATTATAAACATTATAAATAAAAATTATTTTTGAATTTTTAGAATATTCATATAAGTTTTTAATTATATTTTTGTTTTTCAAAAAAAATAAAACATTTAAATGAATGTAAAAAACATCTGGTAATTCTTTCAAACAAATCATTGAGTTTGAAAAAACTGTTGTTTTAATTCATAAATTTTTAGCATAAGAAATGGCTTTGTTAATATTATTCCACA
The DNA here is from genome assembly GCA_963922865.1 of uncultured bacterium. GTDB lineage: Bacteria > Patescibacteriota > Gracilibacteria > BD1-5 > UBA6164 > CAWUJK01. The sequence continues at coordinate 31,008 of CAWUJK010000003.1, read as the reverse complement.
AAGCAGGTTCTCAACCAATAAAAGAAATAGAATTAACTCAATTTTTTATAATAGTATCTAAAACAAATTTGTAATTCTCAAAAGACATAGCAATACCTTTATAAGGTTTGATATACTTAAAAGAAAAACAATACTCACAATCAGTATTACATTCATAAGTTCAAACAAAAGCAACATCGTTAAATTTTTTAACTATTTCTTTCATTATACTCAAGGGTAATTATTTATAATACAACTATAACACTTATTTGACATATTTGAAGAGATTTTTGATACATCTTTTTTAAATTTTTTAAACTTATTTAATATTTTTTCTTCACTATCATTTTTATGAGCTATCTTTATATAGGCTAAAAAACAAAGAGGAGTATGAAGCATAAAATTTCAATCATAATCTAGCTCCAAATGATCATTAAAATAAATAACATCATCTTTTATATCAAATAGATCATCCATAACACAGTTATCATACAAAACTCATAATACTTCTTTTGATTTTGGTTTAAAATAAAATTTATTAGTAATTCAAAGATTTATATTTCATACATCATCAAAGCTTAAGTTTTTATGTACTTTATCTATAAAATAGTTTCAAAACAATCATTTTAATTTGTCTACCAATATTTTATTAGAATCAATATCTATAATTAAATCAACATTAAATCTTAGGTATTTCATTTTTGAAAAAACAGATATTGCTTTAAATACATTTTTTACATCTTCATTATCATTCACTTCATTGGCTAAAGTTATTTCAAAAAATCAGTACTTTTTATATATTTCTTCTAAAATATTTTGTTTATTATGTAGGTTATCTAATCATATCTGAATCTTAAATTTTCTACTCGTTTTATTAACATATTCAAGAATATCAAATGCTTTAGGATGACATAAAAAATCAACACCATAAAGAAAATAAACAAAATCTTTAGAATAAAAAAGGTTTTTTCAATAATCAATTCTTTCAAAAATATTATCTAAAGAGAAATAATCAAGCTTAGATTTTGCATAACTACAATTAGTACAATCTGTAGGACATTTTTTTCAAATTTTTATAAAAAATTCTATGTAATTTGTTTTTGATGAAAAAATTTTCATAGGTATTAATCTAGTTTAATTCAACTATCTAAAACTATATTTTCACATTTTTCTTTTGATAAAATATTTTCTATCTTGAATTTCAAAGCTTTAAAATACAAAATACTATCAGGATAAGAACTAGTAAAACTTCAAAATAATTCTTTTTTAGTTATTTTTCACTCTATGTATAATAATGAGTTAACTTCATTGAAATCACCATCTATTTTTTGTAAAAATTTTAAAAGCTCATCCTTTTTATTTAAAGAAAAATTATTCTTTTTTAAATAATCATGAAGAACTCTTAAATCTAAATAATCAATGAAAGAATCTTTATCTAAAATATCCACACCAATAAGTCCTTTACAAAAAACAAAAAACTCATAAACATTAAGCCTTTCAGAATAATATTCTTGTTTATTTGGATTTTCCTTTTTATGTAAATCAATTTTTGGGTTTTTAATAATATCAGATAAAGTATTTCAATACAATTTTTTTTCTCTCTGAATTCCTTTTTGTTCATCAATTTTTTGTACATCAACTTTTTGTACGTTAGTAGAATTGGTATTTGATTGCTCAGATCACGTTGAAACTAAATTTTGAACATTAAGTTCTTTAGTTTTTGTTATATTATTATCTTTATTTCAGCCTCAAAATATGGAGCAAGAAAAGATAAAAAATAGAAGCAAGAATAGAATAATTATTTTTTTCATAGTATCTAAGTTAAAATATTAAAATTCATTTTTCAATAAAGTAAATTATTATCCTCAGAAAATCATGTACATTGTTTATCTTTTTTACAATCTCTACATTCAATATACTTTATTTTTCCATCATTGTAAGTATTATCATTTCAATCATAATAATCAAGTAAATAAAAATGTTTATCTGGTAGATAATTTTCTTCTATAAAATGCCAATATTTTTCATTTATCAAACAATAAGGTATAGAATCTAATACAAAATCTTTTATTTTCTTAAATTCACAAAATTCAAGCAATTTATTTATGGGATTTTTCAACTCTTCATAAGAAACTATAATACTTTTTAGATCTCAAAACTCATGATACAAGACGGTATTAAATGTATAGGTAAACATTCTTCTTTTTATACTAAATTTCATTAAAAAAATCAAAAGCTGTTTTAAATACTTATAATTTTTTCTGCAAATAATAGTATTTGTATCAACAGAAAAACTATCATCTTTAAGAATTATTTTTTCAAAATTTATAAAACTTTTAAATATAACATCAAAGCTTCATGGTGTTTTTGTTATACAATCATGAATAATTTTGTATCAATGAACTGATATAGTAACTCAGGTCAATCATTTATCATGTAAATTTTTTACAAAACTATAATTTTGAAAAGCAAAACCATTAGAGTGGACTCTTATATGTTGGAATCATAAATCTTTAGATTTTTGTATATAAATTGGCAGGTTTACTTCCAAAGTAGGCTCTCATCAAGTAAAAATTACTGATCTTTTTCATTGTTCATATCAATTTTTTAATATATCAAATACTTGCTCTTTGGATAACCTTTGTTCATGTTCTTCTTTCAAATTTCACAAGTGACAAAACTCACATCCTACATTGCATTTATACAATAAAGAAATTTCTAATCAACTAACATTTTTAAAATCAATATTTTGCATAAAATCTTTAATTTACCATCTACTACCGTGACTACCGTGACTTCCATGACTAGCATGACTACCATGATTACTATGATTACCATGATTAGCATGAAGTCTTCAATTAACAGCTCACTGATTTAAATGTCATCAATTACCATAACCACTAGCATGAGCAGGATCATAAACTCATCAATTAGGGGTTGAACTATAATGACCATTCACAATTCAACTAGCATGTGATGTCTTAGTTACTGCACCAGGATTAGCACTAACATGTCACGATCTTAAATTTCAACTAGCGTGACCTTGATTCAAATGTCAACCAGGTCAACTACTATGACTACCATGGTTTGAATGACCAGCGCTAATTTCATCAGCTCAACTTAATAAAATACTACCAGTAGCCAATCATAAAGCATCTTTTTTGCTAATTTTTCAACTCTCATCAGTTAAAAATCATTTTAATTTCTTTTTAATTTTTGGAAAAATTTTGGTTTTTTTATTTCACATATAAACAAAATTAAGATATTACAATGTTCTAATAAGATATACTACCACCTACTACCATGACTACCATGACTACCATGACTACCATGACTAGCATGTCCAGAAATTTTAGCAGTTCCACTAGGAGTAACACTATAGTGCCCATTAATTAGTCAACTAGCATGATTACAAATAGCAGAAGCAGATGCATTTAGGTGACCACTTTGTAGATTAAATCAACCACTTATATGATTTCAATAATTTCGAGCTCATACCTCTCCAGCACCTCACAATAAAACACTCCCAGCAGCTAAACCCAATGCATCTTTTTTACTAATTTTTCAACTCTCATCAGTTAAAAATCATTTTAATTTCTTTTTAATTTTTGGAAAAATTTTCTTTTTTTTATGCGGCATATATCTATATATTATATACTAATCATTTTCTCAATTTTTTCAAGCTATCCAACTCATAAAAATTTTCTCAACTTCACTATCCTGAAGTTTTTCAAATATATAATCAAGTATAGCTATTTGTATTTTCATCTTTTCATCCTTTTTTATAGGGTTAAACAAACTTCAGGCAACTTTATAATTATGAATGATATCAACACCAATATAAGGCTTATAGACATGCTCATTGTATCAAGGAAGTCAATCTAAACAACTAGATTGCACAGAAGCTTTGGTTACATCACTATTTATCATTTCTCTATAACTCTCTTCTGGAGTTCAGCTTCAATCACTCATTAAAAACGCATCATCTCACATCCTAGCAAGCATCCTTGATTCATCAGAAGCGTATATTTTTCAATCATAATTATATGCCACACCTCAAATAGCTATTCAACTAGGACTTCTTATGTCCATAAAACCCGGATCTACAGGATTAAAAATCTTCATTAAATAAACAGAAGTTATACTCTCTTTGAAAAAAGTTCATTTTTTATTTATTTCTATAATATAATCAAGAGATTTTTTATAAAAATCTATCCAATCATCTGACTCATAAGCTAGTTTATCCAACTGAGCAGCTGCAAAACCATAAGGATTTAACCATCTAAGAAATATTCAATCAAGACCCAATTTTATATAAGAATCTATTATTTTTTTATAATTTGGAATAGTTTTTTTAGTAACAGTTAAAAGGGCTCAAACTTTTCACATATTTCTTTTTTGTTTTTCCTCGTTAACTCTTTTCATCCAATAAGTAACTTTTTCAAAAGAATTTCAATCAAATCAAGTCCTATTATTATTATGAGTTAATTCATCTCAATCAAGACTGGTACAAACGTCTACACCATTATCAAGTAACCAACTCAGTTTTTCTTCGCTCATCAAAGTAAGATTTGAAACCATAACTAAAGACAGCTCTTTTTTTAGATGCTCTGCCCTTTGTTTAGAGTATTCAACTATAAATTGGACAACTTCGTAGTTAACTAAAGCTTCTCACCCTTGGAACTCTATTGTCAAAGCAGGAGAATTAGTATAAAATATAGTATCTACAATTTTTTTAGCTGTATCTTTACTCATATCAAACTCCTTAGCGCTCATAGGAGCAACCGCTGCATGACAATATTCACATTTATGATTACATCTAAGAGTAACGACTATCATATGTAAAGTAGGACCAACTCATACAAAATGATTTTTTTGTGCAACACTTCATATCATTTTTTCTTTATAATCATCTGTTTTGATAAAACCTTTTTTTAATAAATCATCATAATTTTTTAATTTTTCTAACTTTTCTCAAGAAAGAAAAATATCAAAATCTTTCAAACTCAAAAAAGCAAATTTTCAAGCATCATTTGTTATCAAATACTTATTTTTATCAAATTTTTTGAACCTAAAAAATCATATTTTATCAGTGTTTGCATTATTTATTTTTTTTATATCTAACATTTTTATATCTCATTAATTAAATGTATACAATAATTCATAAATTCATTGAAAATCTCTTCTACTTCAGAAGTATTACTTGCACTGATAGAAATCATATTATTTTCATATTTTATATCAGCAACTCAAGAAAAACTAGAAATCGCATCATTTATAATTTCATTACTATATATATCACCATCTATTTTATATTGTTTTTCCATAAATACTTAGTATATATTAATTTATTTTTTAAAATTTTTCTTAGCATTTTTTACAGCATTTGGATCAATTTTAATAGAAGGTTTTGCTGAGGCTTCGCTTTCACTTTCTTCTTCTATTTCTTTTAATATTTTTTCTATCTCTTCTTCGTCTATTTTTAGCTCTGGATCATTTTCTATCTCTTTTAATATTTCATCTATATCTTTATCAAAGTCTATTTGATTTTGCTGTGTTTGTTCTCAAGCTTCTTGTCATTTATCAGTGTCAAGAGAAACAAAATTATTAGCATCCAAAGGACCATTAATAGCTTTTTCTACTATAGCTTCTCTGATAGATTTATTATCACGCTCTAGTTTATCTCTCAAATAAGTCTCAAGTAGAGAGCTTGAAAAATCTCAAATGATATCTTCTAAATCTCTTTTATCTCAAGATTTTTTTGTAAGCTGTAATACAATATTGTTTCAAGACATCTTAAAATAAAAATATCATAAATCTAAAAAATTATAAGAAGTCTTTAATACTAAATCTTTACTAAAAATCTTAGTATCAATAGTTAACTCAAACTTATTTCAATCTACAATTTTTTTTAAAAAAGCTTCCATTGGTCAATTTTTTTAAGTTATATAAAATTACATTACAAATAATATATTTATTAATTAACAAAAATCAAAAAAAAATGCTATTTTTAATAGCAAAAAATGTTAAAAACTTTTTAAATTTCAATAGTTGCTTTTTTTTAAAATTTATGGGATAATATTAATATATGCTTAGCTATTACATAATAGGATTGAATAAAAAATAATTTAAAAATACTATGAATAAAAAAATATGTTTAATTGTCATGATAGTTTTAGTGTTTTTACCAAATCAAAGCTTTGCTTTATGGAAAAGTTGGAATAAAAATAATGTAGCGTGTCACACTACAAATAATAATAGTGGTCAAAAAGCTATCTCTAGTTCAATATCAAATAATAAACCTAGTTCATGAAGTTTTAGATGCGAATATCATGGTTATTACTCTTGAGATTGGTATTGACCTTATAACAAATGATATAATTTTAATTGTCCTGATAAAAGATTCGCATCAAAGATAATTAACTTATGAAGTCAGTACAAAGTTTATTGTAAAAGAAGAGATGATGATCCACCTTCAATAAAGGCTTCTAGCTTATGATGAAATGTTTTGGCAATAGATAAATTTAATGTTGCTATAAATTATTGAATAAATCAGTCTTGAGTATGAGTTTTTAAAGCTAAAATAGAAAATTTTGATAATAAAAACAAAATGGATAATATAAATTTATCTGGTAAATCATTCAATATAAACATAAAAAAAGTTGATAATGATAGGACAAGTTGATCTTATAGAGAATATTCTTTAGAATTAAATAAAGTTTGTGATGAAGCTGAAAACTGTATAGCTTGATTACCAAAAACCTATAAATACAATGTATATTCTAATAGTAATAAACTAGGAAAACTAGAATTTAATTCAGCTATAGACTTTACTTCATGAAAATCAGCAAACTGAATAGTACATGAGTTAAAAGCAATAATTAAAGATATCTATTGAAATCAAATAATACCAGCTATAGCTATAAAAAGAACTATCGATTTTAAATTTGATGTTGAAAATAAATTGAGAAGAAACCAATATAGTAATATATGAGATTGAATATACTTAAGTACTCCAAATGATAAAAATTATACAAATAAACTAACAAAAAATAACAATTTTGATTCTCTAAAATCATCTAACGGAGAGTACCCTTTTAACTTTAAAATATATTCTCCTACCATACACTGAAATAAATTTACTATAAATAATGTAAAAGTTGATATAAATTGAAATATATGAAATAGACAAAATCTAGTTTTGTGATGATCTAATATAAAATTTAATTTTAAACCATTATACAATCTAAATTTCTCATGAAATCAAGATAAATGATTAGTTGAATGAGCTAATCAATCTGGTAGTATAAATGTAACAAAATATTGAAGTGATAATCTTGTTTCAAAAGCTACAAAATATATATATTTGCAAAAATACTGAGAAAAAAAAGATGAATTTGACTGAAAAGCTAGAATTAATCCAGTAGAAAAAAGTATATTAAATAGCTTGAATAGTTTTGTTAATGGTTTTGTAAATTCAACAAATTATAAAATAAAAAGTTTATTTACATTAAAATCATGATCAAAATGATTTATTGATGACATAAAAAATGTTTATTTAAGATCTTGGATATGATATAAAATAGAATGAAAATCTGTTTTATACAGATCAAGTAGTATATGAGAAACAAATACTCAAAATAATTTTGGAATTAAAGTTTACTGAAATACAAATATAGATAAATCAAAACAAAGAGATTTGAATAATGAACAAGATAATAAAGATGTAAAAAATATAGCATGAGAAATAACTAAATCTAGTCTAAAAAAAGATATAAGAAAAAATGCTATAGAAAAAATAAAAAATATCAAAACAGATAAAGATTGAATAGATTTGATGAATTGAAGAATAAAGTTTTATGACTATAGGAATCATACAAAAAAAATAAAAAATTTTTACTGAGATTTATGAGACAACAAGACTATTGTTATTTTATGAGCTAATGCTTATGTAAAATGAAATTTGAATTTATGATGATTAATTGTGTTAAAAGATGATAAATGAAATGGTTGAAATTTATACATAGATCCTAATGTAGAAAAAATAAAATCAATAATTTATACTGATAAATCAGCTATAAGTTATAATTCAAATTGGTGAGAAATTTCACCAAATAATGGTTGAGATTATGATAGATTGAAAAAACAATTATATATTAATGGTTCACTATTTTCTGAAAATACTATATGAGGTTCTAGATTAGAAACTCCTAAATGTCCATTTTATCTTTGATATAGTAATAATAGCTGTAGTTTAGATGAAGCTCAAAAATATGATCTAAATTACCTAAGAAGATGAATAGAGTGATGAGATGTTCAAATAGATTCAAAAACAGGAAAAAAATATCCAGTAGTTATAAAATACAATCCAAATATACAAATATCTCCACCTGCTTTATTTAGCAAATAAAAAAGACTAAGAAGTCTTTTTTATTTGCTAAATATTTTTTTAGCCTATAATTGATAAAAAATGAAAATAAAAAACTAAAAATGAAAAATATAGCAAGGCTACTTAGTGTATTGATTATTATTATAATTTCTTATTTGTTTTATTCATATCATAATTTTAAAAATGATATTTTAATTGATGCAAAAAAAATTATTGATATAAAACCTTGAAATACAGTTAAAGATCTAGCTAATAAACTAGATATAAATTATTATTTTTTAAAACACTACATAAAAAACAACAAAGAAAACTTCAAACTTTTAGTATGAAGGTTTGAAATAAAAAAAGAGTCTAATATAGAAAATATAATTAGTTCTTTAGAAAATCCTATGGCAGAAAGGCAAATTAATTTAACTATATTGGAATGATGGAATATTTATGATATAGATGAATATTTATATAAAAAAGGGTTAATAAAAAAATGAGAATATACAAAATATGTAAATAGTAATAGTAAAATAGAAGCTTTAACAAAATTTTATAAATTTTTGGATAAGGATTTTATAAGTTTAGAATGATACTTATATCCTGATACATATTCTTTAAAATATCCATTAAAAATCAATGAGCTTGTAATAAAACAACTTGATACTTTTGAAAAAAAGGTTTATGAAAAAATATTAAGTGAAAAAAAACTAACAAATGATGAAATTTATGATCTAATTAATTTAGCTAGTATAGTTGAGAAAGAAGAAAAAAATAATTCCCAAAAGAGAATTGTTGCAGGAATATTAAAAAAAAGATTAAATTCTGGATGGAAAATTTGAGCAGATATAACAGTATGTTATGCACATAAGCTAACTAGTCAAAAATGCAAGATGGTAGTATCAAAATATATCAATGAAAAATCTCAGTATAATACTAGAACTATGTTATGATTACCCAAGACTCCTATATCAAATCCAAATAATATAACAATAGATTCAACCCTAAATCATCAAGAAACTAAATATTGGTTTTATTTACATAATGTAAAAACTTGAAAAATTTATTATGGAAAAAATAATGCTGAGCATGAAGCTAATAAAAAATATATGTATTAAACATATATTATTTAGTTTTTCATTTATTTTTTCATCTTCATCTATATTCAATAATTATAGGTGTACCTTCAAATCAAAAATTGTCTCTTATTCTATTTTCAAGATATCTTTTATATGAAAATTCAAAGTTATGATTGCTCAATTGAAAGGTAAGAAATTGTTTCCTCTATTAACAATTTTTTTACAAAGTTTTTTTGAGTATTAGATAAAACCAAACCTAATCAATCTAATATGTTGTAATTTTTTGGTAATTTTTTTAAAAAATTTATTGTCATTTGGATAAAGTCTTTATATTTATATCATGTATTTTTTTCTATTAGTTTATAATTAATTGGTAAATTATTATTAAAAATAAAATATATATCATAAATATCTCTATTAGCAAGCTTATTTCTATGAGTCAGAGCAATCAATTTATTTGCTGTCATATCTCATAACTTCATAGTCAATATATTTTTTCAAAAAAGATTTTTTGATTCAAATCCTCAACTTTTTCATCTTTTAGAAATCTCAATTTTTATATTGTGTTCAAGTTCTCAATAAGACAATAGTCAAAAAATAGTGTGTTTTTTAATTCTTAAATCTTTGATACTACCAAATTTTTCCATTATTGGTTTTAGTTTAGAGATAATTAACTTATTATCAAAATTTTCAAAAATAAGATCAAAATCTAGATCAGTAGAAAATCTATCTAAACTATAAAATAAATATAGTGCAGTTCATCATTTAAATATTAGATTTTTTCATAAAATATCATCTTTAAAGATGGCAATAAGAAGTTTAATCATTATTTGCCTATGTTTTTCTATTGAAAATTTACTAATCATCGCATTCATTTATTTACAATTTAGAAATGTAGGATTTAACTATTGTTTGAGTTTTTTTATTATATATTTTAGATAGCCTAATAGTTTTATCCCAGTCTATCATATCAAGATTATCAATATATGTTTCTCAATAAAAATAAATGGTATCAAGTAAAGCTCTTTCAGGACATGCTATAGTGTAGTTATCCTTATTAACTAAGCCATCTATATTTAAAAGTATATCTTCCTTTAATCTTTTAGATACTATATGGGTATTGTCTATATATTTTTCAAATGTTCTTGTATATATTAAAAATACAGATTCTGGTAATTGAAAAATCATTTTATGCTTATAAAGTGCTGAAAACAAAGATATGTAACTTGGTGAGTACATTTTATTTACTAATTCAAATTTATTGTATTTTCTTCAATTTAGGCAGTAGAATCATTTTACTATTCTATTTAAAATTCATTTTTTTTCATACAGGTCTATTTTTCTTTTTTTATAAAAAGGCGTATTTGCCTCTATTATGGAATAGATTTCTCAGTATGTTAAAACAGAATTTGATGATTCTGATAATTTTAAAATATCTTTAGACATTTCTTTTTACATTATATGTAAATTACAATGTTTATTATATATTAAAGATAAATGAAAATCAAATAAAAAATTAATATTTTTATATTGTCTAATAAATCTACCAATTCTTTTCTATTATTACTACTTTAAACTTAATTTATTATTAAACATAGCTATATCTAAAATTCATTTTAAATAGATATTGGTTTTATTTAAATAATAATTTATTATGGAAAAAATAATGCTGAGCATGAAGCTAATAAAAAATATATGTATTAAACATATATTATTTAGTTTTTCATTTATTTTTTCATCTTCATCTATATTCAATAATTATAGGTGTACCTTCAAATCAAAAATTGTCTCTTATTCTATTTTCAAGATATCTTTTATATGAAAAATGAAAATGATCTGGGTTGCTTACTGAAAAAACAAATTTTGGTGGATTTGTATCTGCTTGGGTTGAATAATATATTTTCGGAGAATGTGATTTTTTATTTCAAGTTGGTGGATGTTTATAAGTAGCTTGTTCTAAAAAATTATTTAATATTGCTGTTTTTACTCTTTTGTGTCTTTCTTGTTTTATTTCTTTGGCTCTTTGTAAAATTTCATTTACTCTTTTATTATCTTTTGCTGAAGTAAATATAACAGATACCCACGGTATAAATTCTATTTTTTCTTGAAGATAGTCAATATATCTGTTCATCATATTTTCTTTGTTTATTCAAGGTTTTTGTAAAACTTTATCCCATTTATTAACAACTATTATAAGTCATTTATTTTCTTCTAAAACTTGATTAATTATAGATAAGTCTTGAGAAACAACTCATTCATATCAGTCTATTACAACAGCAACTATATCTGCTCTTTTGAGAGCTCTTTGACTTCTCATCACAGACCAGTTTTCTACATTTCTAGTTCAAACTTTACTAAGTCTTCTGATTCCAGCTGTATCAATTAAAACAAAGTTTGTGCTTTGTACCTCATTTTTACTTGAATACTGAAATTTTGTATCAATACTATCACGCGTTGTTCATGCTAAGTCTTTTACCATCACCCTATCAAAACCAACAATAGAATTTATCATACTACTCTTCCCCACATTTGGTCTACCTATCATTGCTAATTTTACAAAACTATCATCTAAATCTTCTATTTTATAATTTAATCCTAGTTTTTTTAGATGTTTTGCTACAAAGTTTTTTACTTTGCTTATTCAAGAATTATGAGATACTGATATAGGAAAAAATTCTAATTCTCATAAACCTGATAAATTCCAAGATTCCATTATTTTTGAATCATTATCAGCTTTATTGGCAAGCAGTATATAATTATTAAAATTTTTCTTTTTTAATAGTTTAAGTATTTTTTCATCAAGTTGTGTAAATTTATCATATTCTATAAGCCAAACTAATAAATCTGAATCATTTATTGCTTGCTTTGTTTTTATTATAATGTCTTCGGCTACTTCATCGTTTTTATTTTCAAAATCAAGTCATCATGAATCAGATAAAATATAGTTTAAATCATTTTGTTTATCACTATATTCAAATTCTGATATATCGCGTGTAGTTCAAGATTCATCATCAATAATTGCTATTTTATGTCATGTGTACATATTAAAAAAACTTGATTTACCTACATTTGGCCTACCTATAATTGTTATTTTTCAAAGCATTTTTGAGTTTTTATTATTTTTATATCTTAAGGATTATATGATTTTATTTGATTTGGCAAGTTTTAAAATTTTAAGGTTAATAGTTTTTAAATTATGATTTATTTTATTAGTTAGAATCTTCAGTTTTTTCTTAGAAAAATATATATAATTCACATTAAAAATAAACTTGTAGTTAAGAAAAATAAAACTATTTTAATATTATTGTATGGTTCCAGGTTAATATTCATACCATAAAAACTTGTTATAAGTGTGAGAGGTAGCATAAATGCTGAAAAGGATGTTAGTATTTTAATTACAGAATTGGTTTTTATATCAACTATTGATTTAAAAGCATCTTCTATAGAATCTATGTATTCTTCTAGTATATTTATTTCGCTAACTATTTGATCAAGTTTGTCTTCTAGGTCTTCAAAATAAACCTCCATTTCTCAAGCATATATTTTATTAACTACTGTTTCTAGTTGTTTTAATAATGAGACTTGAGGTTTAAACATATGTTTTAGGGTAATTATATTTCTTTTTTGTATCATTATCTGCTTAACTAGTTTAGTTGAGTCATCTCAATCAAATACTTTTGTTTCAATTGTTTTTATATCAAGTGTTATATTTTTGGTTATTCTAAACATTTTTTCAAGCATTACTTGGGTTATTTCGTAAAGAATATATCATGTTGTTACTTTTATGTTTTTCTTTTTGGTTGTTATTTTGATATCACTATAGTGATCAAATATTTTATTTATATGTATTCATGGATTATCTCTAAAAGTTATTAATGTATCTTTATCCATAAATATATTAAATTCATTGAGTGAATATGTTTTTTTTATTTGGTTATATTTTGGAAAATGAAATATCAAAAAATAATACTCAGGATAACTATCTATTCTAGCTTTTTGGTTTCATTCTATACAAGCTTCTATGTCAAGTTCATGTGCATTATATTTGGTAAGTATGTTTTCTATCTCCGTTTTGTTAGCTCATACTGAATCTATCCATTTTATTTTTCAGATTTTTAGTTCTCTTATCATATTTTTTTAATATTTATAAATTTCTTTATTTTCAATTAATTTTAATTCCTCGTTTTTAAATTGTAAAAAGTTTTTATTCATAAAATCATAATATTTTTGGATATTTTTCTGCGAATCTTCTAAAGCTTCAATGTATTCTTTTCTATTTTTAAAATATATTATGTTTAAATTATTTAATGAATATAAATACCATAAATTCATTATTAATCTAGCCGTTCTACCATTTCAATCAACAAATGGATGTATTTTTACGAACTTTAAATGTATATCATATCAAAACTTTAAAACATCTAATTTATTTTCTATATCAATTTTCTCATATTTTTCTAATATTTCTTTAAAAAAACTCTTCATCAAAGTAGCTACTTTTTCATATCTTGGAAAAATAGTGTTAGAAAAAGCTACTCTTACATTTTGTCTTCTATATACTCAAGCAAAATCATTATTTATATTTGTTAAAATAAAGCTATGTATTTTTAATATATTTTTTTCAGTAAATATTTCTCCAAATTTTTTTGGGGAATATTTGAATCAGTTTGTTAACTCGAATATAAAATTAAAAGCGTTTTTATGGTTTATAACTTCAAAATGTTCTATCAAACTATGTCTTGGAATTGTTTCTCATTTCAAAACTAAGCTTGTTTCTTTTTCTGTAAGAGTAGTTCATTCAATAGCATTAGAATTATAATTATATTTAACATCCAAAAAATCTTTCAAAGATTTTGACATAACATTATTTAAAGGAAAAAATGTATATAATTTTTGGATTTTTGTTATGAGTTCTTTCATATAACAAATAAAATTAATATATTAAATCAATATGGCAATATTATATTTTATTACTATTATAATAGTATAACTTTTAAAAAAATAAGTCAAAACAAATGTTTTGACTTATTTTTTTAATTTTCTTGTGTTGTTTCTATACTTAATTCTTTTAATTGATTTTCTTCTATTATTGCTGGAGCGTTCATCATAGCATCTTGAGCTTTTCCTGATTTAGGAAAAGCATAAATTTCTCTTATATTGTCTTCATCTTTTAATATCATTATTAGTCTATCCATTCATATTGCAAATCATCAGTGTGGTGGTACTCAATATTGAAATGCTTCATACATTGCTCAAAATTTTTCTTTAACTTCTTCTTCTGTTCTACCTACTTTTTCAAAAGCTTTAACTAAAGAATCTATATCATGATTTCTAATTGATCATGATAATATCTCAAATCAATTACATGCTAAATCGTATTGTACTGAATTTATTTCTAGTAAATTTTCTTTTTCAAATTCTTTGATTCATCATTTTGGCATAGAAAAAGGGTTATGTCAAAAATCTATTTTTTTTGTTATTTCATTTTCTTCAAACATTGGGAAATCAGTTATCCAGCAAAGCGATAACATGTTCTTGTCTATAAATTGTCAAGATTTTATTTCGTCAATTAACTCTGCTAGATGTATCCTAAATTTTCACATATAGTTGAGCACTGTTTGTTTATCTCAGGCTCAAAAAAATACTACATCTCCAATTTCAAGTTGGGTTGTTTTTATTATTTCTTTTAGGTCTTCTTGAGAAAAAAACTTATTTAATGGTCATTTGAGTCATTCTTCTGTCATTTGAAAATAACCAAGTCATTGTGCTCAGAATTGTCTAACATATTTCTCAAAATTTTTCATTTGTGATTTAGAAAATATTTCATCTCATTTTTGAACTTTTAATGCTTTTATTCTATTGTTTTGTGTGTCATTGGCTATTTTTGAAAATATTTCATTTGTTGATTTAGCAAAAATAGATGCTACATCTATTAGTTTCATATCATATCTTAAATCTGGTTTATCTACACCGTATGTTTCCATTGATTGTTTAAAACTCATGCTATAAAACTTATTATCCATGATTTTTTTTGTGCTAAGCTCTGGTATTATATGAAAAAAATAATCTTCTACTAATTTGAAAATATCTTCTTGTTGCACAAATGACATTTCACAATCTATTTGATAAAATTCACACGCGTGTCTATCAGCTCTAGGGTCTTCATCTCTAAAACATGGTGCTATTTGAAAATACTTATCTATTGCTCATACCATTAATAACTGTTTATATTGCTGTGGTGCTTGTGGTAGGGCATAAAATTTACCTGGGTGTAATCTAGATGGTATAACAAAATCTCTTGCTCATTCTGGTGAGCTAACTGTAAATATTGGTGTTTGTACATCTAAAAATTCTCTATTTAAAAACCAGTTTCTTGTAAGATTTAAAAACTTTGATCTAAATTTAATGTTTTCTAGCGCTTTTGGTCTTCTCAAATCAATATATCTATGTTTATATCTTATCTCTTCTCAAGCTAGTTCACCGTGTCAATCAATTTCAAATGGGGGTGTTTTTGATTTGGATAAAAGTTCTACTGAATTATCAATAATTATTTCTATTTCTCATGTACGCATATTTGGATTAGCCTGTCATTCTGGTCTTGCTCTTACTGTTCATATAGCTTTTATAACAAATTCACTTCTAAAGCTATCTGCTATTTTATGTGTTTCTTTATTATCTACTGGATCAAAAACGATTTGAGTTAATCAATATCTATCTCTTAGGTCTATAAAAATTATTCATCAATGATCTCTTCTATTACTTACCCAACCTGATAGGGTTACTTTTTCTCAAATATTTTTTTTGGATAGTTCATCACATTTATGAGTTCTTAGCATAAAAAAATTTTAATTATTAAATTAAAAAACACACAAAATTTGTGTGCTTTTGGTTCGTTAAATATATACGAAAGGTGCCACCTAAAGCTTTTCTCTACTTTATCTTTTTAACGAAGTATCTCAGCTTCGCGAGGTTCTAATAAGATTAATCCGTTCTTCCTCGAGCTCACAGTTGTTTTCTGCTCAAATGCTTTGAGCTTTATTATACGATTTTTTTTTCTAATGCAAATTTTTTCAAGAAAATTTAAAAATTGAAAACATCCACGATTTTACCATTAATAGATATATTATCACTTTGAGATAAAACTATTGGTTTGTGGTAATCATCACTACTTTCTGGCATAAGATAAACATTATCTCAGTCTTTTTTATATTTTTTTATAGTTGCTCATCAGTTTACTGTAAATAAAAATGTATCTCTAGAGTTAGGGCTAGATTCATCTTTTTTAACTAAAACATAGCTTCCATTATCTATATTTTTTCATTTTATCTCAACATTGTTCATACTTGTTCACTCAACTTTTAAAATAAAGTAGTTGTGCTCACTCCCTGAAATAATTTTTTTTGAAACTGGAAGAACTCAATAATCTGACTGCTTAGCATCAACTAATGGTGTTCAGGCGTTCGCATATCATAAAATAGGTATGTTTAATGTAGTCTGAAATCATACTCAATTTCAAAGTGTTATAGATCTATATCATCTTCATCTTGTTATAAATCATTTTTTTTCTAAAGATTCTAAATATTGTACTACTCCCCTTTTAGATTTTTGATTTAAAACTAGAGTTAGTTCTTCTATTGTAGGTGATTTTCAATATTTTGATATATAATCAACTATCTTATCTAAAACTATTTGTTGTTTATCTGTTAGCATAATATATTTTTATTAGAGGTTAATATAATATATACTCAGTGTATATATTATTTATTTTTTGTCAAACAAAAATTTGATATTTTTTATTTGTTTATATAATTTCTTGTGCATATAATAAAATATGGTGCCTTGGTAGAGTGGTTTATACAATGGTCTGCAACACCATTTACAGCGGTTCAATTCCGCTAGGCACCTCCATTGTATCTAAAAATTCAATTTTTTTAATATTCTTATATAGTAATTAATAAATTTTTTAGATAAAGTTTAGCTTAAAAACCCAAAAAAAGATACGAGTAAAAATTAATAGTGCTCGTATTTTTTGTATTTTTAATAAATGTATGTATAGTTTATTTGGAGTTTAACTAAATATCTCTTAAAGTATTTATGAAAAAATAGAAGAAAATACAATATAGATTTATATATATTTAAAATTAATTTAAGCCCCATGAAAACCACATCACATTTCATATGAATCGAAATAAAATCTAAATTGTTTTGTGATATTTTTATACAGGTTTATAAATACATTAAAGAAAATAGTATAGAAAACTCTATATCATTTCAAAATCCTCTATCTCCTCATATTACACTATATTATTTAGAAAAAGACATTGAAGAAGATAATAAAAAAAATATAAAAGAGTTTATAAAAATTTTGATATTGATGATAAAATAATTATTACTTGATTTAACTATTTCTTTAGATGAAAGTGAAATAGAATCATATTATACTTTACAATTCAAACAAACTTAAATCTAGAAAGTTTTAGAAATGTCTTACATAAAAAATATAATAGAAATTATATAAAAGATAATAGATTTGATTTCTCTTCTCATATAACTTTTTTAAGAATAAAAGATAATGTAGTATTTGAAAAACATAAGAAAAACATTGAAAATATAATAAAAAAAGAAGTAAGTAAAATTAGTAATTTAGATTTAAATTCAAGAAAAATATTTCTATATGCTGTAAATTCTAATTTTAAAGATGAAATACAAATAAAATTATAATAGAATATAAGCAAAAATAAATTTTAAAAATATAAGTATGTACAAAAATACAATATTTTGGTTTAGACAAGACCTAAGAACATTTGATAATAAATGACTTATAAAAGCTATAGAGTCCAGTGAAAAAATACTGCCTATTTTTATACTTGATAAAAATATAATTGATGATTTTTTAGGGCTTGATGACAAAAAATTTTTTTTTATAAAAGAAGCTCTTTTAAACCTAGATTTAGAACTTAAAAAAATTTGATGAAACCTAATAATATATCATGATTACCCAGAAGAAATAATAAAAAAAATAATAAAAAAATATGATATAAAAGCGGTATTTACAAATAAAACATATTCAAATTATTGAAAAAAAAGAGATGATAAAATAGAAAAATTTTGTTTAGAGAATAATATATTTTTTTATGACGAAAATGATTATCTATTAAATGAACCAGAAGAGATTGAAACAAGAAAAGTTTTTACACCATACTATAAACTTTGGCAGAAAAAAATAGCAGAAAAAAAAATAAAAACAGAACACCCAAGTAATTTTAATTGCATAGAAAATACATTTGATATAAATAAATTTTTAGATGAAAAAATAAAATGAGATAAACATCCCTATTTTAAAATAGAATTTGGGAAAAAAAGATTAAAAAAATTTGATTTTCAAAACTATGAAATATTCAGAAATGATTTAGATAAAGATTGAACATCAAAATTATCAGTTTTTTTAAGATTTGGAATATTTTCAGTAAGAGATATATATTTAAAAACCATAAATAAATCAAACTCATATATTTCTGAATTAGCATGGAGAGAATTTTGGCAACACATTAATTATAATTTTCCCTACACTAAAAAATATGAATTTCAGGAAAAAAGAAGAAATATAAAGTGGAAAAATGATTTAAAATTATTTAAAAAATGGTGTAATTGAGAAACAGGTTATCCCGTAGTAGATGCTTCAATGAAACAATTAAAAGAAACAAATTGGATGCATGGTAGAGCTCGAATGATAGTTGCTAGTTTTCTTACAAAAGATTTATTGATAGATTGGAGACTGTGAGAAAAACATTTTAGGAAATATCTTTTGGATTATGATGAAAATGTAAACTTTTGAAACTGGCAATGGTCAGCATCAGTTTGAGCAGATCCAAAACCTCTAAGAATTTTTAATCCTTGTTTACAATCAGAAAAATTTGATAAAAATGCTAAATTTATAAGAAAATATATCCCAAAACTAAAAAATCAAGAAATAAAATCAATACATAACCCAATAGATAATAAATTAAATTATATAAACTTAATTGTTGATCATAAAAAAGCACAAAAAATAGCAAGACAAGAATATAAAAAATAAAATATATTCTATTTTTTTATAAGCAATCAACTTTCATCTAAAAATTCATATAAATTATTACTAATAATAGTATAACCTTTAGCTGTTGGGTGTATATTATCTGGCATATTATTTTCTACACTAAGTCAAATTCATTCAAGAAAATACGGGTAAAAATAAACCTGCTTTTGATCAGATATATTTTCATAGACATCATTAAAACTATTGGAGTAATCCCAACCAAAAAGTATAGGCAGCTTCATTCAACAAAAAACCACTACAATATCTTTTTGTTCAAGCTTATCAATGATAGCCAAAATATTTTTTTTCATCTCTAAAATAGATCTTTTTCTTAATCCGTCATTTCATCCAATAGTTAAAATAGCTATATCAGCATCTGTGTTATTTTTTAAGATATCATCTAATCTATCAAGCAATCATTTTGAGCTATCTCAGTTAATTCAATAATTTTTTATATTATAATCATAGTTGTTATCTTTTAGTTTTTTTTCTAATTGAGAAGGATATGATTTATCTTTATCAACTTTATAACCATAAGTTATGGAATCTCAAAGAGCTAATATTTTTATGCTTTCTCAAGAATTAATTTTTTTAGAAATTTTGGTGTTAAACTCTTTTTCTCAACAAGAAAAAAGCAAAAACAATACTGAGAATAAAAATAATATTTTTTTCATAAAACTACTGATTTATTATTTCTTTATTTTTACAAACAAAACTAGCAAGTAAACCTTCATATCTATTCATATTTGAGTTAGATTTTTCTATGGCAATAGTAATTAAAAAAGCTTTTTTCTCACAAACAATTCAAGTTTGTAAAAACTTTAATATAGGTGTAGAATCCGAATATCTAGCCTCAAATTGATAAATTTTGGTTTTTTTAGAGTCAATTATAACATTTTTTTCAGCCAAAAGTTTTGTATAAAAGTATTCTTTTTTAGAAGCAATATAATTTCAAACAGTAAAATCAAATGAGGACATATCCTCATCAATATTTTGTCTTAAAACAAGCATATTTCTATAAAACCCATCATTTAATTTTTTAGAAACAGCATCAAAAACTATATCTCAATTTGCTGGTTTAGGTAATATAGTATTTGTATTTTTCAGTAGCTCCCAAGAACTTGGTATGTTCATAGTAAAATCACCTCAATCAAAACCAGAAACTAAAGGTTGGTTTGAATCATCAGCTCAAGAGAAACAAGAACTCAAAAGCAACAATACAAAAAATAAAAAAAATTTTCTTAACATAATTATAAAATTTAAAAAATTTTTCAAAGAAAAATAAAAGCAGACAAACTCAAAATAAAAATAGCAAATAAAACAAAAGAGGTAATTTGAATAATAATAGATAAATTTGGAAACTTATATCTTATAAAGAAAAAAAATAAAAACCATGAAGATAATGCTAAAAGTAAGGATAAATAAGGTATAGATAAAATTGAATATGAATAAAGAAAGTTAGCTCAATAAAAAAAATAGCTTAAAAAAAATAAAAAATTGGTAACAACAAATACGAAAATAGATGATTTAAACCTAAAATAATCTATTGTTTTCTTATCTGAAAATGCTTTCCATATGTTTTGCTTGTAATTCATACTTGATTTTTTTTAGATAAAAAATATAGTAACTAAAATAATCTTACAACTAAATATAATAAAAAATGACATTAACACAAGAACAAATAAAAAAAATTTCACAAAAACTCAGTAAAATACCTTTGAAAGATTGAAACACACAAAATCAAATAAATGAGATATTAAAATATTTTGAGCTATTAAATGAAGTTGATACCAAAAATATTGAACCAACATATTGTGTTATATCAAAAGAGAATAATCCAAGAAAAGATGAATTAACTAAAAAAGAAATATCAAGACAGCAATTACTAAACTGTAGTGAACAACAAATTATTGCTGATCAAATTGCTATATCTAATATAATGAAGTAATGATAAAAAAACTAAAATTAAAAAATTTTAGAAATTTTGATGATTCACAGTTTTTTTTTGATGAAAAAATAAATGCAATAATATGAGAAAATGGTAAATGAAAAACAAATATACTAGAAGCGATATCTCTACTGCATTTGTCCAACATATCAAAAATAGATTTTGATAACTTAGTAAAATTTAACAAAGAAGTATTGTATATAGAAATAGAGGATATATTATGAAACAATATCAGCCTATCATACGAAAAAACAAGTAAAAAAAAGATATATAAATACAACTGGAAAAAAGTAGCTAAAAAAAAATTATTCTCAAAAATAGAAAAAATAGTATTTTTCTCTCCTATAATGATGAATATAATGTATTTATCTCCTAATTTAAGAAGGGACTTTTTAGATGATATTTTAATAAGAGTATTTGAAAATTATAAAGAAATATTAAGCAAATACAAAAAAATACTTAGCTCAAGAAATAAGATTTTGAAAAATATAAGAGAATGAAATTCTCAAAAAACAGAGTTAGAATTTTGGGATAAACAATTTGTAAAACAAGCTAGCATAATATACAATTATAGAATATGAATAACAAATTTTTTCAAAGAAAACATATCAACTTTTGATGTTTATTTCGAAAATAAAATTTCAAGTATTAATTTTGAGTATAAAACAAAAATATTAAACAATAAAAAGCTTAATAAAAAAGAAAAAATAGAATATATACAAAAACAAATATTAGAAAATTTAGAAAAAAATTTAAAAAAAGATATAATCATTTGATCAACAAGCATGTGACCACACAATGATGATTTTGAAATATATGTAAACAAAATATCTTTAGTGGAATTTGCCAGTAGATGAGAAGTAAAATCAGTAATTATATGAATGAAGCTTTTAGAAATAAGTTTTATAGAACAATTTTTAAAACAAAAGCCTATTTTAGTAATAGATGATTTACTTAGTGAAATTGATGAAAAGCATAAAAATATAATTTTAAAAAGTATAAAATGATATCAAACATTTATAAGTTCCATAAGAAAAGATTATGAAAAAAATATAAATATAATTCTCCTATAACATAAAATACAAAAATGTAAATCTATTTTTTGTAAAATAATTAGCATTTTTTGTCAAAAACTATAATATTATAGTGTATATTAAAACATTATTTAAAATAATTATGAAAAAATTGTTAAAAATTCTTCTAGTTTTGTTAATTACTTCCAATTTAAGTTACGCCTTTGCTTGAACTGTAGATAATTTTAAAGTAGAGTTTAACAAAAAAGTAACTTGAGTTTGAGAGGCATTAGATTTAACTATAACAGCATTAGATAAAAATGATGAAATAGTAACAGATTATACAGGTAATGTTTTTGGTTTTTCAGAAACTGATGATTCTATAGAGATACCAGAAGAGTTATCAAACAATGATGGTTATAGTTTTAAGTTATCAGATTGATGAGTAAAAAAATTTGAAAATTGAGTTAAATTTAATACATCATGAGAACAAAGTATAAGTATATATGATGCAAATGATTATGAAAATATAACTTGAAAATGAGAAATAAATATAACAAAAACTGAAACATGAAACAAAACAGTAGAAATAGAAATACTAAGTCCAGAATCAAATACAACATTGCCAAGAAGTGAACTAAAAGTATCATGAGCTACAAAGAAAAACCATCAAGTAAAAATTAAAATAAATAATAAACAAGAATTTTCAACTACATCAAACTCTGATTGAATATTTGAAAAACAAATAGAATGACTAATAACATGAAATAATGTTATTAAAGCATTCACTTTAGATGCTGATGAAAATATAATTGGAGAATCTAGTGAGGTTATAATAAATATAGATGATAACAAACCAAAATTTAAAAGTATAAAGCTATCACCTATATCTCAAGATTGAAGAGTTGAAGAAAATACTGAAGTAGAAGTAGTAGTATTTGCAAATATATGACTAAAATCAGTAAAACTACTATTCAATGACTGAGTAATAAATTTAGAGGAAACAGAAGAGTGAAAATATAGTTGAATTTTTAAAACACCAAGCGAAGAAAGAGAATTTTCTATGGATGTTGTAATGGTAGATACGCTAGGTCATACAGTTACTGAAAAAGAAGTAGCAAAAATAAATGTTTTTCTAGTAGAGGTAAACTCAGCTTTAGAAGAGACAAGTACTTGAGTTGAAGTAAAAAATGAAGAACCAAAAGAAGAAATAAAGCCAGAATTACCAAATCTAGAAATAAAATGACTCAAACTGGTAAAGCTCAAAAGTAAATCTATATTAACATGGGATAAAGTTGATGATGCAAAAAGCTACGATATATTTAAGAAAAACAAAGATACTGGAAAGTTTGAGTTTCTGAAAAATGTAGATAATCCTAAATTTGAAGTTGAAATAACTGGTGAAAAAGTAAAATATCAATATTTTGCAGTAAAGGCTAAGACACAAACAAACTCATGAGAAATAATAGTTTGAGATTTATCACAAGCAACAAAGATACAAACATGACCAACAGAAGTAATATTAATGCTAATAATATCTCTTATTGCTTGATTATTCTTCATAACTATAGCTAAGAGAAGAAAATCTTAAAATAAGTTTATTCATCACCTTTTTACGCAAAATCTCTTTCTAGAAAGAGATTTTGCGTAATTATTGATCCTAAAATTAATATAAACAAAAAAATACAATACGAATAAATCAGAAAAATATATGAAGCTGTTTCCAAAAATAAAGAAACTAAATACATTTTTATACTTAGTTAAAAAATTAATATAAAAATTAAATTCATCTTAAACCTTCTCATATAAAAAGTCATCAGTTTTTTTTGATTATATCTAAAAATATATTATATAAATCTTTATCCACATTTTTTGACAACTCTTTAAGTCTATTAAATGCCATTATATATTTGTAATTTCAAATAAAATAAAATACATCTTTATCAAATACTTTATTATATTTTTTAATAGTGTTAGTGATAAGAGATATATTAAAAGGATTATCACTATCACAAATAATAGCAGACTCAACTAAAGATAATTCTAAGCAAGAAACCTTAAAATCTATGGAATATATAGTTTTTTTATCCACAAATTTAGAAAACTTAGAATATAAATTTATAGTTTTATTATTTTTTTTACAAGAAATCGTTTTAAAAATAATCTCATAATTTAAAAATTTGAGTTTTTTATTAAGATCTCTATTTATAATAAATATTTTATTTGCAACACTAAAGTTCTTATTATGTATCTCCAAAGATTTATTTCAAGAGATATAATACGAACTTCAAACATAAAAAGTTATATATTTTTTTAAAAGTTTAAGATAATATTTATCTATTAAGTCTACTTTATTGATATTTTTATCATCTATATCAGGAACAATATAAACTCAAGCTTTAAGATTAATTATTATTCATAAAGCTTTAAGCCTATATATTATTTTATCTACTTTGCTTTGGTATTTAATTTTTTTTTCTGGATCTATTATATCAAAAATATCTTCCTTAAAAAGGACTTTTCATCATTTTTTCAACATTTTATTAACAATTTTGTCAAAATTCATATTTATATATTATACTTTAAAATAAACAAAAATACTCTATAAAAATTATAGAGTATTTACTATAAAAATCAAATATATTTTACTATAAAAATTATGTTATTTATATGTTTTTTAAAAAATATATATGATAATATTAGCTATGTTTTACCGAAAAATCGTTCCTATTGCTAAGTGTTACTTGAGGGAAAGGGATAGTTATACCAGCTTGCTTGAAAGCTAGATTTATAGTTTCAGTAACATTGGATTTGGTGACAAAGTAATTTCAATTTTTACTATCTATCCAAAACCTTATACTTAGATTAATTGAACTACTATCAAATTTTGTGATAAATATTTCAGGATCTGGTGATTTTAATATTTGTGGAAAATTTTGTAAAACTTGAAAAATAACCTTTTTAGATTTAACTATATCTGTATCATAATCAACTCAAACTTCTATTTCTATCCTCCTAGTTGCGTTTCTATGATAATTTTCAACATTATTTTCAAGAAATTTTACATTTGGAACAAAAAATATTATTCAATCAAATTGTTCTACTTCTGTAAAAAGAGCATTAATTTTCCTGATACTTCATGATTTTCAATCTATTTCTATTAAGTCTCCATTATGGTAGCTTCATTGTGTTACCATTATAACTCAAGCTATAAAATTTGATAAAAATATTTTTAGAGTAAATCATAGTCAAAATCACAGTCATCACATAAATATTCACATGTCAACTCAAAGTATTCAAAGAGTAATAGAAAATCATACTGCTAAAATAGATATATGTGCTGTTCTTCTTAAAACTCAAGATAATTCTTCCCTGTTTTCTCAGTTTCAAGAGGACTCAATAAAACTAGCTATTTTAATATCAACTATCTTTATAATTGCAAATGTTAGCACAACAACAATAATAGCAAAAGCTAAATTTATAAACATTTCTGCGCTAAAAAAGTTTAGTATAAAATTGGAGTTTTCGTTTGTTTTTTCCAATTGTTTTGAACTGCCTACAGCGTAAGTTTGGCTAAAATTAATAAACAAAAGTAAATAAATAAGTTTTCTCATAAAAAAAATATAAGAGTAAATTACCATTATATTTTAACATATATATTTTTTTTGTGCAAAAATTTGTATAAGTTCACCCCCTAAATTGCAGTAAGTTTTCTAATATCAATGTTAGCATAAAGACAAATTTTTTGCAAAATAGTAAATTTATTACTGAAAGCATGATTAACTCTTTTAATTTATTTTATTTAAATATATTCTACATATTTTTTATAAAATCTTAAAAGAGCTTAAAAAATTTTTTTTATATACTTAAGTTTTTCTACACTAGAATATATATTTTTCAAAATTATATTATAAAAATAAAAAAATAAGAAAAGCAAAGTAAAAGCTATGGTATAAAAATAATAAATATAACCTAAATCCATGATATTGTTTCATATAAAATAAAAATATAGAAAATTAGCTCATGTAAACCATAAAAGAAAAGTTGGTTTCAAGGATTCTTTTTTAAAAATAAACGGAAAAGATGATACAAATATAAGTATTGCGACTACTATAGGTATAAAAATATTTAAATCTAAATATCAAGCACTAAAAGACAAAAATAAGAAAAAAGTATATAAAAGCAAAGTTACATATCTAAAATGTTTCAAAGATACTAGTTTATTTTTATTTTCATCCCATAAGCAAAGGTTTACATATGAAAAGCTATCACTTATAGTAATTCATTTTGATCTAAAGCAATCGTATTGCTCGTAAACTTTTGCTAAACTGTAGCTTGGTATCATGGCAGAATAGTGATGTATATGATGATAAGAAATATTTCAAGTCATATAATGTAGCCATTTAGGTAAAACATAATAAGAACTTCATTCTAAAGAAGCTTTATTAAAGTTATAATTTTCACTTCTCTCCCAATAAGCATCTTCATGGTTATGTTGAACAAAAAATAGCCATCATCATATTATAGCAGAACAACAAAGTATAGGCACTATAAAATACCAAAAAACTTCATTTCAAACTAAAAAATAAACCGATAAATAAAAAACAAAACAAAAAATAGTATTATAGATTATACTAAGCGCATCTTTTCTATTTTTATTTCATCAAAAAGGTATACGATTGGCTATTAAAAAATTTAGTATAGGTAGTACAAATACCAAAAAAAGTGGATAATGATATAGTATATATAAAATTTTATTTACTAAACTTAGTTTTTTATACTCTTCAACTGTCAAAGTCCAATAATAACCCCAAACAAATCAATCTTCTCATCTAGAGTCTAGATTTCACAAAAGGCTATGGTGCTTATTATGATGATGTTTCCAGTATGAATATGGAGTTAATGTAAATAAACTAATTATTTTTCAACAATATTCATTATATTTTTTGGTTTTAAAAAATGAATAATGTCCACAGTCGTGTTGAATGGTAAAAAGTTTAACCAAAGCAAAAGAAGCAAATAATATAGATAAAACAAGTAAAATTATAGATTTATCAAAAAAATAATATCAAAAAGCAATAGGAATAACGAAATTTAATATTGTGGAAAAAAGCCAATGAAATGCTTTTTTATCACTTTTTTTATATTTAGAAAAGATATCTTTATAACTAACTATTTTTTTCATTTTTATTTTATTATTTAATAAGTTTAATATGTTCTAAAGTTATAGTCATCTGGTATATATTGCCCTTTAATAGTTGACATACATTTAACTACATTTCTATGCCAATGTATAGGATCAGATGCGTATATAGGATCATTTCATCTTCTTCAGTATCAACTTAACCTAGATATTTTATTATAGTTTCTCAGGTATTTATTATTTAATGTATGTCACATCCACCATATTCATTGTCTAGGAGAACTCATAGTCCAAGTTCAACCAGAGTCAACATTTCATACATTTCATACATTATACGAAGTTTTTAAATTTCTTCAAAGTCAACTTTCAGCTAATCAAATACACATCATAAATGTAGGATCTACATTCCATCTAAGAGATTCTTCAACCCACATATTCCAATCAGCAAAATCACTCCTTGCATATTTTTCCAAAAGGGATCTTTGCCTTTCTATCTCACTTGCTCAGTCTAGACTAAATATTTTTCAAGTAAAATCTCGCTTTTTTGTATATTCGTTTCAAGTTCTATTTCTATAATCTATTAAAAAGTCCAGTTTATAGTATTCGGGTAAATCTTTAAAGTTAAGATAACTTAAATCCATATATTTCAAAGGGTCAACATTTATTTTATTTTTCAAAACTTCAAAATGTAAATGAGCTCAAGTTGTAATATATCATGCTCAAAATGTTCAAAATGTTCATCATGTCTTAGCAAAAACTTCTCAAGCTTTTATATAATCATATTTATCAACAAAAATTTCACTTACATGTCAATAAATAGTTACATCTCAATCAGAGTGTTTAAGTGCTATATATGAATAAGAGTCATCAACAGGTGCTTTTAGATGTATTACATAAGCATCACTAGGTGCTACTATATTAGTTCATTGTGGAACTATTAAGTCTACTCACTTGTGCTCAGAACCAAACTCTTTTTTGTATTCAACATCATGAAAATAAGAAGATATTCACTGTTTTGGGAAAACTGGCCAAGAAAATATGTTGTAAGTCTTTTTGTTAGAGTTTTTTGATTTATTTTCTTCAAGTCTTGCTTCCAAAGATATTATTTTGTTTAGATTATAACATTTATCTGATAAAGTTCTAACTTTAGGAGTATTTTTAGATACATCAATAAATTTACAACCTGATTTATGTAATAGTTTTTTAGAAGTATTATAAAATTTAACTCTTTCGGAAAAAGCTTTTATTCTCAATGATTTTTCAACATCAACTTTTTGCTTTATATATTTTTTGTAAAGTAGGTCTTTTCCTTTTGATATTTCCAGTATTTTCTTTTTAAATTCTTTTTTATCATTTAATATTTTCTTTTTTACTACGAAATTCTTTTTAAGTTTTTTCAAAGCTATGGTTTCTTGCTCGAGATTTTTCTTTTCAATATATAATTCAAAAACAAGTTTTCTATTTTTTTCTATTAGTTTTTTTCATGCTACTGCTAAAAGTTCTTTAAAATATATATCATTTATAACAGAATCTAAATTTTCTCAAGATAAAATAACTGCCTTAAAGTTATCAAGTTTTTTATCTTCTAAAAATAAATTTCACTTTTTGTAAATGTAGGATATATAATCCCTAAGGGTTTGAGAATTTTTCTCTATTTGGTTTCTAACATCATCTATTTTATTTCTATTTTGAGTTATTTCAACAGTAACTTTCACTATATTTGAATTTATTTTTTTGGTTTCTTGTTCTAAAATTTTTATATCTTTCTCTAATTTCTTCAGTTGAAATTGTAAATCATCTATTTTTTCTGCTATTTTTAAATTTTCTTCTTGTAATGTTTTTTTCTTATCTCAAACATTTCTTAAAACATTTTCATATATATTAATTTTATTATTAGCTTTAAAAAGATTCAAAGCATCTAAGGAATTTATATCTGGATTATTTTTAAATATAAATTCTTCTTGAATTTTTTTAAATTTTTCAAGCACTATTCATTTTTCTTTTCTAGATAAAGCAAAAGTAGCTCTAACAAAAGTTAAGATAAAAATAATAAGCAAAAAAGATGTAAATATTTTTTTAAACAATAGCCAAAAATTAATAATCTAAATTTTGTATAAAGAGTTCCATAAATATTAATATCAAAATCAATAAAAATGATAAAATAATAATAGGTGCTTCTATTATCTTAAAAAAGATAATTCAAGCAAAAAAAATTGCTATAAGAAGTCCTTGCCTAAAACTAGATTTAATATGAAAAATATCAACTAATCCTCTATAATGAATCTTTTTTATAAAAAATAAGAACAAACAAACTCAGGAAGCAATAGATAAAATGAAAGTGAAACTAACAAAGCTTATAGCAAGTATTTTATTACTATAAGGATCTAAATAATTTATAATCATATAAAATGTAATACTTGAAAATACAAATATCAAAAATATTACAAGTAATAAAAAGCTTTTTTTCATTATTTTATTTTTTACTAATGGTTATTTTTTATAAAATTCATTTAACTCTAATTTTTTCTATATCAACACAGTTCATATTTTCTCCAATCTCAACAAATACTCAACTTATGATATAATTTTTATCTAAACACTGTTGTATTTTTCATTTTCATACTCAGGTTAAGAATCTATTTTTAACAGAATCATAGCTAGCTCAAATTACTCAATAAAGAGGTCAATTCATTCAAATATCAGAAATAATTCAAGTTCATCATTCAAGGATCAAGTCATCATTAGTTTGAACATGTGTATGGGTTCAATACAAAAAACTGATTTTAGAATCCAAATGAAATGCCATTCAATATCCTTCTGAAGTAGTTTCTTTATGGAAATCAATAATAACTCAATCTAGTTTTTTATTATCGTATTTTTTTAATATTTGTTCAGCCTTAATGAAAGGGTTAAAAACTTTATGGTTCATAAAGGTTTCTGCTAAAAGATGAATTACCAAAAGCTTTTTATTGTTTTTTTCTAAAAGTTTATATCAAAATCATTCAAGTTCATTATCATGGTAAAAATTAGCTGCCCTTATCAGTTTAGAGTCTTTTTTTCACAAATATTCTTGCACATCTTTAAAATTATCAAATATATGATCTCAAGAGGTCATAACATCAACTCATAAATTTTCTATTTCCAAAACATGTTTTTCTATAGGTCCTCTTCAAGATGTTATGTTTTCAATATTTGCAAT
Source organism: uncultured bacterium (assembly GCA_963922865.1). Lineage (GTDB taxonomy): Bacteria > Patescibacteriota > Gracilibacteria > BD1-5 > UBA6164 > CAWUJK01. Next base: position 198 of record CAWUJK010000003.1, on the reverse strand, counting down.
TATAAAATCAGGTTTGTATTGATTTTTTAATTTGGGTAGTTCTTTTTTTAATGCTCTTCTTCATATTCTTCAATAAACATCTCAAAATATTAAAACTTTCATTTTTTTATGTTAGTTAGTATTTTTAACTTTGTGTTTTTTTAGTGCTAATTCTTGTTTTTCTTGTTGGGCTTTTTTGGGCTACTGGTTTTTTTGTTG
>CAWUJK010000002.1:0-72564 GCA_963922865.1 uncultured bacterium | reverse complement strand
TTCTGATAAATTTTGAAAAATATTTTATGCTGAGATGAGTGAGAATTGAAATCCTGTTATTAATTATAAAGGTGTAGAGTATGAATTAAATGATGAGTATATAGGAAATTTTCCTAAAGAGCTTAATAAAAGTTTAGTTATAGCAAATTGAGAAGCTTTTATGACTAGTAAATCATGAGGAGGAGTTAAAGTTAAACTTAAAAAGATTGAAGAAAATCTAAAAAAAGAAATAATAAGAAATTCTATATTTAATGAAACCGAAAAATGAGATTTACTTTGACATATATCTTCTAATAAAATACAAAATTTTGAAAATTTAAAATGAACTGATGATTTTAATTTTTCATTAGATATTAAAACTATATTAAGATGTATAAGACAAATTATAGAATGAAAAGAAAGCAAAATAGAAGAACTTTATAAAAAAGTGAAGAACATTTGATTAGAAAAAATAAAAGAATTATCTAATGATAGAAATGAACTTATAAAAAATAAAGATAAAATTGTAAAACTTATATTAGACTTAATAAAATCTAAGAATTATTAAACATACATTCATAATTTAGCCCAAAGAGTAATTAACTCATGATTATTAGTTGGATATCAACGAGAATAAATATATTTTTGTACCTCTTCAAAAGAAGACAAATGTTTATCATAATTAATAATGATTTCCATCTCATCAAGAAACTCATATCTACTAAAATCATTGACAGTAGCAAAAAGTCTTTCAAACTTTTCATATTCTTCAAGTTGATCTCAATTTCTATCATCCCATTTAAAATCTAGAAGTGCTTTTTTTATATCATTTGGTATTTCTTTTGGTGTGACATATTCATTATTAGAAACAACAACTTCTCACTTAAAACCATTATCATAATTTCAACTATTTTTTTCTCAAGCCAAAGCTTCTCAAGTAATAGAAGCTGTAGAAAAAGCTACTGCTGCTAAAAGTGTTGTTAGCCTCTTTTTTGAGTTATTAGTTGAACCCTCTATAGAAGATCATCAATCTAAACTTGTTGAACTAGAATCTAGGTCTTTTTTTAATAATTCTCCTCCCATAATATTTAAATAAATTAAAATAATAAAATTATTAACTTCACTTTCATTATAACACAGTTTAAATATTTTACAAATTTTTGTATAATTTCATCCAATAATGAAGTAATTTTTTTAATATCAATTATTTCCATAAATATAAAGTTTTGTAAAGTAGCGTATGATTTTTTAAATATTACATTTTTATTTTTTTGATTTTAGCTAAATTTTAGTTATACTTTTAGTAAAAACTTAACCCATTTAAAACTTTGAAAAGGATAAAAAACATAATTGATTTAATTGATAAAGCTATAAAAGATGAACCTGATATAGCTCTGACTTGATGAAATATAATAAAAGACTCTTATGATTCTAAGGTTGATGAATATAGAAATATTTTGAATAACTCAAAAGACTGGCTTTGAAATTACCAAAAAAAATTAATACAAAAAACTTGAATAACTAATCTAAAAATAAAATATACAAATATTTCAGGTTATTTCATAGAAGTTCCCAAACTAAGTAGTTCAAAAATAACAAATGAGTTTTCTCAAACCCAAACTCTAGTCAATGCTTCAAGATATATAACAGTTGAATTAAAAGACTTTGAAGAAAAATATAAAAAAGCAGAAAATTTTCTAAGCTCAAGAGAATATGAGATATTTCAAGGAGTAAGAGCCGAAATTTTAGATTGATATAATCAAATAAAAGATATATCAAGCAAAATCTCTTTTTTAGATTTTGAGGTTTGCATGTCAAACCTAGCTTATGCTAATAATTATTCTAGACCAAAATTAGTAAAAAATTATGAACTAAACATAAAATCTTGAAGACATCCTGTTATAGAAAAAATAGAAAAAAATTTTATATCTAATGATTTAGATTTAAATAAAAATGAATTCATACATATAATTACTTGACCAAATATGTGATGAAAATCTACTTTTTTAAGACAAAATGCACTTATAATTTTGATGGCCCATCTTGGAGGATTCGTTCCAGCCAAACAGGCTACCATACCACTTACAGATAAAATCTTTTCAAGAGTTTGAGCTAGTGATAATCTATATTTTTGACAGTCAACTTTTATGGTTGAAATGCAAGAAGTAGCATATATACTTAGTAATTCTAGTAAAAATTCTTTTGTCATAATTGATGAAGTAGGTAGAGGAACATCTACATTTGATTGAATGAGTTTAGCTTGGGCCATACTTAAAGAAAATCATGATAAAATAAAAGCAAAAACTCTTTTTGCCACACATTACCATGAACTTATAGATGAGTCAAAAAATTTAAAAGCAGTAAAAAATTTTTCTGTAGCTGTTTGAGAAAATGATTCAGGATTAGTTTTTCTTAGAAAAATTATAGCCTGAGGAATAAAAAAATCATTTGGTTTAGAAGTTGCAAAACTTGCATGAATAAATAATTCCATACTATTGGAAGCTCAAAAAATGCTTAAAGTCTTAGAAAACGCAAGTATATCAAATGCTCAACTTTCTATTTGAGATTTAAACCCACAAGTGGAGGAAAAAATAATTTTTAAGCAAATAGAAAAAGATTCTATTGTGGAAAAAAAATTAAAACAAATAGATATAGACAGTATTACTCCAATTGAAGCTTTAAGTATATTAAATAATTTAAAATCTAGTTTAAAATAAATGAAAGAAAAATTTTCACAAAATCCTTGAGTGCTAAAAGAAAAAGAGTTACTTGAAAGACTAAGCTTAGAAATTTCAAAAGATTTCTCTATATGAGAAAAACTGGCTAAAAAACTAATATATAAAACACATTTATCACTTAAAGATTTAAAAAATGAAATTTATTTAGAACAACAAAATAACGATACAAATAATATAAAGTATGATTTTAATGATGAAAATCTAAATAAATTATTGTTTATTTTGAACTCAGCAAGAAAACTTATAGAAAAATCTAGCAAACAAGAAATATTACAGTTGCGAAATATTCTAGAAAATACGAGCATAAATTTATATGATGACCCAAAAATAGTAAAAAAAATATTTCCTCAAAAGTTATTACAAATAGCTAAAAACCCCAATAATATATCACAACATATTATGTGAGCTAGTCTTTGAATAGCGAGTTCATTTGTAACAATAACTGAAGTTTTATATTATTTTTGAAAATGAATTATAACAAGTATCCCAGATATTATATCAATACTAAAATGAGATGCAGAAATTGATAGTTTTAGGAAAATATAATTTAGTTTTTTCTTTTTTTGAATGTTAAAAAATACACTACAACTCTTTCAAAAATTCTTTAGCTAGTTCTCCTATCTCAGCAGAATCAAGTTCTATAGCTTTTTGAAATAAAAACCTTGCCTTAGCTTTATCAAAATTATTTTTATTTTTTTCATACTTTATTTTAGAAATTCTTGCTAAATTTAATATAAGCAAAGCATTTCTGCTATTTATTTCTTTAGCTTTATTTAAAAGCTTAGTTGCTTCTTCCAACTCACCATTTTCTATTTTAAGCCAAGCTTTGAATCAGTAAAAATCCTCTTTTTGAGGGTATAATTTTAATCATTTATCAGTTAATATACTAGCTTTCTCCAAATGATTATTTATTATACTATAATATGTCGCAAGCAATAAATCATTTGAGTCTGGTTTTTGTTTTAGAGCAATTATTTTATCAAAAGTGCTAGATATTTTTTTACTTTCCCCAAGAACCAAATAATTGTAGAGCTGTAGTCTATATATGTTTTCAAGGTTTTCATATTTTTGCTCTATAGCTAGATTTAAAAATATATTACTTTTTATATAATCATGATTTTTTTGTGCTATAACTCAAATCATATAATAAACATCAGAACTTTTAGAGTCTATTTTTACATATTCTACTAAAAATTTATTTGCTTGTTTTAGTTTATTTAATTCAAAATAACTTTGAGCTAATATTTTTAATATAGGTTTGTAGTTTTTCTTACTATTTAGTAAATAATTAGATAATACTATAGTGATAGGGTAGTTTTTATTTTCAAACAAAGCTCATATTAAAAGAGTATTTTTGTAATAACCTTTGTTTATCTTTAAGCTTTGATAACTATCCATAGCATATCTAATTTTTTCAAGATTATCATTTTCTCACAAATACTCATCATTTTTAAAATATTTTTCAAAACTAGAACTACAAATTTGAACATTTATTAAACATTCAAGCGAGTTTTGGTAATAAAAATCGTTATCCCTACTTAGCTTTATTTTTTTTATCTCTTGTTTTAGTTCTTTTATTTTTATAACAGTTCATGGGTTTAATAGTTTTCCACTTCAATTTCTTTCAAAATTATAATCCTCTATTTTTGTTTTATATAATAAACTAAGAACTATTTTATTTTCATCTAAATATTCTCTATTATCTATTTTTGAATAATAATTGTAGGCTGACTTATAGTTTTTCATTAAAAAATAAGTGTCAGCTATTTTTGATATCACTTTTGGGTTATTAGGAGTTTGTTTATTAGCCTTTGAAAATTTTTGTAAAGCAAACAAATAGTCATCATTTTTCAAATGAATATCTCACTTTATTATCAATCATTTAGAAATCACCTTTTTTTTAAAATCAGCAATATTGTTTGATTTTTTTTCTATTTTGGTAGTTGTAATAGCATCTTTGTTTTTAATTTCATCTTTTTTTTCTTGCTTTTGTTTATTTTTACTGCCTAGTTTTTCTGACACTATACTAGATTTATTTTTTTCATCAAAACTTGTATTTGAATCAATTAATAAATATATTGATATAAATATTATAAATGTAAATAGCACTAGTATATATCTTTTTTTTCTTCCATGTTTTGATTTTTGTATTTTTAAGTTTTTTTCTTTTTGTTTTGAAGATGTATCTTGGTCATATTTCATTTTTTAATTAACTTAATTAAATATTTTAAATTATTTTTCTTCTATAACTCAAGAAATCGCATTTATAGTAAAAATTTTTTCTTGATTTTTGTATTTTACTAAAACCTCTAAAACTTTATCATTTCAATTGACTCATGCTCAGGTTAAAGTTAAATTTTTTCATTGTATTAATATAGAAGCGATATCATCTATTTTAGCTCAATCATTTTTTATTATTATGGCATATGATTTATCAGGTATTATATCATATTTAGGATAATTTATTTTGGAATTAGAAGAGTTATAATAATAGGTTTTTATAAAACCATCTCCTGAATTGTTAAAATCTATTTGCCATTTATTGGATACAATATTGTTTCCATTATCTTTTACTTCTCTTCATATCAAAACATTATTTTTGATAGTTTCTATATTATTTTTTATTTTATAAAAAAATCAGTTTACCCTTTGTCTATCAGAAAGAGAATTGAAACTAAAACTTGTAGCTCAAATTATTATAATCCCAACAATAGCTATCACTATCATTATTTCTAAAAGAGTGAATGCCATTTTTTCTTTTTTCATAAATTTAAATTTTGTAAAAAAATATTTTTTGTTATTATATCCATAATAGTATTTAAAAAAAGTAACTCTTCAAATTTATTTTATTAAAATATAACACTATGAAACTATTTAAAACTATATTCCTATTTTGAGCTTTGTTTTTTACTAGCGTAGCATTTGCTCTTGATGCACCTAAAAATGTTGTTTTGGATAAAGCTTTTGAAGATAAGCTAGAAATATCTTGGGATGCTGTTGATGGCTGAGAACTTTATGCTATTTCATACTGAACTAAACCAGCATGAACCGGAGCTTATGAAAATGAACTTGAAATAATATCAGATGAATGAAATAAAGCTGTAATTGAGAATCTTACTCCAAGCACAAAATATTATATAGCAGTAAAATCTTATGACTCTTTATCAAATGATTCTGAGTATTCACAAGAAGTTTCTTTTTCTACATCTTGAGAAGTATGAGATTTAAAAATATGAACTATTGATGTTATAAATGCAAAACAAATTAATATATCCTTTAATGTTAACTTAAAAAGTGATCAAGAACCTATTGTTAATATAGTTAACTTAAATGATGATTTGGAAAGTGTCGAGACTTTAAAATATGAGATTGATGCTAATATTTTAGAAATACATTTATCAAATGATCTTAATAAACAACAAAAATATTCTGCTACTGTTGTTAGTATTGAGTGAGACAAATCAGAAAAAATAAAAGCTTGAGTAGATGGTATAGCAAACTTTGAAACTCCAAACGAGTTCCCTATCAAAAACGAAGAGGATGATAGCCTTGATACACCTTTAAAATCAGCTCCAGAGGAAGAAAAACAAAATAATAATGACAGTTCAACACTAGACCCTGAGCCAAAAAAAGAAAGTAATGATGATTCTAAACCAACAAAAGCTTTAGGTTGAAAAGATATGGATAAATCAGAAGTCAAACTCATAGAAGCGGTTTCAAAAGATAAAAAAGATTTACCAACTACATGACCAACAGAAATATTACTATTTTTACTTTTATCATTTATAATTTCAGCTTTAATAGTCCTATCTAGAAAAAAAGACAATATTTAAAGTATAAAAAATCCCTTTTAGGGATTTTTTATACTACTAATTTTTTAGATATAGGAAATAGTGCTCATATAATTGTTAATTTTTTTATATCTATTAAATAATTAAAAATTACTACTTTTGTTTTATATATCTCAAACAATTTAGATATCTCATAACTTCTATTTATAAGTAATTCTCTTAGGTATATAAATTTTCATTTTTTTGATAATTTTGGATGTTTTTCTGCCACTTTGAATATAAAATTTAGTTCATGATGAATAAACTGTTCTAAGTGTATTATTTTTATAAAATCATTTTCATCGTAGTTTCTTTTTATGTTTGAACTATATTTGTATAAACTCTTATCTCTATATTTTAATATTTCTTCAAAAACTTCACTGTGTTTAGAAAAACTACTTTTAGTTACATCAAAAACTGCGGGAATAACATTAGTTCTTGCTTCAAATGCAATAATTATTTCATTTTCTAATTTTATTATATTTTGTTTTATCACAAGTAGCTTAATAATAAAACTTAAAAATAATATTGCTAAAAATGTTAAAAAATATATCATACTGCTTTCAAATATTTAAATGTAATTATATTTTATCATATAAAATTTTTTAATACAATTTTTAGATTATTACTTTTTATATTTTAATAAGTAATATATATTTCATTATTTTGACTTGACTTTTGCTATGAAACATATATTATTGCTTATTTAAAATTAAATTACACTATTTATTTATGTCATCTTGTAATTATATAAATCACTCAGATTATGATATTCTAAGCTCAATTTCATCAAATAGTTCTAGTGAAAGAGATGAAATCAAGAGAGTTTTTAATGAAGCATTAAATTTTGCTAGAAAAAAACACGCGGGGCAGTATAGAGATTGTTGAGAAAAATATATAAATCATCTAAAAAGAACTTTATTTAATTGTTTTAATGAACTTGATAGTGATATCCCAAATGAATATACTTGTGATTTAATTACATCTGCCTTATTACATGATACTATTGAAGATACTGATACTTCCTCTCAAGAGTTATTAGAAAAATTTTGATTAAATTCATCCTTAATAGTTTCAAAAATAAGCAAAAAACCTTTGATACAATTTGGTTGAAATAAGCAACTAAGAAATCAAGAATATTATTCTTGACTAAAAAAAATTGCATTAGTCAACTGAGATGTACTTAATAAAATAGCACTGTTAATAAAAGCAGGGGATAGACTAGATAATTTATCAACGATGTGTAGTTGGAATATAGAAAATAGAAGAAAAAAAATTGAAGAAACCTCTGATTATTTGATGCCAGTTTTCTATGCTCATTGAAATACCAAACTCACAAAAGCTTTATTAAAAAGTATTAAATTGGCTAACAATAGGATAGATGAAATACTTGAAACCTAACTAGATCTATTTAATAAGTAGTTATGTATTACTTTTATAGACTAAACTAGATTTTATAACTATTATTCATAATAAATCATATTAACAATCATGAGAAACAAAAAAAACATATTTTATTCAAAAATACATTGAAATGTAGTTAAATGAAATCAAGTATGAAAAAGTATAGGATTTCCTACAGCAAATCTAAAACTTAAATCTGATATATCTATAGAAACATGAACTTATAGAATAAACTGAATTATAGATGATAAGGTTTATATGTGAGCATGAGTTTTTTTGTGAAACAATATTTTTGAGGCTCATTTTATTGATTATAAATGAAATTTATATGGAAAAAAAATAAGTATAATAATTTTTTATAAGATAAGAGAAAACGTTAAATTTGATGATATTGATTCCCTTAAAAAAGAAATAGAAAAAGATCTAAACTATATAAAAAATAATCAAGATTATGTACTTAGCTTTTGAACTTTTGATAAACTTCACCTTTGACATAAATTTTATTTAGAACAAGCTAAACGCTACTGAGATAAATTAGTTACCATAGTAGCAAAATCTAAAAATGTAGAAAAATTTAAGTGAAAAAAACCAAAACTTAGTGAGAAAGATAGATTGGAAGCAATAAGAAAATCTAATATATCAGATATAGTACATATTTGAGATACCAATAATCCACTTAAATGGTTAGACTTATATGACCCCAAAATTATTTGTTTATGATATGATCAAGAAAGTTTTGTTGAAAAATTAAAAAACTATATAAAAGAAAAAAAATTAAATATAAAAGTAGTTAGAATACCCCCTTACAAGCAGTGAAAATTTAAGTCTTCTATATTAAATAAAAAAGAAAATTAAAAAGACTAAATGAACGTTCAATTGAACGTTCATTTAGTCTTTTTAATTAGTTAACCTCCTTTTTAAGATTTATGTCTTTATGGTAATATTGATATTAACAAACTGCAATTTAGGATGAACTTATACGGTTTTTTGACATCATAAAATATTTATGCTAAAATGTTTTATATTTGATTAATTAAAGTAATTATGAATAGCCTAATCTCTATTAGTTCAGAAAAATTTGTAAATAAACCTAAAACTTGAAATGAAAAAGGAGCATTTAATAAACAAGATTTTATCATGCTTTTAGAGATGAGATTTAATGATAGAGATTTAATAAAACACATCTCAAATCTTGTTGATAAATTAGTTTCTCCAAAAGAACTTGTTGGTTATAGTATACAATCTCTTTATACTTATATAGATCAAAAAACATCTGATTTTAGCTTTTCTTTAGACTCAGTACCTGAGTTTTTATCAAGTCTTGAAGCACAAATAAAAATACATAATCAATTCCATTCTTTGTATAGAGAATCTTGAGAACTGATTATGTCATTTCAGGCTTCTTTATGATTGAATTTGAGAAAAATTCGATCTAGCATATTAGAAAATATAAAAAAACCTTTGTTGTCAAAAAAAGATTTACTATTTTTACGAGAAAAATTATTTTTATATAAAGAACTTTATCTATTAGAAAAAGATTATATAAAAAACAAAGAATTTATAATTAAACCATGGCAAGAAAAAATAAAAAACAACATTGAAAAAATGCTTTGAAATTATGAAGAAGTCAATATTGAATACATAAATGAAACTAGAACAATTTTAGAATCATATATAAAAGCTTATGAAATATCATTAGACATAGTAAAAGATAATACTGATATAAATAATAGCCTTGATATTCAATATCATAACCAAGAACCATACTATAGCTTTTTTAAATCTTTTTCACTAGCATATTTGCAATATTTTTATGATAAATACCCAAATAAAAATATTTCTGATTTTGAAAAATTAAGCAAAAGATCTCTTCACTTAAATGAAATACAGCTTAGAAATATAATGGAGAATCAATATCCATATATTGATAGAGATATATATGTAAAAATCAATGAAAAAAGAAGAACAAATCCTTTAGAACATCCAAGAATTTCAAAAGCAAAAGAAAACCTAAAAGAAGAGATCAATATAAGCTCAATAATACAAAAAAAATATAAAACTATTTTATGATGCTATATTCTTCTTTCTAGTGTAGATGAAAAATTGGAACTAAAAAATTTTTTATCAAAATTATGAATTAAAAAAGAGTATATAACAAAAAAATTAATTAAAGAATTTGAAAAGATGAAAAAATCATCTTCTATTCCTAATGAACTATTATCTTCAGATAAAAGTTATATTATACAAATATTTAAATCATATCCATTATCAAAAAATAAACAAAGTATTAATCTTTTTATAAAAATGAAAGCATTATGAGTTATAAATAGTATTGATGATATATATGACATATTTGAATGAGAAAATTGATTAAAACCATGATGAATAATGCTTAATAAACTCATTGATAAATTTGGCTTATCAGAAAAAACAATAAAATCTATAAAAGAAATATCAAAACACCACCTTGATTTAAATATATGAAATGAAGAAATAGAAAACCTTAAACAATTACTAAAAGTTTTTCTTATGATAGAAAGCTCTTGATGATATAATATAGATATCTATTCCTGAGAAAGTTCTGCTTCGGGGTATTATCAGTATTTAGTAGGAAATGGTAAATTTGTTGAAAATAAAACTCTAAAAAGAAAAGAATGGAATACAAGTTCTTATGAAACGGCTCTTAAAAGAATCATAGAGCCTGTACTAAATAATTTCCCAGCACTTAAATTAGAAAAATCAAAAATATGAAAACCAGAAGACCAAAATTTGAAAAAACTTTCGGCTTCTGAACAAACTGTTTTACTTATATCAGATCTTTTTTGAAACCCCAAAACAAAAAAACTCATTGAATTAAGTTTAAAATGAGATATATACAAGATTAGAGAATTATACATTAAATTTCATCATAGAGCCCCTGATAATATAACATTAAAACTTATTGATGATAAATTCATAGAACTATTTCCTTGATATGATAAATCCAAAGCTAGGAAATCAAATTATAAAATAGTAAATTCTAAAAATACAACACGAAAAGTAAGTTATAAATTAAGATATGGTAAAACTACTAATATTGAAGTTAAAAGCTGAGATACACCATGAAAACTAATATATAATCTTATAAAAAAAATTAATCCTTCCTCTAGTTTTAAAAATGTATCTGAAGTAGTTAGCTCTATAGAACAAACCTGAGTTATTATGATAAACATAGGAGATAAAATAGAAATAAAAAGAGTTTTAAACAAAGGGTATGCATATCAAATATCTATCAAAAATAAACCAAAATTTTTTATTGATGAAGAAAAAAAATTTATCAAAATAAAATAACATAAAAAAGAATTAAAATTTGTATTTTATTTCTTTTTTTTTATAATCAATTTTAACTTGCACTACTTTTGATTTTGTATCGGCTGGAATAGTAGGGCTGTTTTTTGCTATTTAAAACCTTGTTTGTGATTTATAGAAAATAAAAACTAAGGTGTTATTATTTTGTAACCTATATTAATACAGATGCCTAAAAAAGCTCTAAATAAAGATAAAGAAATTGGTTCTTTATATGATATAAAAGCAAGACATTATTTTACTGATGACACATCCATAGCTTGATTCCCAGACTTATTGGAAGTACAACTTCAGTCTTATAATGATTTTTTAACTAATGGTTTAGATAAAGTATTTGCAGACAGTTTTCCAATTGAGGATTTTTCTGAAGAAAAAGTTAGTATTTATTATAAATGAATAAAAATAGAAGAACCTAAGTATACAACAAGAGAATGTGTTAGAAAAAACCTAAATTATGATGCTCCTATGAAAGTTAAGCTTGAAATGCTTAATAAAGAAAGTTGAGAAATAAAAGAACAAGAAGTTTATATGGGTGGAATCCCTTTGATGACAAATGATGCAAAATTTATAATAAATTGAATAGAAAGAGTTATAGTAAATCAGATAATCAGATCTACAGGTATATTTTTTACTCTTAATGAGTGAAACCATTCACTTAAAATTATCCCAGCTAAATGATCTTGGTTTGAGATAGATATAGAAAAAAAGTGAATAATAAATGTTAAAATAGATAAAAAAAGAAAATTGCCAATTTCAGTAGTTTTAAGAGCTTTTGGATTAGAATCAAATGCTGAAATAATTGATAGTTTTTCTGATTTATGAGAAGAAATTATGGTTAACCATATAGCTCCAACTTTAGAAAAAGATAAAACTACTAATAGACTAGAAGCCTTGCACATACTTTACAAATTGTTAAGACCATGAGACTTAGCAACTGATGAGAGAGTGGAAGAATTGTTTGAATTAACATTTAATGATGAGAGAAGATTTGATTTGGGGGAAATAGCTAGATTGAAAATGACATCTAAACTTTGAATAGAAACTAAATATTCTTCTAAACAAGGTAAATTTTTAAGTCTAGATGACTTGATTGTATCATTAAAATACTATCTTAGATTAAAAAATGGACAAAAATGATTCATTATTGATGACATTGACCATTTATGAAATAGAAGGCTTAGATCTGTTTGAGAATTAGTGTGAGATAAAATTAAAGTTGGTATAGCTAGAATGGAGAGAATAGCAAAAGATAGAATGACAATTCTTGACTTGGAAGATGCCACCCCATGAACATTTATAAATTCTAGACCAATAGTAGCTATTTTAAAAGAATTTTTTGGTAGTTCACAACTTTCTCAGTTTATGGATCAATCAAATCCTCTTAGTGAAATAGCGCACAAAAGAAGAATAACAGCGATGTGACCAGGTTGATTAACAAGAGAAAGAGCTAGTTTTGAAGTACGTGATGTTCATCCAACTCAGTATGGTAGAATATGTCCTATAGCTACTCCAGAATGACCAAATATTGGTTTAGTATTGCATTTAGCAACATATGCAAAAGTTGATAAATACTGATTTTTAATAACACCTTTTAGGGAAGTTGAACACTATGTTAAAAATGACTGAAAAGATCCTATAAATAAAGTAGCTTTGGATGATATAATATGAGATGATGGAAAAATACTAGTAAAAGAAAAACAATACATAACAGAAAAAGATGCTAAATCTATGATGTCTAAAATCTCTGCTGATAAAATTGAAGTTAGATGATATTTAGGTAAAAAATATGAATATTTTGACGCTGAAGCAGAAAAAGTATTAACTATAGCTGAAGCAAATACAAAAATAGATGAATTTGGTAACTTTACAAAAACTAGACTTCCTGCAAGACAAAATACTGAACCAACACTATCTTATGTTAGACAAGTAACACATATAGATGTTTCACCAAAACAAATAATGTCTATTGAAACAAGTCTTATACCATTTATGGAACACGATGATGCTACTAGAGCTGAAATGGGATCTAACATGATGAGACAAGCTGTTCCTTTAGTTAAACCTGAAGCTCCAATAGTATGAACATGAATGGAAAGAATTATTGGAGAAAGATCATGATATGTTATACTAGCAGAAGATGATTGAGAAGTTATATGAGTTGATGCTAAACATATATCTGTGCTTTATAAATCATGAGATAAAAAATTATATGAACTAAGAACTTTTTGAAGATCAACTCATGATATGATAGTTCATCAAAAACCATTAGTGTCAAGATGAGATAAAATAAAATCATGAGATATCTTATGTGATTGACACGCTATTGATAATTGAGAACTTTCTCTTTGAAGAAATTTAACTGTAGCTTATATGCCATGGAAAGGTTTTAATTTTGAAGACGCTATAATTATTTCAGAAAGACTTGTTGAAAAAGATTATTATACCTCAGTACATATTAAAGAATATTCTTTAGATGTCCGTGAAACGAAACTTTGAGCTGAACAAACAACAGATGATATACCAAATGTATCTGCAACTAAACTTAAAGATTTATGAGCAGATTGAATAGTTAGAATTTGAGCAAATGTTGAATGATGAAGTATATTAGTTTGAAAAATTACACCAAAAGGAGAACAAGATTTAACCCCAGAAGAAAGACTTTTAAGAGCTATATTTTGAGATAAATCAAAAGATGTTAAAGACAGCTCTTTAAGACTACCCTCATGACAATGATGAAAAGTTTTAAATGTGGAAGTTTTGAAAAAAGAAAATGGAGATAATCTTCCAACTTGAGTATTTATGCAAGTAAAAGTTTTTGTTGCAGCCACTAGAAAGCTTGAAGTTTGAGATAAAATGGCAGGTAGGCATGGTAATAAATGAATAGTTTCTAGAATAGTTCCTATAGAAGATATGCCTTTTGATAAAGATTGAAATCCTGTTGATATTATATTAAACCCACTTTGAGTAGTTTCAAGAATGAATATTGGTCAAATCCTTGAAGTACATGCTTGAGCTGCAGCTAAAAAATTGGGTATAACAGTGGCAAGCCCTATATTAAACGGTATTTCAGTATGAGAAGTTGATAATTTATTGTCAAAAGCATGACTTGATAATGATGGTAAAATCCAATTATTTGATTGAGAAACTTGAGAGGCATTTAAAGAAAGAACTGTAGTTGGGCAAAAATATATGCTAAAACTACACCATTTAGTTGAAGAGAAAATACATGCTAGAAATGTATGACCTTATTCTATGGTTACTCAACAACCACTTTGAGGTAAAGCTCAAAATTGAGGTCAAAGATGGTGAGAAATGGAGGTTTGGGCACTAGAAGCTTATGCTGCTAGTAATATACTTCAAGAAATGATTACAATTAAATCTGATGATGTTGCTGGTAGAACTCAAGCGTATGAAGCTATAATAAAATCATCCCCAATTAAAAAACCAAATATCCCAGAATCATTTAATGTGCTTATAAAGGAATTACAAGCTATATGATTAGATGTAGATTTACTAGATAACCAAGAACTAACTTATAAAGAAGATGAACTTAAGTCTAGATATGAAGAAATAATAGCTATAGAAAATGAAGTTATAAATAATAAAGAAGATGATAGTAAAAAAGAAGATAAATAAGAAATACTGTTTTAAAATAATTATTTTTTCACTTTTCATGTAAGTAAGTTTATAAACTTTACTAATCCACTCTAATTTAATAACTAATAAAAATACCCATGTTTGATAAAACACTAGATAACTTTTTAAATGATAAAATTACTGATTTTGATCAAATTGGTGATAATATTTGAAAAAAAGATGTTACTCAAGGGAAAAATTTGGATAACCTATCTTGAATAGCTCTTTGAATTACTTCTCCAGAAAAAGTTAGAGAAGTATCTCATGGTAGAGTCTTAATATCAGAAACCATAAACTATAGAACCCAAAAACCAGAAAGATGATGACTTTTTTGTCAACAAATTTTTGGTCCTATGAAAAATTATGAATGTGCTTGTTGAAAATACAAAAGAATAAAATATAAGTGAGTAGTTTGTGAAAGATGTTGAGTTGAAGTAACAAAAACTTCAACTAGAAGGGAAAGAATGTGACATATTGATTTATATGCTCCTGTTGCTCACATATGGTTTATGAAATCAGTTCCTTCTAGAATATGATTACTTCTAGATTTACCAGTTAAAAAACTCGAACAAGTAGTTTATTTTGCATCTTATATAATTACGGATGTATATTGAGATAAGAAAAATGAAGCATTAAAAGAACTTGAAGATAGATACAAAGTTTCAAAAACAGAAATGCAAAAAACTCTTCAAAAAGAAATAAACGAACTAAAAATCAAAAAAGAAAGCAAAGAGTTGAGTTCTAAAAAATTTGCAGAAGCAGAAGCTATAGCTATGAAATGACTTGATGATTTAGTTGAGGAATTTGAGCAACTAAAAACAAGTCTTAAATCATTGAAGCAATGAGAGGTTATTGGAGAACTAGAATATAGAGTATTAAATGATAAGTTTCCACATGTTTTTGATGGTTGAACTTGAGCAGAGTATTTACAAAAATTACTTAAAAGAATAGATTTAAAAACTTTTATAAAAGATAAACAATTAGAACTTAAAACAGCTACTGCAATCAAACAGAAAAAACTTATGCAAAAAATAAAACTTGCTTCAAGTCTTTTGAAATCTGATCAAAAACCAGAGTGGTTTATTTTGGAAGCTTTACCAATATTACCACCAGATTTAAGACCAATGATTCAACTTGATGGTTGAAGATTTGCTTCTTCAGATCTAAATGATTTGTATAGAAGAGTTATAAATAGAAATAATAGGCTTAAAAAATTAATAGAACTATGAGCTCCTGATGTAATACTCAAAAATGAAAAAAGAATGTTACAAGAATCTGTTGATATGCTTATTACAGGTGAGACTAGAACTAATAGATCTGGGTTTGTAACAGCTAATAAGAAAAAATTAAAATCATTAACTGAGATACTAAAAGGTAAACAAGGTAGATTTAGACAAAATTTACTTGGTAAGAGAGTTGATTATTCTGGTAGATCTGTAATAGTAGTTTGACCAAATCTTAAAATAGATGAGTGTTGAATACCTAAAAAAATGGCTTTAACACTTTTTAAACCATTTATCATCTCCAAACTTATAGAAGACTGAGTTGTTTATAATATAAAACATGCAGAAAAAATTATAGAAAACTCTAGTAAGGAAGTTTGGGATGCTTTGGATGATGTTATAGAAGATAAATATGTTTTAATGAATAGAGCTCCAACTCTACATAGACTTTCAGTACAAGCTTTTAGACCAGTCTTGATTGAATGAAAAGCTATACAACTTCATCCTCTTACTTGTACAGCTTTTAATGCAGATTTTGATGGTGATCAAATGGCAGTACACTTGCCAATCACACCAAAAGCTCAAGCAGAAGCTAGAGAATTAATGGTTACTTCTAAAAATTTACTTGCTCCTTCTAGTTGAGAACCTATAGTTTCACCAAGTCAAGATATGATTTTGTGAGCATATTATGTAACATCTATTAGGAAATGAGCTTTATGAGAATGACAAATTTTTTCTTGAATAAATGATGCAACTTGAGCTTATGAGGCTTGAGCTATAGAGATGAAATCTCTTATAAAAGTTAGGGTTAATAAATCTATATATGAAACTACGTATGGTAGATTGCTTTTTAATGAAGTAGTACCTGAATGATTAGGATTCATAAATGAGACTTTAAACAAAAAAGCTCTTCAAAAAATACTTGCTTTATCTTTTGAAAAGTTAGGTTGAGAAATTACTAGTAAATTTGTAGATGATATAAAAAACTTTTGATATAAATACTCTACTATTTCATGACTTTCTATTTCTAAAAATGATATGATAACTCCTGATAACAAGGATAAACTATTGCTTGAAGCAGAGGAAAAAGTTAAGTATATTCAAAAGAAAACTTGGGCTTGATTTTTAACCCAAGAAGAGAAAACTATAGGTTCTATTAAAGTATGGGCAAAAGTAAAAAATCAAATAGAATCAGAAATGAAGACTCTTTTCCCTGATTCAAATCATATATTTAATTTTATTGATTCTTGAGCTAGATGAAATCTTTGAAATCTTACTCAAATGTGTGGTATGAAATGATTAGTAGCTTCAGCTACTTGAGAAACTATAGAACTACCTATCAAATCAAATTTGAAAGAATGATTTTCTACACTTGAGTATTTTATTGCAACCCATGGATGAAGAAAAGGTAAAGCAGATACCGCTCTTAAAACAGCTCAATCAGGTTATTTAACTAGAAGACTTGTAGATGCATCTCAAAATATAATAGTCAAAGAAGATGACTGTAATACAGTTCATTTTAAAACTGTTAGTAAGAACTCAACACAATGAGTGTTTAATGAAAGTTTTGAAGATAGACTATTTTCTCATAGTTTAGCTACCCCTGTAAAAGATTCTTCATGAAATATCATAATAGATGAATGAACAGTTATTGATAAAAAAATTCTTGAAATAATTATTAAAAATGATATAAACGAAGTTAATATTAGATCTGTTTTAACTTGTGAAACTGAGGGTTGAGTTTGTAAAAAATGTTATGGTTTAGATCTTTGATTGAGTGATCAAGTTGAAATATGAACTCCTGTATGAGTTATTGCAGCTCAATCTATTTGAGAACCAGGTACTCAACTTACAATGAGAACTTTTCATAGTTGATGAGTAGTACAAGAAGGTTGAGATATGACTCAAGGTCTTGCTCGTGTTGAAGAATTATTTGAGGCTAGAAGCCCTAAGGTTGAGGCTGAAATAATTGATATTGATGGAACTGTATCTATAAGTTCTAATGAGAAAAATACGATAGTAACAGTTACAGCAGACAGTATACAAAAACAAGAATATTATTATAGTTCAAAATTTGAAGTAGCTGTTAAAGTTGGCTCTGTTGTTAAAGCAAAACAAATAATCGCTAGAAATAAATCTGAAAAACAAAGATTAGTATCACAATTTTCTTGAATTGTAAGAAAAATAGAGGATTGAGTTATCATAATAGAAGATGAAGTTCCTAGAAGTTATGATTATGAGTTTCCTCTTTGAAAAAATCTTTTAGTTAAGCAATGAGATATAGTTAAAGCTTGAGAAAAATTGACTAATTGAGCCTTAAATATTGCTAAACTTATGCAAGTTGCTTGAGTTATTAAAGCTGAACAATATATAGTTGATGAAATAAAATCTATATATTCTTCTCAAGGTCAAACTGTAAACTCTAAACATATAGAACTTGTTACAAGACAAATGTTTTCTAAAGTTAGAATACTTGATAAATGAGACTGAGAATTTTTTCCATGAGATATTGTTGATGTTATTTCTTATAAAAAGAATGCTGATAAACTTGTTAGAGAATGAAAAAGAGCACCATTTGGTGAGAGATTACTTCTTGGTCTTACAAAAATATCTCTTCATACTGACTCATGGTTGTCAGCAGCAAGTTTCCAAGAAACGGTTAGAGTTCTTGTTGAAGGTTCAGTTTCTGCTAAGATTGATAAACTTCAAGAACTTAAGGAAAATGTAATTATTGGTAGACTTATACCTGCAGGGAAACAATATAGAAAATTATCTGGTATGGAAATTGAAGCTGACAATATATCTGAAGAATATTTTAATGCTGAAGAACTTGAAGAAGATATCTCTGCTAGAAAACTTGAAGAATTAAATGCAAAAATGGAACATGAGAGTGATTTCTAATTATAAAACAAAAAACTACAAAAATAATTTTTGTAGTTTTTTGTTAATTAAAGTTTGCAAAATAATAAATATATGATAATATATTTATATATACATTTATATATAATATCATATATATGACAACAAAATTAATGACAAATATAGATCAGTATTTTTATAATTTTATTGATTTAGAATCTAAAAGAAATAAAATTTCCAAAAGAGAATTTTTAGAACAAGTTATTTCTGAATATATTGAAAATAAAAAGCAGGAAAAATTACAAAAATCATACATTGATATGTGAAATGATGTTGAATATCTAGACGAGATGAAGCATAATACAAAGTATTTAGGTAATTTATAAAATATGAGAAAATTTGATATAGTTTTAATTGATTTAAACCCTGTTAAATGAAGTGAACAATCATGAATTAGACCTTGTATCATCATCCAAAATGATTTTGCAAATAAGTATGCTAACACTTTTGTTGTTGCTATTTTATCATCTATTATAAAAGAATATCCACATACTTTGATAATTGATAAGTCACAAAAGAATAATTTAGAATTAAAATCAAGAATTGATTTATTACAAATAAGAACTATTGATGAAACGAGAGTAATAAAAAAGATTTGAGAATTAGACACTAAATATAAGCAAATCCTTGATGAAAAGATTAAAATATCATTTGGACTTTAAAAAAACTACAAAAATTATTTTTGTAGTTTTTTTAGTTTTATAAATCATCTAACATATTCAATACATCTTCAGCATCTCAAGATTTATCTTTTGCTTCCGCTGAGGCTATTTTCTTTTTAGAATCTTTCATTTGAAATTCTTGCCATTCTATAAGATGTTTTTCATTTAATTCTTTTATTTCTTCTTGATATTTTATCTCAAGTTCTTGTAATTTTTTTCTTTCAGTATCTAAAATATTATATAATCTGTCTATTTGTACATTTGTCATTGATGACATTATATCAAACCAATATTGTCTCTCATCATCATCCATAGATTCAGTAGCTAAAATCATTTTTACTAGCTCTCTATATTTGGCTAGTATTTCATCAGGAATTATAAATGTTTTTCAGTTTTGTTTTAGTTCAGCCATTTTTAATTTTTATTTATTTAAATTCATTATTATTATAGCAAACTATTTAAAAATTTGCAAAAAAAAATAAACAATTATAATAAAATTATATTAAATTAGCTTTTTAAAAGTAAAATTATATGAGTTTTTGGATTTATTTTTGATTTTACACCTTTAGCATGATAATAATTTGGGGGTTTTTTATTATAGCTAAAATTCATACATTAAAATTTAAAAGTTATCAGCCCAAAATGGTTAAAATAACGTATTTTACCAACTTATTAATGATAATTTTAACTATTTTGTGATATTTATTTATATTCATAAACTCCTATTGAAATGATACCCATAGTTTAGAAAAAACTAGTAAATCTGAGTGAAGTATAAAACAAGATATTTCAGATTTTACTGATATAAAATATGAAGAAAATATCATAAGAGATGATGTTTGAGATAATTATTATTAAAAATTAAAATATGGACAGTTTATTTACAAAAATTATAAAAAGAGAAATTCCTAGTGATATTTTTTATGAAGATGATAATATAATTGTTATTAAAGACATTTATCCAAAAGCTAAGACTCATCTGCTTATAATTCCTAAAAAAGAAATTCCTACAATTAATGATATACAGGAAACTGATAAAGAATTAATTGCTAATATGTTTTTTGTTGCTAAAAAAATTGCAAAAGACTTAAAAATATCGCATTGATACAAATTGGGTTTTAATGTTTGAGAAAAATGATGACAAGAAATTATGCATATTCATTTGCATTTACTTTCTGATT
Source organism: uncultured bacterium (assembly GCA_963922865.1). GTDB lineage: Bacteria > Patescibacteriota > Gracilibacteria > BD1-5 > UBA6164 > CAWUJK01. The sequence goes on along the minus strand of CAWUJK010000002.1, from coordinate 51,647 downwards.
TATAATATAAAATATTAAAAAAACATGAATAAGAAAAAAGTTATTTTTTTAGCTATACTTTGAGTTATAATTTTTATAATTATAGCTATTTTACTGATTTGAACTTCACAAAATAATAATAAAAATAAAAAAATAACTTCAAATAATTTTAAAATTTGGATATTAGATGATTCTGTGGAAGATTTTAAATTATTCATAGAAGATTTTAAAAAAGATACCAACTCTAGTAATTTTTCTCCTAAAATTGAGGGATTTAAAAACTATAGTGAATATAATAAAGCTTTAGCATCAGCTATTATAAAATGAGAAGCACCAGATTTATATATGCTTAACAATAATGAAAAATCTATATTTCTTGAAAATGCCATATGAATAGATCCATCTGTGATTTCTCCTGATGAACTTAGATCTTATTTTAAACCTTTTTTCTGAGATGATTTAATATTATCTAGTTGAGAATGAGAAGAAAAAAATGAATTTTTAGTATGAGTTCCTTTTGGTTTTGAAACTTTGTGATTATATTATAACTTTAAAAGAGTAAATGACCTTAAAAAACTTTGAAGTTTTCCTAAAATAGAGGAAGTTATTTCAGATTTTGATGAAAATAAACCATGATTTACAGCACTTGGTATGTGATTTTGAACAACTGTTATAAATTCCCAGGATATAATAACTCAGTTTATAATGTCTTCATGAGTTAAGAGTATATCAAATCTTGGTTCATCAGATATAAATTCATCTTTTTCAGAATATTTTAATTATGCTTCTTGAGATAATAAATATTCTAAATACAATGATATATTGCTGAAAACTTCTAGAAATAATTTAGAGTATTTCATAGATTGAAAAATAGCTATGATATTTGCTTATCCAAGAGTAATAAACCAAATTGCAGAAGCTTGATTTTCTAAAAATCTTTTAAGAGTAACAAACTTCCCGGATTTTATAAATGATAGTGAAAAATTAGTTAATTATAACTACTTTGTTTTGAATAAAAATTCGAAAAATAAAGATATGTCTTATAAATTTTTAACTTATCTTTTTTCTGAAAAATGAGAAAAAAATTATTTAAAACGTTTTAAACATTATATTCCTGCAAGAATTTCTGTTTATTCTGATTTGAAAAATAATAAAATACATGATGATTTTTATGTTAAATTGAAAGATTTTTATAATAATGAAGCTGTTTATTCTTCCTTTGATAAAGGTATAAAAGATATTTATGATGAAAAAATAATAAAAATAATAGATAGTGAAGTTTCTTATTTAGAAAGAGTAGCTGATTTTGTTTCTTCATTAAAATGTAAATCTACCAAAATAATAAAACTTGAAAACCTAAGTATTGATTGTGAATAAGATTTTTTGTTATATACATATACCTTTTTGTGAATTTAAATGTAATTATTGTAGATTTGCTTCAATCTGAAATAATCAAAATCTACAAATAAAAATTTATTTACAAAATTTATTAAAAGAAATAAAAACTTATGCTTCTGAAAAAGTAGTTTTAGCTAGTTTGTATTTTTGATGAGGAACTCCTAGTGTTTTAAGTAAAAATCAGCTTTGAGAGATAATTACTACTTTATACAAAAAATATATTTTTGATAAAAATATTGAGATAACAATTGAATCAACACCAAACAATATTACAAAACAAAATATAGAGTCTTGGTATGAGCTTTGAATAAATAGACTTAGTATATGAGTTCAAACCTTAAACGAAAAATCTTTAGAAGAAATAAATAGATGAAATAAATGAGACATAATAAAAGCTTTAGAACTTTTAAAAAACTATTCTAAAATAAAAAATTTAAATTTAGATTTTATAATATGACTTCCTTATGTTGATAAATGAGAATTGCTTCAAGATATAAAATACATTTTGGGTAGATTTAATTTTATTAAACATATATCAGTTTATATGTTGGAAGATTATTATAATTCTGATAAAATTATAGAAAATAAGTATGATAAAATCACATATCCTAAAAAGTGGGTTAATCTTTGAATTGATGATAATGATTATTTATGAGAATATAAAGCTATAAAAAAATATTTAATCTCTAAGGGGTTTAATAATTATGAAATATCAAATTTTTGATTAAAATGATTTGAATGTAATCACAATAAATCTTATTGGAATCATTGAGAAGTTTATTCTTTTTGACTTTGAGCTTATTTTTTCATAAATTGAGTTAGATATTCAAACCCTGATAATTTCAAAGACTATTATTCATGAGAAAAAATAATTCAAAGTAAACTAAGTGAAAATGATTTTTTCATAGAAAATTGTATGTTTGAACTTAGAACAAGTTGACTTAAAAAACATACACTAAATAAAATGGATATCAAAAAGATAAATTATTTTATAAAAAATTGATATTTAAAAAAAGTATCTGATAAAGTAGTTTTATCAGATACTTGAGTTTTAGTTATGGATTATATTTTGGGGGAAATTATAGTTTAATTCTTCAGTGAGGAGTTCATTCTTTATATCCGGCGTTTGTTTGTACTCAAATTATAGCTTTATCACTAAGCTCTTCTAAGTTTTTCGCTCAAATATAAGTCATAGCTGATCTTAAACCTGTAGTATATTCATCAACTACATCTCAAACAGATCTAGATCCTTCTTTTAAATATATTTTTGATTTAGATATTCACTCCTTAAACATTTTTGCTCTAGTTTGATCAAAAGTATCTAATCACTCTGTTCTTAGTCAAACAGCCTTTCACGATGCCATTCAGTAATTAACCTTGTACTGTCCATTCTCATCTTCTCTTAAATCTCAAGGTGACTCATATGTTCATGATAAAACAGTTCATACCATTGCATGTGTTGCTCATGCTACAATAGCTAAAACTAAATCTCTTGGGTGCTTTAATCATCAATCTGCCCATACATATCATCATAACTCTCTTACTTTTTGTGAGCATTCTAAAACTGAGCTAAATTGTGGTCTTCATACTCCAGTCTGTATTCTTGTTGTACACATTGCTCATGGTCAAATTCAAACTTTTACTCAATTTGCTCAAGCTTTAATCAATGCTTCTACTCAATCTGCAGTTGACACATTTCATGCTATTATTTGTTTGCTTTCTCACATTATATTTTTGCATCTTCTTATGGCTTCAATCATAGTTTTTTGATATCAATGAGCCGTATCTAAAACAAAAGTATCTATTCATACATCAAGTAATTGTTCTATTTTTTTATGGTAATTATTTACTCATAAAGCAACAGCAACATTTAAATTTCAATCTCTATTTATATTTGGAGTATATATACTATTTCTTACTGTATTTTGTTTAGTTAGTATTCATTTTATTTCTCAGTTTTCTTTTATTATAGGAAGGCTTGTGATACCATTCTCTTCCATAATTTCAAAGGCATCTCTATCATTTATAAACTCATCTCAAGTTATTAGTTTTCTTCTTTTTATTCATCATAATTTTGCGTATTGATCAATTTCTTTTAAGTCAGATGGTGTAAATACTCATATAGGAAAATTATCTTTATTTATTAAAACTACACAGTTATGATCTCTCTTTTTTATTATTCATAGAGCATCTCTTACATTGTTGTTTTCTTTTACAGTTAATGGTGTATCTAACCTTATATCTGCATTGTGAATAAATTTTATTATTTCTAACATTTTATCTAAGCTCATATCTTGAGGTAAAACTCATAGTCATCAATATCTAGCTATAGTTTCGCCCATTCTTTTTCAAGTTACAGGATTCATATTTGATGATACTAGTGGTATTGTCGTAGATAAAGGTGTTTCGGGTACTATATTTGTATCACTTATTCTTGATTTTCAATCAAAATATTGCTGAAATAAAAAAACATCATCATAAGTTAACTCCTCATTTTCATACCTAGGGTTGTTAAATCTCATAGTTTTTAATTTTTTTAAAATGCATATTTATTGTAAATATATTTAATAAAAAGTCAAATTAAATACTCCTAAATAAAAAGCATTAACTTAATTAATGCTTTTTATATTTTTTTATTTAGAACTTAACTCTTCTTTCAAGTGTTTGAATAAATTATTTACTAAATCATCTAAGTTTTGGTAATCTTCTCTTTCATATATAAATTGGTCTCTATCTAAATTTACTATTAATTTTCCATCAAATAAATCTTTTTTATTTTTATCTAGTTTTAATTCAAGTGACCCTTCAGCATCTTTTTTACTTTCATATTTTTTTAGATATCAACTTACTTTGTTATCTAGATTTGCCTTTACTAGTCTCTCAATTACTTCTTTATCATGTTCTATAGCCTCGCTTAGTTTCACTTGTATTTGTAGTTCCATATTTACATTTTATTACTTAAATAAATTCTTTTAAGAAAAATTATTTTTTAAAATCTTTTTTACTTTTCTTATGTTCATATATTATCATATTAAAAAAAATTTGCAAGAAAAAACCTATAAATTATTGCTTGATAAATAGACAATTTTTAATATATTTAATATAAACTTTATAAATAAACCTTGATAAGATGACAAAATATATTCCAACAATATGACTTGAAATACATATGAGAATAAAATCAGTCACAAAAATGTTTTGTTCTTGTAAGAATGCAACAGATTTAGCTTTAGAACCAAATATAAATACTTGTCCAATTTGTATGGGTTTTCCTTGAATGCTTCCCAGTTTAAATAAAGAAGTTATAAGATTAGGACTTATTTGAGGTATTGCTATGGGTTGTAAAGTTAATAAAACTTCTAGATTTGATAGGAAAACTTATTTTTATCCAGATAATCCTACAGCTTACCAAATTACTCAACTTTATGAACCAATAGTATGAGAATGAAAAGTAAAAGTAATAGTTGACTGAGAAGTAAAAGAATTTGCTATACATCATATGCATTTAGAAAATGATGCTTGAAAATTAACCCATGTTTGAGGCAAAACTTTGTGTGATTATAATAGGGCAGGTAGTCCTTTAATGGAGATAGTAACTGAGCCTGTTTTTCATAACAAACAAGAGGTTATGGAATTTTTAAAAGAACTACAAAAAATTATGAGAGCTTGCTGAGTTTCTGATGCTGATATGGAAAAAGGACAAATGAGATGTGATGTTAATATTTCCATAGCCCCAGAGTGATCAAAACAATGGGGAATAAGAACAGAGACTAAGAATGTTAATTCTTTTTCTGCTATTGGTAGGGTCATAGATCACGAAGTAAAAAGGCAACAAAAAATAATAGAATCTTGATGAAAAATTGACCAAGAAACAAGATGATGGAATGATGATATAGGTAACTCTGTTACCCAAAGAAGTAAAGAAGATGCAATGGATTATAGATATTTTCCAGAACCTGATTTATTACCAGTTGATCTTAGTGATGAGTTTATAAAACAAGCACAGTCTAGTATACCAGAATTACCCATAGAAAAAAGAATAAGATATTTAAAAGAGTATTGACTTTGAGAAGATGATTCTAGAATATTAACAACAAATAGAAAACTAAGTGAGTATTTTGATAAATTAGTAAATCTTACTTGAGATTATAAAAAATCTTGTTCTTACATAACCACTATTTTGCTTGCAATGATAAATGAAAGTGAAAATATTTCTTGAGTTTCTGAGTTGAAATTTGACATTAAGCAATTAGCAAGAGTTATAGATTTAGTAAATTGAGACGAACTCTCAAGCACAAATTCTAAACAAGTAATAGAAGAATTATTTAATAATTGATGAGAAGCTGATATAATAGTAGATGAAAATAATTTAAGACAAAAGAATGATTTGTGAGCTTTAGAGTCTATAGTAGATGAAGTGATTTCTAATAATTCTAAACAAGTTGAGGACTATAAAGCTTGAAATACAAATATATTTTGATTTTTTGTTGGGCAGTGTATGAAAGCTTCTAAATGACAATGAAACCCAAAAATATTTAATGAAATGTTGAAGAAAAAATTGGGCTAAAATTTTTATTTATTAATTCATAAAATTATCAAAAATTCACTAAAATATTAAGTGAAATTTCATATCTAAATAAAGAGTTATATAAAATATGGGGTAGTGGTTTTGTGAAATTAATTTATGAATTGAATTTATGTAAAAAACAAGAGAAAAAATTTTGACATTTAATCTTTAAAGTATTACAATATCTATATAATGTAATACTTTTTTAATTCATGGAATTATGTCAACTATAAAATTAACTTGAACACATAAAAAAACATTTTCTATTCAAAATTATTTAGTTAGTAAACTAGATTGAGCTAAAAATAAGTCAAAAATTGTAAATAATGCCTTAAAACTATATTTTGAAAGAGAAAAATATTTAGAAAATGCTAATAGAGAATTTTTTGAAACTTTTCAAATTGAAGAATTTAATGAAGAGCAAATAGCTTTTCTAAAAAAGAGATGAAAAAAAGATTATGGTGATATTTGTTCTTTAATAGATTAAAATGAAAATCTATATAACTGATAATTTTAAAAAGAAATATTTATCAAAAATTAGATGATTTAATACCTTAAATTTTTTGAATAAATTTAAAACTTATAATTCTATAAACTTAAAATATCCATATTTTAAGTTTAAGTTCAATTTATTTTGAATATCTTATAGATGAGTTTTTTTAACTACAAATTCTTGAAATATAGTTCCTCTAATTTTATGTATGAAAAAAGATAAAAACTGTTGAGAAAATATTATTTGGGAAAAATTTGAATCTAAAATTATCTTTGAACAATCTAAAGCTTTGATAGATATAAAAAATGGAAAATATGAAGTTTTTTAAATAAGAAAAAACACTTATTTTTTTTTGACTAACATCCATTTTTTAATATAATTTCATAGCCAAACTCAGTGATACCGTATTATTTATACTTGGTGCCTGTAGTTTAGTTGGTTAGAATATCGGGTTGTGATTCCGAGGGTCGTGGGTTCAAGTCCCATCAGGCACCCCATTTTATAAGTTTGGCAGTAGAAAATTTTCATTACTTTAAATTTTTTACTAAACAAATTTTTAAAAATTTTAGAAATTGAGTTCTATTTTCAAATTAAGCCTTGTAAAACTTGAATGCTTATTTCTTTTATTTTAAAAGAATGCCTTAAAACTGAATATTTTAATATATTTAAGTTAAGACAATCTTATTTTATTTATTAACTATTAAGTTGTTATGGCAACTCAAAAAGACTTAACTCTGTTTCAAGAGTTATTTGAAAAATCTCCTGAGATAAAATATCCAAAAATTGGAGAAGTTATTTCTGGTAGTATTGAAAAAATTGAAAAGAAAAATATTTTAGTAAATGTTAATAACCAGTTTTCTGGTTTAGTTGTCTCTAAAGAGTTAGGTAACACTGTTGACTTAGACGAACTTTCTCAAGGTCAACCAATTGATGTTATGGTTTTAGGAGACTCTGTAGAAAAATGATTATTAATACTTTCATTAAAAAGAGCTAACCAAATTAAATCTCTTACTAATTTATGAGAATACTTTAAGTGAGGAGATATTATTAATGTTAAACCAACAGAAGCTAATAAATGAGGTTTACTTGTTGATATTGATGGTTTAAAATGATTTATACCAGTTTCTCAACTTACCCCTTTGCATTATCCTAGAGTTGAGTGAGCAAATGCTGATAAGATATTAGAACATTTAAACTGACTTGTTTGAGTAGATTTTAAGGTTAAGGTTATCAATGTTGATGAGGCCTGAAAGAAAATTATTTTCTCAGAAAAGGCTGCTATAGAGTGAGACAGATCCAAAGCTCTTGAAACTTTAAAACAAGGTGATATTGTAGAGTGAACTATATCTGGTATATTATCTTATGGTTTATTTGTTACCTTTAATGGTTTAGAAGGTTTAGTTCATGTTTCAGAAATTGATTGGGGACATGTTACAGATCCTTCAAAATTCGCTAAAGTTTGAATGAAAGTTAAAGTTAAAGTAATTGGACTAGATAGTGATAAAATATCATTATCTATAAAGAGATTAAAAGAAAACCCTTGGGATGTATTATCAAGAGAACATAAATTGAATGATGTTATATCTGCTCCTATTTCTAGAATTTCTCAATTTTGAGCATTTATAGAACTAACTTGAGGTATACAAGGTCTTATTCATTTATCTGAAATTTCTCATGGTGTTGTTAAAGATATAAGAGAGCATGTTAAAGTTTGAGAAGAAGTAAAAGCTAAAATTATCAATTTTGATCCTAAAAAGAAAAGAATTTGATTATCATTAAAAGCATTGACTGAAGCTCCTGCTAAAAAAGAAGAAAAACAAGGTGGTAAAACTGAGAAAAGTGATGAGACTGAAACAAAAGAAGAAAAAGTAGAGAAAAAAACTCCTACAAAAAAAACTTCTTCTAAAAAAGAAAAAACTAAATAATTATAAAAATATTTTTGGGAAGCTTACTATTTTAGTAAGCACAAAAATATTTACTTAAAGATTTTTTAATAAAGTCTTGTTTATACAATAAAAATAATAAAAATGGATAAAAATAACCTAAATTCAATGTTTGAAAATTTATTACATATTGGTAATAAAACTAACTATTGGAATCCAAAAATGAGGAACTATATTTATGGTTGAGTTAATTGAATACATGTATTTAATTTAATTAAAACCTGAGAAGAATTAGAAAAAGTAAAACAAGCTATGACAAAATATACTTCAGAATGAAAAAAAATTCTTTTCATAGCTACTAAACTTCAGGCTAGGGATGCCTTCTCTAGGTTAGCTTCAGAAACAGGTAATTATTATGTTACTGAAAAATGGGTTCCTGGTCTTTTGACTAATTTTAAAACTATTAGAAAAAGGATTTCTACTTATCTAAAGTTATTAAAAGATTCTCAAACGGGTGCTTTAGACATTTTAACTAAAAAAGAAAAAGCAACTAAACTTTTAGAGTTAGAAAAATTGGATAAAGCTTTTAAAGGATTAAAAGAAATGAAAAAAGTACCTGATGTGATATTTGTTGTAGATTGAGCTTTTGAATCTCAAGCTTTAAGAGAAGCGAGTTCTTTGAAACTTCACTCACTTGCTGTTTTAAATACTAATGGTGATCCTGATAAAGTAGAGGCTTTTATTCCCTCTAATACAAATTCTGTTAAATCTATAGACTATATTGCAAATGAGTTAAAAGGATGTTTATCTAATTTAAAAGTAGCTCAAAAATCTGTTCCAAAAAAATTAACAGACAAAAAACCAGCTGTTAAACCGGTTGCTAAAAAAACAAATGCTTCTGATAAAGTTGAGACAAAAAAAACTCCAGTTAAAAAAACACCTGTAAAAAAAGAATCATAAAAAAGAAATTGTTTTTTAGGAGTATTAACCTTTAAATCATATAATTTTTTAATTAGAACTTAATTATGTCTGAAATAAATAAAGATAATTTGAAATACGCTCTTAGTTATGTACCACTAGTTTCTTTTGTTTTTCTATTCATAGAGAAAGATATTTCTAAAGAGTTTAGAAAGCATATAAATTATGCTATGATATTATTTTTGATTTATGTTGTTTTGAGTTTTATTTTAAAGGTTTTATTTTTATATCTTTTGCTTCCTTTACTTTTTATTATCTATATTTGAGCTTCTATATACTTTGGATTTAAAGCTTATAATTGAGAAAAAATAGAGGTTGAAGTATTAGATAATATACAAGACAAGATTTCTGATAGTATTTCTAAAAAATAGTCACTCAAAAGTTTAATTTATTATTTAATATTTAATATTATGGCAATTACTGCTGCTCAAGTTAAGGAACTTAGAGAAAGAACTTGAATTGGTATGATGGAGTGTAAAAAAGCACTTACTGAAACTAATTGAGATATGGAAAAAGCTATTGAAGAGCTTAGAAAAAAGGGTTTAGCAAAAGCTGCTAAAAAAGCAGATAGAGAAGTAAGTGAGGGATGAATAAAAATTGTTAGCGAAAATTGAAAAGCTTATGTTGTTTCTGTTGCTTGTGAAACTGACTTTCTTGCTAATTCTGATAAATTTAAATCAATGCTTTTAGATATTGTTAACTTTCTAAAAGAAAATGGAGATAGTTCAAAAAAAGCTGCTCAAGAATTTCTTAATAAAAATTATGCTCTTGAGATGGGTGAAAATCTACAAGTTTGAAACTATGAGATTGAGGAGGCTCCTATTATTGCTTCTTATGTTCATTCAAATGGTAAAGTTGCATCACTGGTTTGTGTTAAGCAAGGAAGTGATGAAGAGAAGGCAAAACAAGTTGCTATGCATGTTACAGCTTCAAATCCAGAATATTTATCTCCTGAGGATATATCTGATGAGCTTATAGAAAAAGAGAAATCTATTCAGTTAGAAATGATGAAAAACGATCCTAAAATGGCTGAAAAACCAGATGAAGTTTTACTTAAAATAATAGAGGGTAAAATGTGAAAATTTAAATCTGAAATTTCTCTTCTTGAGCAAGATTTTGTAATGGATCCAAATATTAAAGTTAAAAACTTTATTTGAGAGTGAAATATTATTTCTTTTAAAAGATATTCTATATAATTAACAAAAATAAAGTTTATAAAAAAACTTGAAATTGATATTCAAAATTATAGTTTCAAGTTTTATAGTCCCATATTTCAATGGTTAGAATAGAGGACTCCAAATCCTCCGATCTAGGTTCGATTCCTAGTGGGACTGCCATTTTATATTTAACATTTTAGAGCTTTTAAATAGATGGTTTTCCTCTATTTAAAAGCTCTTTTTTGGTAGTCATAAAAAATTCTAACATGAGATTTCTAATTATATAAGCTTTTTACTCTAAAATTGCCCTAAAATAGCTTTGATAAAGGCTTCAAGCCAGTTATAACTCATATTGGGGCTTTGTTTCAAAATCATCATTTTTTATCTTCTCTTTTTCTTCTAAAAGTATTTTGATTTTCATCTCAATATCATTATTTTTTTCAAGATATATTTTTTCATCAAATCTTAAATCTAATAATTTATTTTGTCTATTTTTCAAACTTTCAATTTTTGATTCAATATCTAATAATTGACTTTTTCAATCTAGTTTTTCATTTTTTAAAATATGGATAATAAAATCTTGATATAAAAATTTTTAAATTGTCTTGCTTTATTTTATAATTATGGTATATTTATCATAATTTAAATTATAATAAATAGATTATGTTAGAACTAGTATTTTGAATTATATTTTCATTTATTTTTCTTTTAGTATTTTTTGAAGCAATTAATAGTACTAGGTTTTTCAAAAAAAATTATGAAAGTATTGAATCTGAAAAAACTACAACCAAAATTATTTCACTTTTAGATCACTTAAGAATATTTTGGTTAGTCACTATAATATTATTTTTAATCTCAATCTATTTTCTTTTAAAACATTTTTTATAAACTAATTTTTATCTTTTAAAAAGCTATTTTGATTAGATTTTTTAAGATAAAGAGAGTAATATTTTTCTTTTACATAGCTATTTTTCTTTATAACACTAAATCTATAATAAATATAACATATAGTAAAAGTTGAGATAATAACTGCTAACCCTGTTCATAATTGTTTAAACATTGTGAATGTACCTTTTAAATCAATTTTTCAATTTAATGTACCATTTGCTACATCTAATGAAAACTGCATTGATATAAGAGTCATATATATTGCTACTGATGATATTAAGATAGTAATAAAAAATCATAATCATTTAATAAAAGGCTCATATGTAGTTTTATATTCATCTTCAAGGAACTTTATATATCAAGCTTTCTTTGAAGTTTTTTCTTTATCTTTTATATAATATACATAGTAAATTAAATATCCTGAATATAAAAGCATAAATATAATGAAATAAAATAAAGAATAATATATAAAATTTATTGAGGATAAACTAAATATTCACTGCTTTAAGTAAGAGTTATAAAAATATTCTTTTCAAAAATATAAAGCTGATAAAAAAAATAAAGTAATTAAATGATTAACTAGAAAATCAGTATTGATAAATTGGTACCAAAACCATATAATTGCTTTTTTAAAGAACTCAATCATCACATTGTAAATATTTTTTATAGTTTTAAACATATATTTTTAATGTTTTCACATTATTAAAAAATTTACAATAGTATACCTATATATGTATATAAAACAATAGTTAGATTACTTAGTAGGGAATTATAAATAAGTGAATAATTTGTTTTCTAAGCTATATTTATATAATTTATACCAATGTTTTAATTACTTTTTGTATTCCTCTAAATTAAAACTTATATGATTATTGATATATTTACTTAACTGAATGCGTTTATAATTTTGATTCGACTGACATTTAAGATTTAAAGAAAGAACCTCCACTTTGGAGATTCTTTTGATTATATAAACTTTTTCATAGGGTTTTATTATTTTAACAATACTCTTCAATAATTTTTAAAATTTTATTGCCTTTTTTCTTAGAACAACTAAATCATTAAGTTCAGTTATAATCACAAGAATAATTTTTCATAATTTTGTATTTATTTAGATAATTTATTTTTAACAACATCAAAAAGTTTGCTCGCAGTATCAAATACTTCATTCATCTGTTTTTTTGTAAACTTTCTATCTATATAATCTAGTTTAATAAGATGTATCTTATTTCTTAATATTCTTACTTTATCAATTTTGTTGAATAGATCTTCTCAATATAATTCAGCATTTTTAAAAGAAAATTTATTTAATATGGAAAAATCTGTATAATCAGTAAATTTTTTAATCTCTTTGAATCTTTTACATCATATTAACTCTATATCTTTTCAATCTTCTTCATATTCATGTAATTTTTTTATATCTTTATACCTCCAATCTCAAGCATATATTTTATTTCCTAACTTGACCAAACAATAATTAAGATGAGCTTCAATAATTGATGAGGTATATAGAATACAAGTCTTATAGAAAATAGACTCTACTCATTTTAGATTATGATTTCATTGTTCAAGTAAAATTATATTTTCAGTAACATACCTTAAAGCATCTCACATATGTTTTCTAAGATTTACATCCTTAATATAGCTAAACCTTTCTTCGTATTTATCTTCATAAGCCATATTATTTTATATCTTTAAGTATTTTTGAAAGCGAATCATATCATTTATCTTTTAAATATGTTCACAACTTCATATCCGAACGAACTCATAAATCTATGTTATATTTTTTTTCTATAGTTCATATTTGGGTATCACTTCTTTTTTTTCTAAAAGCCATAACATTTTTTTATAAATTAATTTAATATATATTATGAATTTATATAACTTTGTAAAGAATTTCATATGAGATTTTTTTGATTATATATGAAAAAAATATTATATATACACTTATAACCCAACAAGATTTGAATAATGTCTACTAAAAATGAAATTAAAAACAATTATAAAGAAATTGCAAAACTATTTTCATGATTATAAAAAAACTAATACCTCTTATCTCTTCCAACTCTATTTTTATATATTTTAATATCTCAAATCTTTTCAGGATTAGTTTTAACTATATCAATAATTTTTGATAAATAATTCAATATATCCTCATGAGGTTTAACTCATTCAAAATAAATACTTGATTTATAGTCAGTTCCTTGAATTTCTATCAATCCAAACCCAAACAAAAAATGTAGAAAATTTTTTCTAAGTAAACTAGCTTTTATATCCACAAGTTTAAGCTCTCTTTTGTGAGTAATAAAAATGGAGCTTTTTATAAGTTTTATAACCCTTTTATTTGTTATAATCATCCATGAATGTGAATATTGATAATACAAATATCATAATCATAGAGCCATTGTAAGAATTGCTCAAACTATATTTATAAAATTTGAGCTAAAAATATAATTTAATCAAAAATATACTAAAGTGGAAAGTGTTGTATAAATAACTATAACATAAATTTTTCTTATGAAAAAACTAATAATATTCTCATGTTTTTTTAAAAGTAGTTTTTCATCTCAGTATTGTCATTTAAAGAAATTTTTTTCTTGCATTTTTTTGATTAATTATATTTATTTTATAAATAATATTTAAAATAGATTAAACATCAAGTTAATATTTTTTTGATATTTTTATTTGTTTGTAAATTATGTATAGTTATAAGTTTGTTATATTTTCAAAAATATCAATTTGTTAGTATTTGTAAAAGTCTTTAATACCTATCTTGTATATATAATATTATAAATTTGAGAATTGTCAATTTTGCTAAAAAATAACTTGCAATTCAACAATATTTATATATACTCCCAGATGCATAAAATAAGAAGTTCCAGATAGCTACTAAATATTATTAAGAGTATTTGATTTATAATTAAATATATTAACAGGCTAAAGTGAACTCTCACAAAAAGCCAAATTTAGTTTACTATTTAGGAATTCTCTATAAAAATCATCAAGAAGAATTTCAAATTATTTGTGACATTCTTCTTTTTTGTAAATATTTTACTAATTTATTATATATTAATGACAATACAAGAAAAAAAGATTGATAAATTTGATACTGCTAAACAAACTACATTTTCTGAATTATGACTCTCAAAAAAAATGCTTGATAAAATTAAATCAAAAGGTTATGAGTTTCCTAGCGCTATTCAAATTTGAGTTATCCCACTTCTTTTAAATTGAGAAAAAGATATTATTTGACAAGCTCAAACTTGAACTTGAAAAACAGCAGCTTTTGGTTTACCTGTTTTAGAAAGACTTGATAATGAATCTAGAGATATTCAAGCTTTAATTTTAGCCCCAACCCGTGAACTTGCTATACAAGTCGCCCAAGAACTTAGGAGTTTTGCGGATAACTCAGTAAACATTCAATTATTATACTGAGGGCAAAATATCAGAGATGAATTACAATGACTCAAAAGATTACCACAAATAGTTGTTGGAACTCCATGAAGAGTTATAGATCATTTGATGAAAAGAAAAACTCTAAAAATAGAAAATTTAAAATATTTTATACTAGATGAAGCTGATGAAATGTTAAATATTTGATTTAAAGAAGATATTGAAGAAATAATACAATACACACCAGAATGAAAAAAAACTCTTTTATTTTCAGCTACGATGCCTAGATGAATAAAAGATATAGTTCATAGATATATTAAAGACCATGATCTAGTATCAATTGAAAAAAAAGAATTAACTAACTCTAACATACAACAAAAATGCTATAAGATAAATGCTAGAGATAAATTTGAGGCTCTTTGTAGAGTTATAGAAGTTGAGTTTGATTTTTATGGTATAGTTTTTTGTAAAACTAAGCTTGATGTTGATAGTGTTGCATCAAATTTAATGACTAGAGGTTATAAAGTAGAATGAATACATGGAGACATTGATCAAAAAATGAGAGAAAAAACTTTGGCAAGATTTAAAAATTGAGCTATTAAAATTTTAGTTGCAACTGATGTAGCAGCTAGATGAATTGATGTTAATAATTTAACACATGTAGTTAACTATTCTCTACCAGATAACCCTGAGGTTTATACCCATAGAATATGAAGAACAGGTAGAGCTTGAAATAAATGAGAAGCTATCTCTTTTGTATCAAGAAAAGATTCTAGAATTCTATCTTGGATAGAAAGAACTATAAAAACTAAACTTAAAATTGAAAAATTACCAGAAGTATCAGATGTAATAGAATTTAAGAAAAAAAGATTATTAAATAATACTAAAGATGTACTTTGAGAAAAAGAAAACTTGACTTATATAGATTTAGCCTCTCAACTACTTGAGCTTTGAGATGCTGAAAAAGTTTTAGCTTCAATTTTAAAAGAATGATTTTGAAATGAGTTTTCTGAAATTCATTATAAAAATATAAATACTAATTCTGATTTTTCTGATAAAACTTCTAATAATCCTTGAGCTTGAATTTGAGAAAAAAGATTGTTTATTGCTAAATGAAGACTAGATAACCATACACCAAGCTCATTGATACAATTTATAGAGAATGAAATTGGTAAAAAACTTTGAGACATTTGAAAAATAGATGTTATGAGAGAGTTTTCTTTTATGAATGTAAAACAAGAAGACGCTTATGAAATACTTGATTTTTTTAAGAGAGCAAACCCTAGAAAACCTTTAGTTGTAGAAGCAAAATGAAGTTCTTGATTTGGATGAAATAGATGATGATTTAGAAGAAATTGATCAAGAGGAGGTTTTGGAAATTCATCTAGATGATGATATAAATGAAATTCTAGAAATACAGATAGAAAAAAATTTGGAAGAAGATAAAAAAGCTGATATTAAAACTTGTAATATTTTTAAAATATATAAAATATAAATACTTGATAAAGCATATCAAGAGAGAACTCTAGGGAATAGGCCCGTTCAAAGTTCCAGCAACCTACCTTTTGGCAAGGTGCTAATTCCTACCTTTGATTTTAAGGAAAGATATATTTAGAATTATTTGTGTTAACTTCTTTGTTATAGCACACTCAAAATAAAATCTTTCCTTAAAATAAGAAAAGATTTTATTTTTTAAAAAATTTTTTATGAAATATTACATAACTTCTGAGTCTGTAACAAGCGGGCACCCAGATAAACTTTGTGATAGAATTAGTGATTCTATTTTAGATGCTTGTCTAGAAACTGATCCTAATTCTAGAGTAGCATGTGAGACATTAGTTACAACTTGAACTGTTATAGTTAGTTGAGAAATAACTACAAATGCTAAAGTAAATTATACGGATATAGTTAGAAATACTATAAAACAAGTATGATACAATGAGCAAGAAGCATGTTATAATTGAGATGAAATTTGAGTACACCTTCTTATAAATACACAATCACCAGATATAGCTATGTGAGTTGATACAGGTTGAGCATGAGACCAGTGAATAATGTATGGTTATGCTACAAATGAAAGTGATAACTATTTACCATTACCAATAAACTTAGCTCATAAACTTGCTAAAAAACTACAAGAAGTTAGAGAACAATCAACATTAGATTACCTATTACCAGACTGAAAAACTCAAGTTACAGTAGAATTTGAGAATCATAAACCACTTAGAATTGATACAGTTGTTATTTCAAACCAGCATAGAGAAAGTGTTGATATTAATGAACTTAAAAAATGAATAACAAAAGAAGTTATAACACCTATTTTATGAGATATGATAGATGATGAAACAATTATTCACATAAATCCAACATGAAAATTTGTTATTGGTTGACCAAAATGAGACTGTTGACTTACAGGTAGAAAAATAATTATAGATACATATGGATGAGTAGGTAGACACTGAGGTTGAGCATTTTCTTGAAAAGATCCATCAAAAGTAGATAGATCATGAGCATATATTGCTAGATATTTGGCAAAAAATATAGTAGCTTCGGGTATTTGTGATAGAGCAGAAATACAGCTTAGTTATGCTATTTGAGTTGTCGAGCCTGTATCAATTTATATAGATTGTTTTTGAACTGAAAAAGTAGATAGGCAAAAAATAATAGATACAATAAAAAATAATTTTGATTTATCTCAAAAATGAATAATAGAAAAACTTGATCTTAGAAAACCAATTTTTAAAAAAACATCAAGTTATGGACACTTTGGTAGAGATGATGTTAGTTGGGAAAAACTTGATAGCAAAATTATATTTTCTAAATTATTATAAATAAAACTTTGAAATATGTCTAAAATATAGTATACTGAAAACAATTTAGTTTATATAAGCCCTAGGAGTATGCATTTAGATAACCATGACTTAAAAGAAACTATATTTTGAGGAATAAATATTTTTCCTAATGATCATAAATATTTAACTTTTTTAAAAAAAGTTTTTAGGCATGAGTTCAGAAAAAATGGGTTTAGAAGAATTTCCACACCGTTTTTTGGAGAAAAAAAATATTTTGAGCAAGTTTTTCAAGATAAATTTTCAGAAAATGTTTTAAGTCTAAATTTAGATAATGATATGGAGGTTTGTTTAAATCCCCTTCCTAGTATTTTTAATTTACGAGCTTATATACAAGAAGAACAAAATTATGATATTAAGCCTATTTACAATTATTTTATGGGCACATATTTTCCCAAAAATTGAGAAAATAATGTTTTAACAAAGCAGCTTTTTGGTTGAGATGTAATATGAGAAAATGATGTTATAATAGATATACAAAATCTATTTATTGTATCAAACATACTTAATAAAATATGACTTCAATGAAAATATGAAATATTTTTAAATTTTACTTGAAATAAAAAAGAAATAGATAAATACAAACAAAAACTTTGAGAATTTTACGCTGACAAACAACATCTACTTACTGATGATGGACTAAAAAATTTGGAAAATGATATATTAAAATTGTTATCTTCTAGTGATGAAGATGAACAAATACTAGCAAAAAGTGCCCCTAAAATAGAAAAATGCTATAAAAAAGATAGTAAAAAAGATCTTGGGAGAATAAAACAATATTTAAAAATATTGCAGCTAGACTATACTTATGATGATAAATTGTTTTGATTTCATCAGTTTAATGATTGAGTCATATGGAAAATTAAACTATCTTCAAGTGATACTGTTTTGGCTAGCTGATATTGATATAATGAGCTATCAAACATTTTATGAGAAAATAAAGAAATACCATGAAGTTGATTTTGGGTGGATGCTTTTGAAATAGTTGATATTCTGAAACAAAGTTCTATATCTATAAAAAATAAAGATAAACTAGATTTGTTTTTCGTACAACTTTGAGATGAAGCTAAAAAGGTTGTTATGCCACTTAGTTTAAAAGCTAGAGAGGCTTGAATAAATACTGCTGTTTCTCTTTGAACACCTTCTATGAAAGAACAAATGTTAAAAGCTACTAGAAGTTGAGCTAGATATGTTGTTATGGTATGAGTTATGGAAGCTAAAAATTTAGTATTTCAAGTAAGAAATATCATATTATGAACCCAAGAAGAAGTAAAAAAAGATGATTTAATTGATTACATAATAGATAAAATATGAAAAGAATCTCTTGATTTTTATGATCCAAGTAGGGATTTACTTGAAAATTAAAATAAAATTACATCTTATATTAAAGCAGCGTAGTGAAATAATACCTTCACTGTGCTTTTTTGTTTTTTTAATACTAAATTTAGATATATTTTTGTTTCAAAATTTGCTACACTTCAAAAATTATGATATTATTGTTAATAAGTTTATAAATTACAAAAAAATATGTCTTTTAACAAAATAAAAAATTTTATTATTCAAAATAAGATATTATTACTTTTTTTTACTGCTTTGATTTTTTCTCTTTTTCCTGAATTTGCTTTTGCTAATCCTAATAGTGAAGAAGATGCCATATTAACAGTTATAAATTTTTTTATAGCATGAGTTGGTATCATATTAGCTATATTTACTAGTCTTGTTTGATGGTTTTTAACTCCTGAATGGACATCTGGTTCTGCTATTTGATTTTGAGATAAATTAAAAGACTTATGGATACTTGTTTCAAATGTTGTTTATACCATATTTGCAATAATACTTATATTTATTGCTTTTATGAATATTATTTGAAAATGAGAAAACTCTTGGGAGCTAAAACAAGCTATCCCAAAATTTATAGTTTGAGTTTTAATTGTTCCTTTTTCTTGGTTTATAGTATCGGCTTTTATTTGATTAAGTTCTATATTGACAGTATCTATCTTGACTATACCTTATGATAATTTTAAAGATGAATATGAAATACTAAATGAAATACCATTTTGTAGTGAATTTGAATATAACTTTACTTGAGATTCTAGTTCTGAAAAAGTACCTATTTCATGTCCAAATAAAAACACTACTTTTTGAGAATTCATTACTAATTGAGATAATGTTTTTGGTATAGTTTCTATTTACACATATGGTATTATGAAACTAGATCAAAATTGAAAACTATTTGAATGAGATACACAAAGTATAAAAAAATTATCAGATTTAACTGCCACTATGGTTATAAATTTATTATTCATTGTTGTATTTTTTATACTCATGGTAGCGTTACTTATGGCTTTATTTGTTAGGTGAATATATATTTGGGTATTTACTGTATTATCACCACTTTTTGGCCTTTTGTATTTTTTTGGAGATAAGACTCCTGAATGATTAAAAAAATTTACTTTTTCAAAATTTATATGACTTGTAATGATGCCTGTGTATGTAGCAGCTGCACTTTCATTTGGTCTTTTATTTATAGTTGTTGCCTGAAAATCATTTGAAGATAATAAAACTGATTGTGGTTGAAAAAATCAATTTTGTGTTAATGTAGAATGAGAAAGCTCTTCAATTGAATTTTTATGAACCACACATATTTTCAAGTGAACTTTTTCTGATGCATGAAATAATGCTAAGGAAGCATTAGCTTGATTTAAATGAGGTTTATGAACTATTATTTTACAAGTATTTTGACTTGTAGTTTTATGGATAGCTATTATGTCAGCTCTCAAATCAAGTGAGCTTACTCAGGAAGTTATTAAACCTATTGAATCATTTTGAAATTCAGTTTGACAACTTGCTATGAAAGCACCAACCTATGCTCCTATAATACCTGCACCTTGATGATGAACTATGAGTGCTACAGCTTTGGGCTCATTTGGTACACAAACTTATTCAACTATAAACTCTAAATTTACAAATAAAGGTTCTCAAGCAGCTTCATCTTTATTTAATCCTGATGATACAACAAAACTTGTTAATCAATTAAAAAACTCGGTTGCTAATTCAAATGATGCTACAGCTGATATGTTTAGAACTGATATATTACCAGCTCTTAAACTATTAGATAATAGGGATATTAATAGTTCTCAATATAATGAAATTATAAGAGAATTAACTAGAAAATGATTTTTGAAAGATTATAATGTGAGTTATTGAGATAGAATGAGAGATGATTCCAGAGATAGATTATATAATAATATAAATGAAAATACTTGAAGTACTTATAAATCTATTATGTGATGAAGCACACAATGATTTAGAGATATAATTAGTTCTGATAATCAAAATTCAAATACAGCTAATCAACCCCAAAATAACTCTCAAAATCTTGTAATCAATATGTGAAATAATACAGCAGTACTTAATTGATTGAGAAATATTGAAAATAATTCCATCAATGAAGATAATTCTCAAATTAAAGAGATTGCCAATGCTATAAATAATGAAGTTAATGAGGATAATAAACAAGATTTTATAAATTCTTTGATTGAAAAAATTAGAGAAGCTAACCAAGAAACAGATGATGAAAGTGCTATAGATCAAAATACAGCTGAAAAAATAGCTGAAGTTGTAGCTGACTTAAAATTAAATTAATCATAATTGTTTAAAAGTTAAATAAAAAAATAAAATCCAAAGGGCTTTTATTTTTTTATTATTTTTATTTTAAAAAATCAGATCAATTATTCCATGTATCTATAAACAGTACAATCATTAATTATTTCATTACCCGCTGAGTGATAATTATACAACATTCTCTCTTTATCGTCCATTGAAGTTTCATCATTGTATATTTTCAATTCTGTAGTATAATCATTATCTAAATTACTAATAATTCTTTCAGGTATACCATCCATATTAGTATCAATATATTCTACATTTATACTATCATCTTCTCATTCATAAACTCCCATCATTTTATTTGGTGAAAATGTTTCACTAACTATAATTCAATGATAATTATTAAGGGATATGTATGATCATTTAAGATAGTTTGAATTTCAATTATAGTCACAAATAATATCTTCATGAAAATGTTGCGTATTTTTCCATTCTTGTTCTAGTATAAGTGTATTAATAACCCTCTCTTTAAAATCATTAATTCTATTAACAGTATCAATATCATAATCTGAGTGTTTTGTACATCATGTACTAACTACTCATGCAAGAGCTAAAGCTCATAATCTTTTTTTTAAGACCATATTTTTTAATATTATAAATTACATATAAGTCATAGTTTTATAAACTCCTTCGTATTTTTATAATACCTTATAATTCTATATCTGCTAGTGATTATATATAAAAATAATATTATGTCAAATAATAATTTTTTTATATTTTTAAATTATTTTTAGTAATTGATTTAAATTAATTATTTTTAAATTTTCATAATTAAATTTTTTAATTCAAATATCTTTTTTTTCATCCAATATTAAGTATTTTGAAAAATTTTGTTTAAGATTGCATTCTTTGTTTTTTATATTATACGGAATTTCTGGTATTTTTAGTAATTTTTTTATTTGTTTTTTTATATTTTTTTTATCTTTTTCTATACAAAAATCAATGAAAATAGTATCTATTTTTATAATATTTTGACACTCATCTTTTTTTATTTTATTTCAATAAAAAGTAAAATTGTAATTTCAATTTAATCAAGAATTTATATCATATCATGATTTGTATAATTCATTGAATAAAAAATTTTCTTTAAGTTTATTTTGTTCTAAACTAAAATCATATAAACTATTTCTAAAATTTGTATCACTAAAATAATATTTAGTTTTAGATTTTATTTTTTTATTTTTTTTAAAATCAAAAACATATATTTGTTTTAATATTAATGCATTTAGTGAATATTTTATATATTCCATCATAGTAAACAAAGAAATTTTTATATTTTTGTTTAGTTTTCTATTTATTTCTCTTATTGAAGCAATTTTATTAAAATTACTCAAAAATATTAAACTATAATTATACAATTCAAAGCTTTTTAAAGAATAAATTTTTATTATTTCTTCAAAAATTGTATTTTTTGTTTTTAATACTTCTACATATTCTCTTTCTTTATCTAATAAATAAAAATCAAATTTTCTTTCACTATTTATCTCTATTTCAGGTTTATTTCAAATACTTATACTATTTCAAATAATAATTATTGTATAATTGTGACTATACAATAAATTAATAAAATCTTTAATATTTTCAATTGACTCTATATTTTCTAGTATTATCAATTTTGGTTTTTGAAAACATTTTATATATTGATTTAGTATTTCATTTAAGCTTTTGTCATTTTTTATTTTGTTTTCTAAATCAAGTGATTTATTTATGTATAAAAAGCTATCTTTTATTTTGCTTTTTGATAAAATATAGCTGATTGTTTTAGTTTTTCATACTCATTTTATTCATTTTATTATAATTAATCTCTCTTTTTTTAGATCTAAAACTATTTTTTTCATTAAATTTTTTTCTAAATCGAATCAATTTTTATTTATGTTTAGTAAATAATTATTACTTTTTGCTATTAATTTCATTGTTTTTGTCTAATTATAATTATACAATAATATATTATTTTAGAAAATATTTATAAATAATCAATTTTTTTTATCTTATTTTTTTATTTTCTCTTTATTTTTTTTAAAAAATCAATAAAATTTATCTGATTTTAAATTTAATATTTAATACAAGAAATGCAATCCTCTTTAATAAATCTATTGTTAAAAATTATAAAACAAAACTATGACATATTTTTGGATGATATAAAACTTGGAGTACCACCTAAAACAATGTTTTGAGATTATAGTTTTAATGCTGGTATTTTATCAAAACATCTTAAAAAAAATCCAAACCTTGTGGCTTGTGAGTTAAAAGGTTTTTTAGAAGAATTAAAAAATGATTTAATATTATGATTAGAAGTTTCTTGAGCTTATCTAAATATTGAGATAAACAATAAAATTTATAGTGAACTATTTGATAAAATTTACAAAAATAGAAATAATTTACTAAAAAAAGTTTGAGAAAATAAAACTATTATAGTTGATTATATTTGAGTTAATGTATGAAAACCACTACATGTTTGACATATTTGTACACCAAATATATGACAGACAATTATAAATATTTATAAAAAATTATGATACAATGTTATATCAGATAGTCATATTTGAGATTGGGGTATAATATTTTGAAATTTAATTAAAGCTTATAAACTTTGGTGAGATGAGGATGAGTTTAAAAAAAATGCTGTTGATTATCTTTTGGAATTATATGTAAAAATAAATACTGAAGTATCAAAGGATGAAAAGATTGAAGAAGATGTTAGACAGGAGTTTAAACTGCTTTCTTCTTGAAATAATGAATCTATTTTACTATGGGAAAAATTCACTAAATATTCTATTTTAGATCTTACTAGAAATTTAAAAAGGCTTTCTGTTTTTCCTGATTATAATATTTGAGAAAGTTTTTATGAAGGTTTAGACTTACCAAAAATGAATAGTTGTCCTGATTTAGTTTATGATATGAATTCAATAGTAAAAGAATTATTAGATAAATCAATAGCCACTAAAAATGAAGATAATTCTGTTTGAGTTATTTTTCCTGATAAATCATGACTTAGTAGTTGCATCTTACAAAAAAGAAATGGAACTCATGGTTATTTGGCAAGTGATTTGGCTTGTATAAAGTATAGAATGTCAAACTGGAATCCGGAAAAGATAATTTATTTTGTTGATGTAAGACAAAGTTTGCACTTTAAACAGGCTTTTGAAATATCAAAAAATGCTTGATGGTTATGAGATAGTAAGTTAATACATGCTTCTAATTGATTTATAGCTTGAAAAGATTGAATTTTTTCTACTAGAAAATGAAATATTATTAAACTGGATAAAATATTGGATGAAGCTGAAAATAGAGCTAAAAAAATTATTCTTGAAAAAAGAAATGATTTGAATCAAGAAGAATTAGATGAACTTTGAAAAATAATTTGAATTTGAGCTATAAAATATTGACATTTAAAAAAATCTAGAGAAACAGATAGTATTTTTGATTGGGATGAATTTATGAGTTTTGAATGAAATTCTGGACCATATATACAGTATGCTTATGTTAGGGCAAAAAAAATAATTAATAATTTTGATTGAAATTTTAATATTGATACTTCTTTTGAATTTAATGCAAAACAAGAAATTGATTTAATAAAAAAACTTTTGGATTATGAAAACATTATACTAGATACATTAAACTCTAATATGCCTCATATACTTTGTAAATATTGTTATGAGCTAACAAAAATATTTAACTCATTTTATAACAATGTTCATATATTGAGTTCTCAAAATGATCAAGAAAAAATAGCTAGATTAAAACTTGTTGATTTATTTTGTATCATTATAAAGCAGTGTTTTTCTTTGCTTGCAATAGAAATGCCAAAAAAGATGTAGTAAAAATATTTTTTTTGCTTAATATTTTATAAAAATTAAATATCTTGTAAATCATCTATGTTTGTAGATTATGATAATTTTGGTAGGACTTTTTCTAAATCTAGAAAAAATATGAAATGGGAAGAAATAGATTATTTTATTTCTTCCTATATTTCTTGAATTAAAAATAAAAATATTTTGGATTTATGATGTGGAAGTTGAAGATTACTAGAACATTTATCAATACATTTTCCCATAAATGATTTTTTCTACAATTGAGTTGATATTTCATCTAAAATGTTGAGTTTTGCTAGTCAAAATTTTCCAACTAAAAAATTTGTAAAATTAAATATGATTGATATAGATAAATTTGACTCTAAAAAGTTTGACTGTATTTTTTTTATTGCTAGTTTCCATCATATAGATAAATTTGAAGATAGATTAACTATTTTAAAAAAATCTTTTAGTATTTTAAAAAAATGATGAATTATTTTTTTTACTAATTGGTCTCTGAATAGTGATATCAACAATAAAAAATATAAAAGCTCAATTATAAAATGAAGTGAAAATGAATTTTGAAGCTTGGATTATGATATAAAAATTTGAAAACATAATAGATATTATCATTGTTTTAGTTTAATTGAACTTGAATTTTTATTCAAAAAATCATGATTTAGTATTTTGGAAAATAGGGTTTTTGATAATAAAAAAAATATAATAAGTATAGTAAGAAAAATTTAATTTTTTGAGTTAATAAAAATAACCCACTTAACCTCTCTACAATTAGCGAGGAACATCTACAACTAGATTAAGTTATGTAGCCTCTTTCCCTAATTTTAGGGAAAAAATTCAAGATAGGGTTACAAACTATAACTAACTAAAAAGCTCCCTATAATTAGGGAACTTTTCAACTACAAAAGATTATAGAATATTAAAATATTGGTTACTCAAAATCATTTACAGGATATGGAATTCATTGGTTACTAGATTTAGAGCTAAAATCTGAAAGAGGTGTTCAAGAGTTACTTTTTCATTGTTCTTGTTCATTTTTTAATATATTTTCTTTACTTCATATCAGTGTGTCTGGACAATTCTCAGAATTATCAAAACATGAACCTTTATCATAATCTCAAACTATTTTTGTTATGTATGTATCACTTTGGTTCTTTTTTACTGTAAATGCTATATTGTAAAAACTTCATGTTTTATCTTTATCTCACCAATCAGCTGAATTAGGTTTTTTATAAACAGCATAAACATATCTACCTAATCAATACTCAATAAGTTTTTTCTTATTTTCATTTTCTTTTAAATCTCATACCTCAGGATCATATAAATCTTTACTTAGGTATTTTTTTCATAGTTCAGTTTGAGATATTGTTCATTTTGCTCAAATTTGTTTAGCAGGTGACTCTAAATTCATAACTTTTCAACCTCAAGATGCAGATTCTATTTTAGCAATTTCTGCTCATTGCATTGTTACTTTTAAAGTATTTGATGGTGAAGCTTCATTATTAGAACTATATCACCATTTATTTGTGTTTTCATCAAGTTTTCAAACACTAGGATAATAGTTGTTATCAATTTTAAATTGAGATAGCGATTTTTCTATGACAGCTACATCAGATATTTTTCTACCAGAAACAGCTTTGTCAACGGCTCAACCAAAATTTTGGTATGCAACAACTGAAATAATTGCAAGTATAGTTATAACAACTAAAAGTTCTACTAAAGTAAACGCTTTGCTATTTATATTATTCATTTTATTTAAGTTTATTACAAAATATAACTATTTAATAATAATGTTTTATTATAAAATGTAAAGAATATTCTATCAAAATTACTTTACAAAATATTACCATTGTATTATAATGATGAAAATTTATTAAATATTAAAGATTTTGATGACTGATATAGATAAAAATAATTATGATTATTCTGAGATTGATAAGGCTATTGATTTTATAATCAAAAAGGCTTGTATTTATATAAAAGATGAAACTAATATTTTTATTGAGGGTGAAATAAGAAAAGCATACATTTATGCTCGTGAATCTCACTTTTGACAATCTAGACTCTCATGAGAACCTTACATAAGCCATCCAGTTGAATCTACTAAATTACTTATGAGTCTTAAACCTGATATTTCAGCTATTCAGGCTTGTTTATTGCATGATGTCATAGAAGATACAAATAAAACTGCACAGGACATAGAGAAGTATTTCTGATCTGATGTTAGATCTCTTTGTGAGTCTATGGAAAAAGTTTGAAAAGTTAGATATGTATGAGAAGATAGGGCTATTTGAAGTCTCAGGAAAATGTTTGTGGCTATGGCTGAAGATTTAAGAGTTATTTTTATAAAATTGGCAGATAGATACCATAATATGAAAACTATCAATTTTCATTCCTCACCCGAAAAAATAGAAAGAATAGCTCTTGAAACATTAAATATATATGCTCCTATAGCTGATAGATTATGACTATATAATTTTAAAAATAGTTTGCAAGAAGAGTGTTTCAAAGTTTTAGAACCTGATGATTATTCTAAACTTTCCAAAGAATTTGAAGAACTATGAGATTCTATGAAAATTTTTTCTAAACATGTAGAAAAAGAGATAATGAAACTTTTGGATGACAATAATATAGCTGATTATAAAATTGACTACAGGGTAAAATCAATTTATTCTGTTTATAAAAAAATGCAGAAAAAACAATTAGACTCTATAAAATCTCTTTATGATATATTATGAGTAATAATAATAGTTCCTGATGAAACTACTTGTTACAAAGTATTATGACTTGTTCATAAAGCTTGGGTTCCTCTTCCTAAAAGATTAAAAGATTATATAGCTTTACCAAAACCTAATTGATATAGATCAATACATACAACAGTTATATGATTGATTAAAGATTATAGAAAGCAACCAACTGAAATTCAGATAAAAACTTATGAGATGAAAAATTATTCAGATATATGAGTTGCAGCACATTTTGAGTATAAAGAAAAATGAAGTGTCAAAGCTACTGGTATAGATTGGGTTAGAGAGCTAAAAGAATTAACAGCAGATTTAGAAAATAATGATTTTGTAAGTTCTTTAAAGATAGATGTTTTTAAGGATAGAATATTTGTTTTTACTCCTAAGTGAGATCTCATAAATTTACCTGTATGATCTAGTTCTATTGATTTTGCGTATTATGTACATAGTGATTTATGAGATAAGATTGTTAGTGTAAAAATAAATTGAGAAATAAAGACTTTAGATAAAGAATTGCATAATTGAGATGTTGTTGAAATTATAACAGATAAAAATAAAAAACCAAACCCTTTCCGGTTATCTTTTGTAAAAACTTCAAAGGCTAAAAGTAGAATAAAAAACTATTTGAGAAGAGAAAATAAAGATTTATATAGAGAAAGATGAAAAGATATACTTGAAAAATATTTAGAAAAAACTTGATTGTTTGAACTTGATAAAGAATTATCAGTACTTAAAGTAATAGAATGAAAGGAAAATAATATGGAGGAAAGATGGCAAATTCTTGAACAAATTTGAAATTTTTCTATACCAGCTTCTGTTGTTTTTAAAAGAATATTAAAGAGAAAAAACATTTGATTTCAAGAACCTAAAAGTAAGCAAACTAAAATTGATTATGATGAAGATTTTAGTAATAATAAAAATAAAAAACTTATAATAGGTTGAGAAAAATGACTTGATTATACTTTATGAAATTGTTGTTGTGATGACCAAAAAATTCCTAAAAAAATAGTTGCACATATAAATAGAGATTCAAAAATAACTATACATAAAAGAAGGTGTGATGTTGTAAAAAACTCTAACCATGATAGACTTTTATCTGCCTATGAGCTTTCAAAAGAAAACGATTTTTTAGAAGTTAATATTGTTTTTAGTGTAGTGAATAGAAGATGAATTTTAAAATCTCTTTCTGATGTTGTTTATGCTATGGATATAAATATTGAAGAAATATCATATTCAAGAAAATATAAATTTAAGTGAGATATTTCTTTGACTTTAGAAATTCCAGATTATGATTATTTATTGATAGATAGACTCGTGTGAAGGATTGAAAATATTTTATGAGAAGATTTACTTTGATATAAAATATTAAAATAAAAATAATATTTAATTTTATAATAAAAAAACACTGAAATAATTCAGTGTTTTTTATTTTCTTATTGATAATTTTTCTAGTATTTCACTGTGTTTTTCTGGATTTTTTCTTTTTAGATATGAAAGCATTTTTCTTCTTTTTGCAACCATAAGCATTATACCTCTTCTAGAATGATTATCTTTTTTATGGGTTTGTAAGTGATTTTTTAAGTTTTCAATTTCAGCTGTTAGTATAGCTATTTGTGCTTCAGGAGCTCAAGAGTTTCCTTTTCCAGCAAATTTTTCTACTAACTCCTTTTTTTGGTCTTTTGTAACGGACATAATAGTATTTTTTGTTATATATTAAATAGAATAACCGGAAAATACACCAGTAATTCTTAGAGAATTATATTACTAAAGATACAAATAACAAATTTTTATTTGAGATTTTAACAAAAATTAGGATAATTAATACTTACTTTAATTTTTTATTTTATGCTTAGTTTTAATACATTTTATTTTGAGTCATTTAGTTTTGATAAAAATTCTTTAATAGCTACTTTTAGATATAGTTTTGATGAAAAACAGTATTTTCAAGAAAGAATAAATTTCTTTTCTAAATCTTTCAAATTAAATAAAAATATTAGTGATTCTATTATCAATAATTTAATGTTTCATCTTCATATAGCTTTGTGAATAAGTTATTATAAATTATTTCCAACCAAAAAACTTAAATTAAAATTTGGGTTTTTAAATGATAAACAAATAAAGTTTTGGAAAAAATTTTATTTAAATTGACTATGAGAATTTTTTATAAAAAATGATTTTGATTTTCAAGATATTTTAAATTTTGAAAATCAAAACTCATCTTCATTGTGTCTAGTAAAAAATAATAGATTTGATATTTGCTGAGA
The DNA here is from genome assembly GCA_963922865.1 of uncultured bacterium. GTDB lineage: Bacteria > Patescibacteriota > Gracilibacteria > BD1-5 > UBA6164 > CAWUJK01. The sequence goes on along the minus strand of CAWUJK010000002.1, from coordinate 21,576 downwards.
TAAATCTATTTTATTATGGTGAGGTTGAAAAGATAGTATAGTATCAAGTATTTTATTAGAAGAAGAAAAAAAAGAATTTGCTACTTTTGTATTTTGAAAAATTGATAAAATAAAAAAAAACACCTTAAAAATACTCTCAAAAAAAAATATGTTAGTGGAAAGAAATTTGAGTGAGAACTTATTTAGACTTAATGAGTTATGATATTATAATTGACATGTTCCTATTACTTGAATAATATCTTTTGTGAGTGTTGTTTCTGCTTATTTGTATAATATTAAAAATATTATATTATCAAATGAAAAATCAGCTAATCAGTGAAATGTATTTTGGAAATGATTGAATATAAATCATCAATATTCTAAATCATGAGAATTTGAAAATGATTTTAGAAAATATATTTTTGATAATATTTCAACTAACATTAATTATTACTCAAAACTTAGAGATAAATTTGAGATAGAAATTGCAGAGATATTTTCTAAAAAAGCAAAAAAATATTTTAAATATTTTTCAAGTTGTAATTGAAATTTTAAAATAACTAGCAAAAAAAATTATAAAAAATGACTTTGGTGTTGTGAATGTGAAAAATGTAGTTTTGTTTATTTGATTTTATCAGCTTTTTTATCTCAAAAAGATATGTTTAATATATTTTGACAAAATTTGTTTGATAAAAAAGAATTGTTGTTTATTTATAAATGATTATTATGATTAACACAAAATAAACCTTTTGAATGTGTTTGAACTTATGATGAAAGTTTAAAAGCTTTTAAAATGAATTTATTTAACTATAAAAATTGATTTAATTCATTTGAAAAAATGCCTTTTATTTTGAAAAAACTAGAAACTGAAATTTAAAAAATCATGAAATTTAAAATAAATAATTTACTGAAAAACCCTAAACTTCAAAAAAGAGAACTTATTGTTTTTTTATTTTTCTTTTTGTTTTTTCTTATAATAATATCAAAGGTTTTTTCATATACTGTTCTTGATTATGAATATTATAAAAATTTAGCAGATAAACAGCAAATTTGAAAGGTTGAAATTCCCGTTACTAGAGGAAATATATATACTAAAGACTGAAGTACTTTAGCTACATCTGTTAGTCTTAATGATCTAGCTATTGACCCTATGGGTTCATGAGATAAGTCTAAGCTGGTAGTTTTTTTGGTTGATGTAATTTTTATGGAGCTTTGTGCTAATTATGATGAGAGTTCTTGTAAGTCAAATTTATTAAAATTTTTAAAACTTTTAGATTTAGAGGAATTTGAGTATAATGATAATTATATAAAAACTAAAATAGCAGAAAAATTAAAATCTAAACTTCTTGAAACTAAAATAACCTCTGTTTTATTGAGTGATAATATTAGTAAAATAGAATCAGCAGAAATAAAAGCTCTTTGACTAAAAGGAGTTTATATAAATAAAACAAATCTTTATGTAAACCCAGAAGAGCTTATTAATAAGTTGTATGTTGCTAAAAAACTTTCAAAAATAATACCTATAATAGAGACAAGAATAGAATATCTTATAAGAAAAAGAAATAAAAGATATGCCAAGCTTTTATCAAAACTTTCTATAGAAGCATCAGAAAAAATTGAAAATTATATAAAAGATGAGAAAGATGCTTTTAAAAGGGGTATTATAGATGAAAAAGATACTATCTTTAATTTTTTAATACTTACACCTTATCCTCAAAGATATTATCCTGAAAATTCTCTTGCTTCTTGATTGATATGATTTGTTGATTCTTCTTGAAAATGACTTTATGGTATGGAATGATATTTTAATGATATTTTAAAATGAAATAAGGGTTATATCATAGCAAAAACAGATATTAGAGGTAGAACTATTGATCCTATATCATTAAAGAGTGGTGATTTGTTTTGAAAATGAGCTAAAATTTATTCTACTATTGATAGAAATATTCAAAATAGAGTTGAGTCTATTTTAGAAATATGAGTGAAAGATTTTAGAGCGAATAAAGGTAGTGTTGTCATAATGAATCCTAAAACTTGAGAGATAGTATCAATTGCAAATTATCCTTCATTTGATCCAAATAAACCTTGAGATGTTTATGAGCTTGAAAAAGTAAACTATTGAAAATATCCTAACCCTTTAGTGGATTTAAAATGAATTCCTGTTTTTGTAGAGGATAGTTTAGTTGGGAAGCAATTTTTTTACAATTCTAAAAAAATTTTACTTAGAGAATCTACTCTAATAGAGCTTTGAAATCCTGCTATTATAAAGTATAAATATATAAATGATTTTTGACCTGATGTTTATAGGAATTGGGCTATTTCGGATTTATATGAGCCTGGTTCTATTATGAAAGCTTTTACTGTTGCTATTTGACTTGATTCTTGAGAAATTAGTGAGCATTCTATGTATAGAGATAATTGAAGTTTGAGGATTGATCATTTTAATATTAGTAATGTTTCTAGTAAATGTTTATGATATCATAGTTTTTGACATGCTTTGAATTATTCTTGTAATGTATGAATGATAAGAATAGCTCAAAGGTATTGAAGGGTTTTGGCTTATAATTATTTGAAATCTTTTTGATTTGAGGATTTAACTGGTGTTTCTTTGTCTTGAGAAGTTACTTCTGAAATAAGGAATCTAAATCATTGGTCTGTTTCTAATCTTCTTACTTCTAGTTATGGTTTATGAGTTAGTGTTACTCCTTTACAGATGGCTACTGCCTATAGTGTTTTGGCTAATTGAGGTATTTATGTTAGACCTCATATAGTTGATACTATTCAGCATTGAGATAAAAAGATTTTGAAGTATAAAACTGAACAAAAATATAGGGTTATAAAACCTGAAACTTCTAGAATTATTACAAGGATGTTGGTAAACTCAATAAATTTATGAGTTGCTAAGACTTGAAATGTTGATTGATATACTTTGGCTTGAAAAACTGGTACTTCTCAGATAGCTAGCAGTAAATGAGGTTATGAAGAATGAGAAGCTTCTACTTATGCTTCTTTTGCCTGATTTTGACCTGCTGAAGACCCCAAGTTTGTTATTGTTGTTAAGCTTGATAGACCTAGAGTTTCTCAGTACTGAGGTCAAACTTCAGCAAAAATTTTTAAAAGTATTTCTGAGTATTTGCTTGATTATTATAAAATTCCAAAGAAAAATCTTTAATTTTGAGCGATTATAATAAAAATTCAAACTTTTTATTTAGTTTATTTAAAAGTTTTGTATTAATAAATATATTTTTTATTTATCAAATAACCTTTTATTTAGAGATAAAATCTAGGTAAACCCTCTTTACAAAAATTCTTTTTTCTTTACAATAACATTATTTTAAAGAAAAACTATGAAAACAATAGCTATATGAGACATACATTGAAGAGATAGTTGGAAAACTATAAATATTAAAGCAGAAAACATCGTATTTATTTGAGATTATTTTGATTCTTTAGAGCAAATATCAATCCATGATCAAATTCAAAATTTTAGAGATATATTAAAATTTAAGAAAAAATATAAGGAACAAGTTACTCTAATTATTTGAAATCATGATTTTCATTATTTTGGAACACATCAAAGGTATTCTTGATATCAATATATTTATGAAAGTCGTATTAAAGCAATTTTAAGTTCAGCTATAAAATCTAATTTATTAACTTTTGCTAAGATAATAGATGGTGTTTTGTATACTCATGCTGGTGTAACAAAAACTTGGCTTAAAATTAGTAATTATAAAAATGATATGGATTTAGATAATTTTATTAATTCATTACCTTATCATAAATTTGAAACTCACAAATCATTAAATTATTCTTTAGATGAGATTAACCAAAGTCCTATATGGGTTCGTCCAAAAGGTTTGGTTTGAGATAAAGTTGATATAAAACAGGTAGTGGGTCATACTTCACAAGATCAAATTTGTTTTTCTGCTGATAAGAAAGTAGCTTTTATAGATACTTTATGAACTAGTTGAGAATATTTAGTTGTAGATGATGGGGAGTTTTAGAAATATTTTATATTAGTTTTAATAATAATATAGAAAAGAATTAATTTTTAAAAAGAGTTTATTGCTATATTTCTAAATATTTTTATACTATTATTAATTTATTTTTTAAAAAAGGGGGTATGGAAAATACAAAAAATTTATTTGAAGTGAGGAAGACTGTTAGGTTTGGTTTGAAGCCATATACAAAAACAAGAGAAATATTAAAATGAACTGATAACTATGAATCATTAGATTCTTTTATAAAGCATATCAAAGAAAATGAGTTTGAAAAATGATTTGACTGGAATAATTTTTGCTTGAACCACTACCAAGAATTTAATAAAAAGTCTCAAAATTTCTTTGACCTTATCTCTATTCTAAACAAAGAAATATCTAAACATAAATCAGATGAATCAAAAAAAGAAGTATTTTTTGATTTTAAAAAAAGCAAATGAATATTTAAAAATATACCCTCTCTCAAAAAAATACAATGTTTTGACAATTTAAAACCAAAATTACAAGAAATAGAATCTGAATATACTTACTTATTTTCTTATTTTGATAAAAGTAAACAAAAAGAAAATAAAAATGAAAAAGCATCCGATTTTTCAAAAAATTTAAGAAAAATAGCCTATCTAAATAGAAATATTTTTACTATTCTTGATTTTTTAGACACATATAAAACAGACCCTGAACTCGTGAAAAAATATCAAAGTTTGTTATGTAAAGAATTTGAAAAACAAAATAATTCAATCATAGCAAATCATCAAAATGAAAGTTCCTGAGCATGCATATGAAAATTTACATTCAACAAATATGCTCTACTTAGAAGAGAAACTGAAAAACTAAAAGAAAAATTTAAAAGTAATAAAACCCAAAGTGAAAAAACGGTAAAATACTTAATTGAAAATAAAGAAATTACAGATGACAGGTGAAGTTATGTAGATTTGAAAATGGAAAGTATACATAAGCTTTATTTAGAAGAATATGATGATAGTTTACAAAATAGATTAGAAAATCTTGATTTTGGTAGAAATTTAGATGATATAATTTCTGAGCTAGATTTTATAAATGGACAGTTATTAAATAATTGTATACAAAAATTTCAAGAAAAATATGAGGCAGGTATGATTGAAATGATTTTCTCTTGAAATCAGGAAAAAAAATATAATGAACAATCAACATTGAAAAGCTTATGCTGAGAAGAAAAAAATATTAAAATAAAACCTCTGAGATGACAGACCTTAGAGTGATATGAATATTTACATCTTCTTAATAAAGAAAAACTTGCTTGAGGAGAAATTGAACAAAAAAAACTAGTAAATAAATTTCTGAGGATTATCTTTAGACATCGCTGTATCAATAAAGATTTTCACACAATTAAAACTTTTAGAGACCACTTAGCAAAATATAGATGAAAAATACGACAAGATTTAAGGGCAAGTGAAAGAGAATTTATAAATGAAGCATCAATAAAACACTACGCAAAGATTTTAGAAAAAGAAGGAAACTACTTTTTGGCTCTTACTTGAAAAGAACAAATTAAAGATAAAAAAATAAAAAATATCTGTATAGATTATCATGTAGAACCAAATATTTCTTGAGATACATTTAAGGTATACAACTATTCTCAACTTCATTTTTGAGCTTTGGAAAAACTTTGCCTGTGAGATTGAGATCTAGTAGAAAATAAAAAATTAAAAAAACAGTGGAATAAATATAAAAATCAAAAAAAATGAATATATGTGGAATGCGATTTTTGTAATAGTACTAAAATAAAAAATAGAAAATGTAAAGATTGTTATAATGAAACCCAAAAAGCACAAAAAGTATTTTTTACTAGCTTTAAAAATCATATAGTTTTAGCTTTGAGGAAATTAAAAGAAAATAATGGAGAAAACTGGACTATGTATGTACCAGAAATAGAGAAATTGAAATCAATAGAACAAATAGTAAGCTTTATAAACCAAAAATTTTATAAACTAGAAAAAGCAGAAATTTTAACAGATAAGCTTTTTGAGTTAGCAAAGAAACAAGAAATAGAACTTTACCAAATTTATAGTAAGGATTTTAATATTTTCAATAATACATTTTTATCTTGAGAAGAAGAAACTAGGAGAGTTTGTAAAAGTTGAGAGTGATATAAAAAAGATGTTTTAGAAGTATCTGAAAAATCTAAACTCATTTGAGAAAGTACAAGAAAAAAAGACATGCAAGAAAATCTTTTTACTCTTTATTTTAAAGAAGTATTTAAAAATACAGATACCTCTTTGGGACAAGAGTGAGGTATATTTTTTAGAAAAGCTGACTTAGGAAAACAAGAGAAAAGATTTAGAGAAAATAAGTTTTTTGTTAGCTTTGATTTGAGGTTTCATAAATGAAAGCAACAGCCACTTAGTAAATTATGTGAAAAAAAAGATAATATTTTAGAAAAGCATATAAAAAAGGTAACTATTAATTACTTTGATAGTATAAAGAAGAAAGAAGAAATTATAGTAATGTGAATAGATAGATGATCTATTTCTAGCGAATTATCTAGCAGTAATAAAAAGATATCTATGGTGTGATATTCTATTATAAAATTAAGAAAATCATGAGATTGAAATTATAAGCTTGAAGAAATTTTAAAAGTATGAGATATTGCAGGGTTTAAAAGGAATAGACAACACAAGTGGGACTGAATAAGAAAAAGCTCAGAGTCAGATTTAAACTATAAAAAGATTTTTTCTCAGCTTAAAGAAAAAATATCTATGGAGTTAGGAAAGACTTGAAAAAGAGATATAATAAAAATTGTGGAGAAGAAAAAATGATTTACATGAATATTGTTAAATAAAATACTAGAGCTTTATGTAGAATACAAGGTAGATTATATTTCATTAGAAAATTTAGATAATATTTTTCAAGATGAGCTAAGTTTTAAAGAATCTATGTTAGAATCAACTTTGTCTCTTACTTTATACCAAAATTTTGAAACTCAATTATTTAATAAACTACAATATTTGGTTTTTAAAAATAAAATTGAAAAATATCAGTTATTTCCAAATTGTAATATTGATACTATCAAAAAAATAGATTCAAATAAATGGTTTAAATGAGATGATGATAAAATATTTAGTAATTATAAAATAGCTTGAAATATTATTTTTGTTGCAACTAAAAATACCTCTAGTACATGTTTTAATTGTGATTGACTTATCAAAAAACACGGAATAAACTGTAAAAATTGTAATATAGTATCATATTCAAGTGGGCAAAAAATAGATTTAAGTAATTACATTGAAGACTTTGTTCCTAAAATCATACTTCAAAAACAAAATGTTTCTGAATTTAATAATGATGCTAGAGCATGACTTTTTATAGCCAAAAGATGACTTGAATACATAAATAGCCTAAACACCCTAAAAAAATACCCCCCCCAATGAACGTTCACATGAACGTTCATTACTAAACCATAACTATATAAACAATGAAAAAACAGCTCCAAAAAAAAGAATTTAAAAATGAAAACATAGCTTTTATAGATACTCAAAACCTACATTTATGAATAACATCTGAAAGCATGATTTATTATTGAATTTAGGGAACACTCATCTCACCTTAAAGGAAAGAAAAAATGAAATGTAGATGTTGATATGGTTTTTGAGATAATGAGGAAACTAATAGAAGAAAAAGACTTTGATAAAATTGTACTAGTCTCTTGAGATTGAGATTACATAAAACTTGTAAAATATTTGATTTCAAAGAATCTTTTAAAAAAAGTATTATTCCCAAATAAACAATATTCATCTCTATATAACTCTATAGCCTATAACTACTGAGTAAATTTAGGTTTACCAGAGATAAAAAAGAAAATTAAATACAAAAAAAAAGAGATGCCCTTAGGTAGTTAGCCGTTCGGTTTCTCTTTCGTCATTATACAATAAGTATACTACCATAAAATATTTTAAATGCAAACTTTTTTACATATAATAATTTATATAAATTTAAAAATTGAATTCTTTTTAAAATTTTATTATTCCAAAAATATCCCTCTCCAATGAACGTTCATGTGAACGTTCATTATTAGCCCTTAACCCATACAAATATGAAAAAAATATACACAAGAAAAATCATCAAAAACGGAAGATGAACCTACTATATAAATATCCCTAAAGAAATAATAAAAGAACTTAAACTCAGAGAAAGACAAAAACTTACTTTAGAAAAAGTGGGTAAGAGAATTGTGGTGAAAGACTGGGAGAAGTAGGTATTTAGAAAAATAAATTTGTATTTATTTTATTTCTTATTATTATATATATAATTATAATAAACTTTAGGTCATAACCTCTTAAAATGTTTATTTATATCTTAATATTAGAAGTATTATAAATGAAATCTATGGAAAAAATACTCACCGCACTTATCAATTCTTGAGGTAAATGAATTGATTATTCTTTTGTTATAATAATGTCTATAATTTTTTTCTTATTTTTAGCTTATATTATGACATTACTTTTTTGAAATTAATTATTTTAACAAAAATGGAAGTTATTGTGTTATCTATAATGAATAGATGGTATTAAATTTCTACTTTTGTAGATAGAGGTTTTACAGAGCCTATTTAAAAACTCTCTTGAGTACATCATGTATGAGTTATAAGCATAAGCCCCAAAGTATAAACCACAAAAACTTTACATCCTAACAAAAAAGGACTATGAAAAAAAACAACTTTAGCAATTTTACAAATCTCTATGAACTGAGTAAAACCCTAATATTTGAGCTAAAACCAGTAGGAGAAACTACAAAACTCCTAGAAAAAAACAAAGTTTTCAAAAAAGACGAAACAGTAAACCAAGCCTACCACAAAATAAAACCATACCTAGACCAGCTCCACATAGAATTTATAGAAGAAAGCCTACAAAATAGTACCAAACTTGACCTGAGCCAAGCCTATCAAAAATTTCTTGAAATAGAAAAACAAACAGACAAAAAACTCAAAAATAAACTCAAAGACGAACTCTTTTGAAAAAACAAAAAATGATGAATATTTTGAACTCTCAGAAAAGACATAACAAATGCATTTACAATAACCTGAAAAAACTGGAAACAACACATAGAAAATAAAAGCTACAAAGACGAAAAATGAAAAGAAAAAAACTATCAGCTCAAATGAGAAGGATACAAAATCCTTATGTCAGATACTAACCTAGATATACTCTTCCAAAAATTCCCAGAAGAAACACATGGAAGCGAAGTCACCATCAAAAAATACATAAAAAACCCTGATTATAACAACTCAGAAAACCAGGAAGCATACCTACAAGAAGAACAAAACCTCTTCAAAAGCTTCAAATGATTTACCACCTACTTCACCAACTTCAATCACTCACGTGAAAACTTCTACAAAGACGATGGAAAAGCAGGCAGAATAGCCACAAGAATCATAAACGAAAACCTCATCTTTTTTCTCAAAAACAAAAAAAACTTTGATGAAAAATACGCACAAAATCCTGAAATAAAAGAAAAACTCCAAAAAGTATTAGATGACTACTGAGAAACACTCAAAGACTTTTTCAGCCTAGAAAACTACAACAACTGCCTTACATGAAAACAAATACAATACCATAACCAAATAATATGATTATTAAATATAGAAATCAACCAAGAAAAACTAGAATCATACTCAAAACACAAAAGCGAAAAAAAGAGAGGAAAAGAAGACTCAACATTTAACAAAAACAACTATCCCATATTCAAAGAACTACACAAACAAATACTCTCTAAAGAATCCTGAGAAAAACCCTATATTGAAATAGAAAATTTTGACCATATAAAAACTCACCTACAAGAACTTATAGAAAAAAATAACAATTACAACAAAATAGCCCAGCAACTCATACACTCACTTGTAGAAGACCTTGAAAATAACGAAGAAGAAAAAAAATATAACTTCTCTAAAATCTACTTATCAAAAGCCTCAATCAATACCATATCAGCAAAATTTTTTGGATTTTCAAAATGGGAACTCATAATAAACCACCTACTCCAAAAAATTGGCAAAAAAAATAAAAATGGCAGACAAGAACTCCCAGACTTTATAAGTCTTGAAAATATTAAAACTGCCCTAGAAATAGCTAAAAAAGAAGCAGAAAAAGATAATACAATCAAATCAAAACCCCAATGAGAAGAAAAAAAAGAAGATATCTTTAAAGCAGAATTTCATTATATACCAGAAGAAAATATATTTTTCAAATTTATAAAAGTCCTAGAAATACAACTATTACAACTATTCCAAGGAAAACAAAATCTTGATGGAACCCCCAACATCATATGATATAACACATCACAAGAAAAAATAGAAAATGAAATATTTGTATTACAAGACTTTAGTGACAACAAAAAAGAAAAAGAAAATCAATATGAAATAATAAAAAACTACCTAGATACCAGCCTCAATATATTTAGAATGATGAAGTATTTTTCCTTAGAAAAATGAAAAGAAAGTGTGGAAACAGACTATGAAATAGATGATACATTTTACAACAAATTTAAAAAATACTATATAGATGACAATCAAATTATAGATTACTATAACTCTTTCAGGAACTACCTTACAAAAAAACCATACTCCACAGATAAAATAAAACTCAATTTTGAAAACGCAACCCTCATAGACGGTTGGGATAAAAACAAAGAACCTGACAATTTTTGAACCCTACTGAGAAAAGATGGAAAATATTACCTTGCACTTCAAGTCTACGGAAAGAAAAACATCTTTTACAAGAAAAAAGGCAGCCAAGTTGAAAGCATCAAAGAAGCCTTTGAAATACGCCCCTGAGAAGAAACATACCAAAAACTAGACTACAAATTTCTCCCAGACCCTAAAAAAATGCTTCCAAAAGTATGCTTTGCAAAAGGAAACCTTGAGCTATTTACCCCTAGTGATGAAATACTTAAAATAAAACAAGAAGAAACATTTAAAATTTGAGACAATTTTATACGCCCAGATTTTGAAAAAATAGTAAACTACTACAAAAACTGCCTCAAAAAATACCCAGACTGGCAAGTATTCAACTTTAATTTTTCAGATACCTCCAACTACCAAAACCTCTCAGATTTTTATAAAGAAGTAGAGATATGAAGCTACAACATCAGTTTTAGAAATGTATGAGAAAACTATATACACAGCCAAATACAAGTCTGAAATATATACCTCTTTGAAATTTGGAATAAAGACCTCAAAAAACACACAAACAAAGACACAAAAAAAACAGGAAAACAAAACCTCCACACCCTATATTTTACATGACTCTTTGAAGAAAATAATCTCAAAAATACCATACTAAAACTCAACGGACAAGCAGAAATATTTCTCAGAGAAGCATCCATCAAACAAAAAATAGACAAAAACAGAAAAACAAAAATAAATATCATTGAGAAAAAAAGATATACAGAAAAAAAACTCTTTTTCCACTGTCCAATAAAACTCAACTTTGCAAAACACGATACCAGCATCAACAACAAAATTTTAAAATACATCTCTCACAATAAAGAAATAAATATCATCTGAGTAGACAGAGGAGAAAAACACCTTGCCTATTTTTCAGTCATCAATAGAAAATGAGAAGTACTCAAAGACAACAATGGAAAACTCATAAAATGAAGCCTCAATGAAATAGAAAAATTTGATAAAAATGGAAATAAACTCAGCCCTAAAAATTACCATGACCTCCTAAGCGAAAGAGAACAGGAAAGAAAAGAAGCAAGATGAAGCTGGAAAACTATTTGAAATATCAAAGACCTCAAACAAGGATATATCAGCCAAATAGTCCATAAACTTGCATGCCTTATCATAGAACACAATGCCATACTCGTATTTGAAGACCTCAATATAGGCTTTAAAAGAGGAAGACAAAAAATAGAAAAACAAATATACCAAAAACTCGAAAAAGCTTTGATAGAAAAACTTAACTACCTCACATTTAAAGACAGAAATTTTTGAGAAAACGGACACTACCTGCGTGCCTACCAGCTCACAGAAGCCTTTGAAAGTTTTGAAAAAATGGGAAAACAAACCGGACTTATTTTTTATACAGACCCAAGCTACACCTCTGCCACTTGCCCAAAGTGTGGATTTAGAAAAGACCTATATATAAAGTACTCCAACTTAGAAAATGCTAGGAAAGACATACAAAAAATTGATTCCATAACTTTTGATGGCAAGAAATTTATATTTGAATACAACAATAAAAAAGTTTTTAGTGATAGAGATAGAAAAATAAATAAAAGAAACTCAGAGTTGAATCATAATTTTGAAACCCATAATTATTTTGTGAATGACAAGCTAATAAATCTATTTGATACATTTTCTATAAACTACAAAACTTGAGAAAATATCATTCCTCAAATTATAGAAAAAAACGAAAAAACGCTCTTTTCAGATACTTTTTATAATTTCAATATGATATTGTCTCTCAGAAACTCTATTATTTGAGACAATTCTAAAAACGGAGATTTTATTTGTTGTCCTTGTTGCAACTTTGATTCTAGAGTAGAAAATGAAATAGGAATAGAATGCTGAGACGACAACGGAGCCTATAATATTGCAAGAAAAGGTCTTATTATTTTAGATAAAATAGATGAGACTGTAGATAAAAAATGAGATGTCTCAAAAATACAATGGGGAGATATGGTGGTGAGTAGGGAGGACTGGGATAGTTTTGTAAATATAGATGAAACATATTCCCATAATAAAATATAAAATTTTGACATATAATTACAAAACAATATAATGTATATACAAATATAATAATAAAAAATATGACAAAAAAGGAAAAAATAAAAGAAATTTTTTTATCAAGTCCTGAAAAATTGAGTTTAAAACAAATAGAAAATTTTTTTCTCAGTGAAAAATTTACTATAAAAGAGTGAAGATGAAGCCATAAAAAATTAACAAGCATAAAAACTAATAAAGCCTATAACTAACCAATACATAAAAATGAAACTTTAAAGTTCTATAAAAAAGAATTATTAAAATTTTATAACTTAAACACTTAGTTATGTTTAACAAAAATAATATAAAATGAAGCGAGAAAATATTTATTATACCAGTATGAGTTAAAAAATACCCTCTTACAATAACAAAAACAACAGAAAAATGAGTAGTTCATATAAAATGTGATTGAGCCAATATAGATCAATCTTATTTAGAAAAAGACCTATACTTACTGTTTGAAGACATAGCTTGAATGATAAAAGAACATCAACTTGAAAAAAAAGATAATGTTTTTCAAATCAGACTTACAGCTAAACAAAAATTAGAATTAGAAAAAAATGCAAAAAATCACTGATATAATTATGTATCTGACTATGTTAAAGCACAGTGTTTAATTATATAATACCAAAAAATATCAATTTTTTCTTTGACAAAACCTCACAAAAAATATATAATAATTATGTACATAATTTAATACATAATATCACTATATAATGACAACAGAACTTATCAGCCTAAACGAGTATAGAAAAAACATATCTACACTTTGGAAAAAAGCTAAACAGCAAGATATAAAATATATAGTTTTATCTCATTCAAAACCCATCTTTGAAGTAAACCCTATCCACACAAATAAAGTAGAAGATGATTGGGATATACAATACACTCCTGAAAACCACAAAGCATGGCTACAGGCAAGAAAAGAATTAGAAGCAGGGGAGACAACAAAAATTGATTTTGATGCCATAAAAACAGAAAAAGATTTTTTAAATTTAATAAAAAACGATGAAGCATAACCTTGAGATAAACAAAAAAGTGAAAAAATTTCTTGCAAAACATCAAGATATAGCAGTAATTTTTTATCAAAAAATCTATATTTTACATAAAAATATTTATACAAAAGAAATTGACATCAAACCCTTAACCTGAAAGAAAAACCATTACCGTATGAGAATAGGAAAGTATAGATTTGCCTATGAAATAATAAAAAACAAAATACTCATTTATTTCTATGATTCAGACACAAGAGGAGATATTTATAAAAAATAATAATGCCAAAAATTAGTAAATACCTTTTTATCTTCAACATACATAAAATCTTTTGACAAAAAACAATAATAATCATATAATTATACAATTATGCAATTTACTACCACAACAGAAATAGCAAGAAAAGGAAGTAAAATATTCCAAGAGTATGATAGTGCTATAGTTCTTAACAATAACAAAAATATTTGAATGCTTGTATGATGAAAACTCGCTCAAGCATTATTTGATACTTGAATCTTGGAACAATTAAAACAGGAATTATTGGAATTAAATTATAAAGAAACAGTTGATTTAGTAAGATCATACAAAACCTGAGAAAAAACAGATTCAATAAATTTAGATGATTACCTTATAAAAAATGCATTATAAAGTAATATTTATAAGTGAAAAGATTATCAATAAAGATTTAAGTAAAATCCCTGAAAAAAGTAAACTTAAAATTTTGGATTCATTAAAAAATATGCAGACAAAATGACTGTATTATTCAGACTTTAAAAAACTAAATCATTATGATTTATGTGATTATAGATTAAGAATTTGAGATTATAGGATTTTATTTAACCTAAATTATACAGATAAAGAAATAACTGTTTTTAGAATCTTGCATAGATTAAAACTTTATTAAATAAAATTTTTAAACAATTATTTTTTGTGAAGAAATAACCTTTTTCCCAAAAACTAAAAAAATATGATACAATATAAGTATCATATTTTTTTACAACCCAAAAATTGAGAACTATATCAAACTATCAACTCTCAACGACTTCATATTCTGCCCAAAATCTATTTATTATCATACACTTTATGACAGCTATGATAAAAATATATACCAAGAAGAGTGTCAAAAAAAAGGCACAAAAGTCCATGAAAGCATAGATCATAAAAACTACTTGAGCAAGAAAACAATCCTGCAAGGCATAAGCGTATTTTCGCAGCATTATAGCATAGCAGGAAAAATAGATATTTTTGATATCAAAACGGGAGAACTCACAGAAAGAAAGACCCAAATATATCTTGATGAAAAAAATAATCCAAAAATATACCTCTGACAAAGATACCAACTCTGGTGACAAATGTTTTGCCTCGAAGAGATGTGATACACAGTAAACAGCATGTATATCTATTCAGTAAAAGACAACAAAAAATACAGAATCTACAAACCATCAAGCAAACAACTCCTCGACTTTGAGAAAATCTTAGAAACATATAGAAAATTTAACCCAATACAAAAAAACTGGACACAAAACACGAAAAAATGCAGGAGATGTATTTATAGAGAACTATGCGACTACTACATAGGAGAAATATATCCCCAACTGAGTTTATTTGAATAAAAAAGAATTATGCTCCAATTTCCAGATTTTGATGAAAAACAAATACTCTTTATAGAAAGCTTTGATACCAAAAATATCAATTTTCAAAATGAAAATTTAATTATTAAAGATAGCTGAAAAATAAAAAACAAAGTCAGTATGTACAAGATATTTGCTATATTTTTGATAGGAGAAACAACACTGAGTAGTGTACTTATTAGAAAATTCCAAGACTTTTGAGTGACACTTGTACTCCTCAAAAAAAACTTTGCTCCCTATCTCGTCATTGGTAATGAAACAGAAGGCAATTTTGTACTGAGAAAAAAACAATATGAAAAAACAGAAAAGCAAATGCTAGAAATAGCAAAAAATATTATCACTCTCAAGCTGAGTAACCAACTGAAACTTCTTAAAAACATAAGAGAAAAGTCACCAGAACTCAAACAAAATATCAGCAAAATCCAAGAAATCATACAAAAATCTCAAAAAACAGAGAATTATGATAATCTTTTATTATATGAGTGAAATGCTGCAAAAATCTTTTTTTCAAATTACTTTTGACCCATTGGCTGGCAAAGACGAGAACCACGAACCAAAAGAGATATTCAAAATCTCCTTTTAGATATAGGATATACCTATGTATTTCATTTTATAGAAGCGCTTTTGAGGCTGTATTGATTTGATAATTATTATGGAGTATACCACCGAACTTGGTATCAGAGAAAATCTTTGGCTTTGGACATTATGGAGCCTTTTAGATGTATCATAGATAGGGAACTTCTAAAATCCTATAATTTAGGGAAAATACATACAAAAGACTTTGAGTTTCGAAATGGAGCCTATGTTCTACCATGGCAAAATGCACAAAAGTATTCAGGGATATTTTTGAAAGCGATTATGGATAATAAGGAAGATATGTTTTTCTTTGTGAAGAACTATTATAAATACTTTATGAAAGGGAGAAGTGAGTTTCCAAGTTTTGAGGTTTAAGAAGACTTCTCAGAAACTCTTTTTACAAAATCCACTCTGGCTCTGCGAGCCATCTCTCCTTTTCAAAAGGAGAGAAAATAGGTATTTCTTCGAGTCTCATATATTTTTTAATATAAAAATATGCTGATAGTGACATATGATATTCATGATGATAAATTGCGAGCAAAATTTTCTAAACTTCTCAAAAAGTTTGGGAGGATGTTGCAGTATAGTGTGTATGAGATAAAAAATAGTGAGAGAATTTTAAGAATTTTAAAAACAGAGATTGAGTTTAGTTTTGCTCCAAAGTTTAGTTGAGCTGATAGTATTTTGATTATTCCGGTTTCTGCTGCTTTGAGTGATAAACTTATTCGTTACGGTCAGCCAGCTATGGAGCAGGAGGAGATTTTATTTTTATAATTTTGTTTTTTCATGTACCAGTGTTGAAACTATCAAGGATCTAACTTGATTTTTTAATGAAATTATTTTCTTAGGAAGTAAGTTTTGGTTAACATAGTACTGATATTTATTTTTAGAAAGCTCTTATTTAAAATATAACTAATTTTTTTAAATACGAAAAATACTACTGTTTTGTGATTTTATTCTGATTTGAGTTTTTATTTTAAAATTAAAATTTAAAATATGAGAGAATTTTATTTTGATTTTTATTTTTTTGTTATATAATACTTCCATAATTTAATCTTTTCTTTAAAATAATCCCGTTTCTTTTAATAAATTTTTTATTAAAAGTGGAAGTTTCATTGTTTTGTTTAGAAAAAAATTGCAAACCTCAGTCTTAATTTTTTAAGATTTCTTATTATAAGCCAAAAGTCGTAAATTTGAAAAATGATTTATTTGTATCTTATTGGCTTATAATACACAAAATAGCTGTCTAAACAATATATTAAATTTCTACTTTTGTAGATACCAAAGAGAAATGAGTGATGAAAATATGTCTAAACAATATATTAAATTTCTACTTTTGTAGATGGAGTGTAGAAGAAGTTATTAATTTATGTCTAAACAATATATTAAATTTCTACTTTTGTAGATTCATAATATGCGCCTTTAATAGTTAAAGTCTAAACAATATATTAAATTTCTACTTTTGTAGATTATTAATAATTTGCAAAAAAATTGAAGTCTAAACAATATATTAAATTTCTACTTTTGTAGATAGAAATCTATAACTCTATGAGAAATAGTCTAAACAATATATTAAATTTCTACTTTTGTAGATTTGGTAATCTTAGATATAAAGGTTGTAGTCTAAACAATATATTAAATTTCTACTTTTGTAGATCCGCCTCGATGTCGATGCAAAGCGGTGGTCTAAACAATATATTAAATTTCTACTTTTGTAGATATGACCTCAAAAGCGACTGGCAAGCTGGTCTAAACAATATATTAAATTTCTACCAATGAACGTTCACATGAACGTTCATTGGTAGATCATAATTATCATACACAATGAAAAAACCTACACAAGAAAATTCATCAAAAATGAGAGAGGAACTACTATATCATTATCCTAAAAGAACCTATAAAACATCTTAAACTCAGAAAAATACAAAAACTCACCCTATAAAAAGTAGATAAGAAGATAGTGGTGATTGTGACCCTAGAAAACAAATTTTTATCTTTTTTCTTGACATAACTATAAAAAATCATAGATTGTATACAATCTATGATTTATAAACAAAAAATGAAACAAATACTTATAAACACCCTTACTTTAAACTTTTTCTATTTTTACTTCTCAAAAAATGGAAGAGTTTCTTTATGTGTTTAAAAAAATCAAACTTTAAAAATAGAAAAAAGTTCTTCCATTGCTCAGAAGAACTTTTTTTATACCTTAAACATATAAACCATGAACAAAGCAACAACCAACACAGACCAAACATCTATAAACGATAATTCTCGAATTATTGATGTTGATGAGATAATCTCTCCCAAAGAAGTTATTGACTCATACCCACTTGACAAAGATACCTCTGAATTTATATCACATAGCAGAGAAACAATACACCAAATAATCCAAAAGCAAGACAAAAAAATCTTGGTAATAACATGACCCTGCTCCATACACAATCCTAAAGAAGCAATACAAATCGCACAAGAACTAAAAGAACTACAAAAGAAAAATCCAGACCTCTACATAATCATGAGAACATATTTTGAAAAACCAAGAAGCACCATATGATGGAAATGACTACTAAATGACCCCAACCTAGACAATACTTGTGATATAAAAAAATGACTCAAGATAGGAAGAAAACTCCTACTAGACATAAATAAAATCTGAGTACCCACAGCCGTAGAATTTCTTGACACCATCACACCCCAATATGTAGCCGACCTTGTTCATTGGTGAGCCATCTGAGCAAGAACAACCGAAAGCCAAGAACACAGAAAACTCGTATCCTGACTATCCATGCCCATAGGATTTAAAAATGGTACAAAATGAAATACAGATATAGCCATTGATGCCATCCTAGCAAGTAAAAAATCACACAAATTTTTATGAATAACTAAACAAGGAAGTATAGCTCAAATTACCACCCAGTGAAACCCTGACTCCCACCTGATACTTCGCTGATGAACAGATGGACCAAATTATTCAAAAGCCCATGTGCAAGACGCTATGAACTCCCTACAAACACAGTGAATAAACTCAGGTATTATAATTGACTTCTCACATGCAAACAGCTTAAAAAACCATAAAAATCAAGATAAAGTTTGCCATGATGTAGCCAAGCAAATCATAGAGTGAAATCACAATATAATATGAGTTATGATAGAATCAAACATACAAGAATGAGCCCAAAAACACAACCCATGACAAGATGACCCTGCAAAAATCACTCCATGAACCAGTATAACTGATGAGTGCGTTTCCCTTGAAACAAATAAAAAAATGCTAGAAGAACTTCAAACAGCCACCCTTATTAGAAACAAAAGAAACTCTTAAAAAAAGTCCGAAAAAGCAATATTTTAGAGCTAAGCTACCAGTATCTATTCTTAGAACCCCCTTACTTGGGGGCATTATAAATCATTTTTAATAACGGCGTACTACTACCAATTATGCTTTTTTAACCTCCCTGAAAAAACTATTAGCTTGATAAAAATACATCAAAGCCTATAATAATCACTGATAAAAATTAAAGTATTTATATCATTCCAAATAACCCATATATAGAAAAAACATTAAAACACCCATACATCATAACTGACACAAAACAAATATATTCCAAAAAATGAAAATGGTCTAAATTTTTTTGAAATAAAAATGAAACCATACTTGAAATATGAACTTGACTCTGAAATCTATTTTCAAAAAATTCTATAGAAAACCCCAATAAAAATTTTATATGAATGGAAATAAAATACAAAAGACTCTATAAAACAGCACAAAAATCTCTTTGAGACATAAATAATTATTCTTCTAATAATAATTTAGTTGGGTCTAATAAATCGGGTCATAATTTTATTCTACTAAAAGATTTTTGACAAAACATAGATAAAATATTTTGAGAAAATGAGATAAATAAAACAATTATCTTTTTCCCAGACCCATGGTGAAAAAAAGACAGACAAAAAAAACACAGACTCTTGCAAGAAAACTTTTTAAATAAACTCTACGCCATCACAAAAAAATCATGAAAAGTATTTTTTAAAACTGACCATAAAGAGTATTTTGATTTTGTCCTAGAAGAAATAAAAAAAACAAACTGGAAAATAAGCTTAAAAACCTATGATTATGAAAAAGACAATCTAAGAAATGCTTATGAGACCACAGAGTTTGAACAAATATTTAGATGAAAAAAATTGAAATTTTTTTTACAAGGAAGAAACTGAATCGGAGGATTTAAAAGCACAGCTTTATTTATATTGTTAATTTTCTCCAAAAATGAAACGCAAAACCTTTATAAAAAACTTGATACTGTGGGTGCTTGGTATGGTGATACCACCAGCCTTGGCGTTTGCTATTTTGGTTATTAATTGGTGATACCGATTATTGGGGTCTTATTCTTTTGGATGGGGTACTTGTGCATCCATTTCTTACCATACCGCTTACCCTAGGAGGGCTTTTGTGTATCTCTCGTTTAGAATACAAGAAAACAACAAGCAGAATAATCAGCTGGGGGTACTTTATACTCATGAATGTATTTCTTATGTATCTAGTGTATCTCCTGGTAATGTTAATTTGTGCTTTTACGGGTCGTTGCCTATAAGTTAAAGTAACAAAGCCCGGCTGAAACCAATGAAATAATTCGCAAAATAGGGGCTGGTACTTAGTTCATGCCCCAGAATCCCAAACTTGTTTATATGTCTTGTTTTGATACAATCAAAACATACTTTACATTTCTTACCACACATCCCCATGACCACCACCCACTACGCCATTTTGTATATCGCCGCTGGAGTTTTGTTGCCGTTGGCGTATACGCTTGGTATTGATTGGTGGGATGTCCATGTATACCCTATAGATTTTCTCCCTGATGCTGTCTATTGGGCGATATGGATGGCTCTTTCGTTGCATTTTTTGTACCGTGGTGTGTATCTTTTGTTGCGTAACCATTACTACACTATCTTGATAAACATTGTAGCCATAGTTCTTTTAGCAGGGCTGAATGTTGTCTTGCTGTTGTTGTTTCATACGTTTATCGGTGGTGTGAAATAACTACTCACCCCCTACACCACACCTTGCCTTTTTGCCATTTCTTCTTATAGTGGATTATTATAACTATTTCTTATACCGTTAGTATGTCAAAACGATTTTGGATAAATGTCATTCCTATTTTGCTAGCAGTAGCTGTTTTTCAGGTCTATATGGACTGGGATCGATTAGACCCTAACTTGCAGTCATATATGAATATACACATTCAAAAGCAAAGCAATACACACAAAGAAAAATCACCCACGATTGAATTTAGTAGCCCCTCTATCCAACAACGTGCCGAGAAACTAAACATCACCCAACACCCCATATCCTTCCCCCCGACACCATCGCTGGCAACACTGACTGACAAAATACACGCAGATTCGTATGCACCATTTACCATTGATGCTCGTGAATACCAATCGGGTAATATACAGACTCTATGTATATAAAAAAGATGCTCCAGATACCGCCCTCGCAGAAATTACCGTTACACTCTACCCCGAGACCTATAACCCCTACGAAGCGATTTTGTGGCCATTTGAATTTATCTCAAATGTCGCGTATGTAGATAATGAACTCTCGCTTGGCAAAAATAATTTCGCAGATATCACCTTGGTGTTAGATGACGGATACCTGACC
>CAWUJK010000001.1:0-119966 GCA_963922865.1 uncultured bacterium | reverse complement strand
AAATAAAAGATATAAATATGTACTGTCATGAATGACATGATAAAATAGCCACTTTTTCTTTTAATATAGAATGATTTTCTCCCTATTTTTTAGCTTCAGAATTATCAAACAAATATAAAATTCAAACAAGAGCTTGATGTAGTTGCGCAGGTCCCTATGGACATGATATTTTATGATTGGAGGATTGACAAGTAGATTTGAACAATAAACCTGGATGGCTTCGAGTTTCTCTTCATTATATTCATGAAAATCAAGATATTGATTATTTCGTAAATTGTCTTAAAAAAATAATATATTAATAAACAATAGATATGCAAAATACTAGAATACTAAAAAAAATACTTATAATACAAACCAGTCTTAAAAAAGACTCAAAAACATCTATAGTAGCTAAAAAAACACACAAAATAGCAACAAAAAAATGATTTAATGTAGAGCTTTTAGATTTAAGAAATTATAATTTGGAACTTTGCAGTTGAAAAAAAATAGAAGAATATAATCAAGATATGAATAAAATAAAAGATAAAGTAGAGCAAGCAGATTTATACATTTTAGCTTACCCAATATATAATTATAGCTTTTCTTGAGTATGTAAAAATTTTATAGACATTTTTAGTCATTTTATGGATGATAAAAAATGCTCTATAATACAAAATAGTTATTCAGTAAGAAGTTTTTCTGATTGATATTCTGAAGTATCAAAAACCTTATGACTACATAATAATGTAGATATTGTTTTACCAATAATACATACATACCATGAAGATTTTGAATCACAAAACTTAGTGTGAGAAAAAGCCATAGAAAAAATAGAAAAAATGCTAGAAAACCTTGTAAAATAAATTATTTGAAATATACTTTGTATTGTGCTTATTTTAATTTATTAATTTATATCAATTATGAGAAAATTTTTAAGTATTTCATTACTTTTAATTACTACTATTTTATTATCCTCTTGTATGTGAGGTGACAAAAAAGCAAATCTAGATAAAACTCCTGATACTAAAGAAATTATCAATGAAGAAAAAACTGAAAAAAATGATGAATCAAATCAAGAAAAACCACAAAGTTCTACTCAAGAAACTCCAGCTACTCAAGACATTCCAGCTGTTCAAGAAACTCCAGCTACCCAAGATACTCCAGCTGTTCAAGAAACTGATAATCAAAATGTAGTAAATATAGTAGAAGAAAATGATTTACAAGAAAATACTAAACAAGAAGTTATCACTACTAAAGCTAAATGAATCTATACTGATTTTTCAGATAGTAAAATGATGAATGCTGCATGAGATATTGTTTTATTTTTCCACGCATCTTGGTGTCCATCTTGTAGAACAGCAGATGAAAAATTATGATGAGCTGAAATAACAGATGATATAACTATATTAAAAGTAAACTATGATTCTAATAATGATTTAAAAAAGAAATACTCAGTAAGTTCTCAACACACTTTTGTACAAGTTGATAATAAATGAGAAATGATTAAAAAGTGGCTTGGTTCTAGAGATCTTTCTTGAATAAAAGAAAAACTAAAATAGTTTTTCTAGAAAAAAATAAGATAATTGTTATAATACAGTTATCTTATTTTTTTATTTTGATTTATGACTATTTTTATTGTATCATTTCTAGCCTGAGTTTTAACTATTCTTGCACCCTGTGTTTTACCACTTTTACCTGTTATACTTTGAGCAAGTACCACTAAACCAGAAGATAAATATAAACCATATATTATTATACTGTCTCTTATATTTTCAATAGTAATATTTTCTATATTGCTTAAAGCAACAACACTTTTTATATGATTAGACCCTATAGTATGGAAAATTTTTTCTTGAGTTATATTGATAATTTTTTGAATAATAACCATATTTCCAAATTTATGGAAAAATTTTTCTACAAAACTAGGATTATCTAGTAAATCAAACGAAAATTTGAATAAACATGCTTTCAAAAAAGGTATGTTTTGAAATATAATGATTTGAATATCACTTTGACCTGTTTTTTCAAGTTGTAGTCCAACTTATGCTATTATTTTAGCTGTTATATTACCAGTAAGTTTTTTTGTATGACTTTTAAATCTTTTTGCTTATGCTTTTTGATTGTGATTGATGCTTCTTTTGATAGCTATTTTATGACAAAAATTTATATGAAAAATGAAATGGGCTAGTTCTCCAAATGGTATTTTCAAAAAAATACTTTGAGTTTTATTTTTGTTAGTTTGAATTGCTATAATAACTTGATATGATAAAGTAATTGAAACAAAAATTTTAGATGCTTGATATTTTGATGTGACTAGTATAGAACAAAGTATACTTGATTGAGCTTGAATAAAACACTAGAGAACAATATTAAAGATTTAGATTTTTAGTAAAAATAAAGTTTAGTGAAAAAAAAGATTTTTTTCAATTATCAGAATAAGCTTTCTCAACATATTATAAAAATTTGAGAACAAGAAAAAAAATTAAAATATCAAAACAAAATTAAAAAACTTAAAACAAATATATAGAATATAATCTTGATTTTTTCAAAAAAACTATATAATCTTTATATACATAAAATTAATGATTATAATTCATGATCAATTTAGAAAACATACTAAAAAAAACATTTGGTTTTGATAATTTTAGAGATTGACAAAAAGAAATATGTGAAAGTATCATATCATGAAAAGATACTCTTGTTTTTATGCCTACTTGAGGATGAAAATCTCTAACTTATCAACTTCCTTGAATAGTTATGGAAGGATTAGTCATAGTTATTTCTCCTTTGATATCCCTAATGAAAGACCAAGTTGATAGTTTGTTAGAACTTTGAATAAAAGCAAAACTTGTAAACTCAACAATAGACTCTAAAGAAATCTCAGATATTTTTTTGGAGTTAAAAAATTGATGAACAAACCCTATAAAATTTTTGTATATAGCACCGGAAAGATTAAACTCATTTAGATTCTTAGACATTATAAACCAAGTAGATATAGCCTTGGTAGCAGTTGATGAAGCACATTGTATTAGTCAATGGTGACATGATTTTAGACCTAGTTATATGAAGATATTATGATTTATAGAGAAACTAAAAAGCAAAGCAAATTTTCCTATAATGGCACTAACAGCCACTGCAACTAAAAAAGTAAGAAATGATATAATAGAAAGATTATGAATAAAATCAGGAAATGTATTTACTAAATGATTCGATAGAAAAAATATAACAGTTGTTGTTAGAGAAATTTCTGAGAAACAAAAAAAGTTTGAAAAAGTGCTAGAAGTTTTGGATAAAACACAATGAAGTTGAATAATATATTGTTCAAGTAGAAAATCAGTTTTAGAAGTTTATGAAATAATGCAAGAATACCATATAAAATCTTGAATGTATACATGAGCTATGACCCCAGAACTTAGAGAACAAACACAAGATAAGTTTATGAAAGGGGACTATAAAGTTATAGTTGCTACAAATGCATTTTGAATGTGAATAGATAAAAAAGATATAAGATTTGTTATTCATTTTAATCTTCCTTGAAGTATAGAAAATTACTATCAAGAGATTGGTAGAGCGTGAAGAGATGATAAAAGTAGTTTTGCTATAGCCCTAGCTTCTTATTGAGATACAAAAATTCAAGAATTTTTTATAGATAACACATACCCAGAAAAACAAGAGGTACTAGATTTATATGATTATTTATATAAAGACTTCAATTTTTGAGAATGACAAAACCATAGTATATCTATGACCCTTCATCAACTATCAACACATTCTTGAATAACAAGTGATATGAGAGTTTGAAGTATTTTAAAAATTTTAGATAAATACAACATTATTTCTAGATGAGTTAGTGATGAACAAAAAGATGATTCTTTTAGATGAAGATGAGTTACTTTACTACAAGAAAAAAGAAATCATTCACACTTACTCATAGATTGGAAAAGACAAGACGCTTTGAAACAAGAAGCATATTTTAAATTAGAACAAATAAAAAGATTACTTTTTTATCCTAGTTGTAGGAAAAAATTTATTTTAGATTATTTTTGAGATGAACAAGATTTAAAAAATTTATGAGATAATTGTTGAGCTTGTGATTTTTGTCTGGATAAGAAAAAATTTGCAAACTTTAGTTCAAAAGAAATAATACCTGTTTCTGCTTTTGCTCTTATTTTAGAAACAATCAAAAAATTTGATGAAAGATTTGGTCAATCTTTGATGAGATGAGTTTTGATTGGAAGTCAGGAGAAAAAAATTTTGCAAAACAAACTTGATTTATATGAACATTTTTGAGCACTTAAAGATTATTCAAGAGATACTATTCATGCTATGATAGATGCTCTTATATTTGAGTGATATTTATATAAAACAAATGGTCAGTATCCTATGCTTGGTATTTCTGAGTTAGGTTCTGCTGTTATCATAAGAAATAAAGCCTTAAAAGAAGCTCTAGAAGAATTAAATACTTATGTTGTATGAAAAGTTTGATTAAATATACATAAAAAAAATTCTTCCTCATGAACTAAAAAAGAATCAAAACCTAGAGGAGATACTTACAAAGAAACTTTAGAACTATTTAAATCTTGAAAAAATATGTTAGATATTTCAAAAGCAAGAAATCTAAGTTTAGTTACTATTGAAACTCATATAGTAAAGATGTATGAGTCATGAGATATTAGTTTGATTGATGTTTTAAAACTTGTAAGTCTGAGTAATATAAAAAAAGTTAAAGAAATCATAGATACTAAATTTGCTTGAGAAACTGAACTTTTAAAACCTATCAAACAAGAACTTGAAAACTCTTGAGAGAAAACTATAAGTTATTTTGATATTAAGATGGCAGTTGCTATGAAATCTAAGGGTGATATATAAAGTACAGTTCTACTTTGGGGCTTTATCCTTTAGGTATTACAGCTTCAATAGCAGCAAAACTTGCTTTTTTTCATTTAGGTAGTAATACGCAAACTGAGTCTCATATGTCTGCTTTGAAATGAGTTACTGCTGCAGTTAGCAAATTGTATGTATCTCACTCGCAAACAACCTGAAATTTTCATTTATCATTTGTTATAAGACCAGTTTTTACTTCTCTTTGTATAGGAGATATTTGTTTATAGGTCATTTTTCAAGCTGAGTCTATTGTTAGTTTTAGTTTATCTCATTGAACTATTTTTGATTTTGATGCATAATTTACAGGGATAGGATATTTTTTATCATCACTTCAAAGCATTTCTTCTCATGTAAATACTCATTCTATTATCTTGCTGTTTTCATCACTATAATGATGAAGTCATCATGTAGATAAATTTATCTGAGAGTCTAGATTTATATTATTTTGTTTTGCTAAATCTGTGAGTAATTTTTTTGCTGATTTTAGAGATTTTTCAGATGTGGTTATAAAATCTTTAATAGCTAGTATCACTTTTTTATTATCCATGTTTTTGTTTTTATTTTATAAAGGCTAAACTCATTATATTTGTTTTTATAAAAAATGTAAATTTTTTTATGTTTACAAGCTTTTTTTAATATTTACAAGTATATTTCTATTATTTTAGTTATTGGTATTTGTAGAAATAAGCAAGTAAAAAATCCTAAAGCTAAAAAAGGTCAAAAAGCTACTTCTGTTTTTATTTTTTCTTTAAATCATAATTTTATTTTTTCTTTTACCACTATAAATATTGATATTATACTTCATATTATATAAGTAAAAAAAAGTGTTTCTATACTAAAACTGTATCATACTAATATTCATAAAAGTATAGCTATCCTTAAATCTCCTCATCACATCCATGCTCATCCGCTTATCGCGATTTGTAAAAATAAAAAACCAAATATTATTAAAATTCATATAGATGAGTTTATACTAATAAAATCATCTATTCTTGCATTTGTTAAACTCAAAAATCAATATATTAAAATAAAAATGCTTGCTAATATTAAAAAATCATATTTTAAATTAAGTTCTTTAAACATTATTATATAAAGTAAACAAATAACTAATAAAAGAATTCAAACTCAAATCATATTTAGTAATAAGTTTGTATTATTAAAAGCTAGATAGGGAAATATATTTATTATTCAAACTGATTCTAGTGCTATAAAAAAAACAGAAAATATTATTGCACATAACATGATTCAATCATGTATTTCTAAAAATAATATATCATAAAAACTATATATTATTGTTATGAATCATATTACAATCCAAAATATTAGTTTTAATATTTCATTTAAGTTTAGATTTATTATTAAATATAGATCTATTAAAAAATATCATATTAAAAAAAACAACAATCATGTTGATATTTCTAAAAATGGATAAATACCTGATATTTTTTTTTGACAATACTTACATTTTCATAAATTTTTTAACCAAGAGAATAGAGGTATTAATTCCATAACTCATAAAATTTTATTACATAAACTACAGTGGCTTCTACCAAAAAGTATACCAGGTTCTCAAGATTTCATTCTATATATTATGACAGAAGCAAAGCTTCAAAAAAATATTCCAAGCATAAATAAACTAGTATAAAAAACTGTTTCTATCATTGTTTTTATTTATTTTTTTAAAATTATATTTTATTTTTGTATTATATGGTTAAATAATTTAATTACAAAAAATAAGTTTGTTTTTTTATTTTACATTTTTTAAATATAAATATAATATGTTTTATTAATTTAGTTAGTCTAAATTATTTAAATACTTAAATTTTAATTTAGAAATTATGACAGTTGTATTAACACAAAATAATTTTGAGCAAGAGGTAAAACAGGGAGTTAGTTTGGTTGATTTTTGGGCTGAATGGTGTGGTCCTTGTCAAACTATGTTACCTATTTTAGATGATTTATCCCAAAAAATGAAAGCTAAAGCAAAAATTGCAAAGGTAAATGTTGATGAAAATCCAGAACTTGCTTCTAAATTTAGAGTTATGTCTATCCCTACTATGATTGTTATGAAAGATTGAGAATTGGTAGAACAACTTGTATGAGTTCAGCAAGCTGATAGTTTAGTAGAGGTTTTAGAAAAATATTTATAATTTATATATTATGAAAAAATTAAATATTTGATGATTATTTCCTGTAGGAATTTGAACTTTATTTTTTTAAAAACTTTAATGATTTTAGTTTGAATTAGCATATTTTAAAAAAATCTTAGCTTAAAAGCTAAGATTTTTATTATATGATTCATTTTAATGCAGCTATGTTAAAACTATAGTTTTGTCATAAATTTCATATTATTCATATGTATCATTTTTTGTTATTTACCATAACAGTTTTTATTATTATTGAAAATTTTTTTAAGTACTTTAAATGATTTTCATCTCAAATAAATAAACTTAATGCTTGTTTTAATATTAAGTCATCTAAAAACTTCATAAATCTTATTTTGTCTTCAATCATTTTTATTATCTTTAATGAGTCTTTTAAATCATTTTTTTGATTTTTTTCTAAAAAATTTGATATTCAAGAATATCATAATATATTTTCTTCTGGAACACTAAAAAAACTTAGTTCTTTTGTATTTTGGGATAAACAGTTTGTTATATTGTATATATAATCAGAAAAATTTTTTATTCATCAAGATAATTCTATGTTATTTTCATTTAAGAAATATGAGGGTGTTTGTTTCATCATATAATCTATATATACCCTTATTCATCATGATGTTGGCATTCTTCATGCTGAATTGTATGGTTGAAATACTAGATTCATTTTTTCTAGTTTTGCCATATCTCATCTAACTGTTGCAGGACTTACTCCTAAATCAAACTTTGATAGTAATAATTTTGATCCAATAATGTTTCAGCTTTTTAAGTATTCTTCTATAATTATCTTTAATATAACTATATTTCTATCTGTTAGTTGCATTTTTATATTTTTTTACTTGTATTTTCATCATTATATCGATTCTATAAGTTTTTTCAAGAATTCATAACTATCATCTATTTTATATTTATTTATTATATCTTTATAGTTTTTAGGATTTTTTTTCATATTTATTATTTGTTCATAAATTGATGAAGTATTATTTGGGTTGAAGTATTTTATTTTATTTCAAAATATATCTTTTATAGATTTTAATTGTGATGCTAGAATATTTGAGTTGTATTTTAAGGCTGTTTGCATTTCAAATGGAAATATAGCATATAAAAAAGGATATATAACTCAAAAGGTATTTTTATAAAAATATCTAGTTTCAAATTCATTTGTATCTCCTATAAAAAATATTTTATCTACTAGATTTTTTTCTAATACTTTTTTTCTAAAATCTACATCTTTAACTGCGTTTGCATTTAAAATAAGAAGACACAAATCTATATTTTTTTTCTTTATTTCTTCAAATACTTCTACTAGTTTCATCGTATTTGTTTCTGGTTTTATGAGAGAATCATATATAAAAAAGTCTCATTTTATATTGTATTTAGATTTTATATCTATTTTTATTTCTTCATCTTTTGTAAATTCTTCATAAGAATTTAGTGCAGGGGGAATTATACTTATTTTTTCTTCTGCTATATTTAGTTTATCATTTATTTCTTCTTTTATATCTTCATTGAAACATATTATTTTTTGTGCTTTGTTACATGAATTGCGAAATAGATAGTCTATGAAAATTTTTTGTAAAAAATTCCCATTTTCTACAAAATGTAGTTCTGTTAGTTTAGGTATTAACAGTATATATTTTTTATTTATATTTTTTGGAACTTTATGATCAAAAAATATAAATAAATCTTGCTTATTGTTTTTGGTTTCTTTACTAAAATAAAATTGGTCTTTTATACTTCCAGGAATTAAATTTGTTTTTACTATTTTTAAGTTTTTATTATCTCATAGAATTTTTATATTTTTGTTTGTATATATATTGTAATAATATTGTTGGTTATTTTTTACGAGATAGTTAACTAGCCTCATAATAAAATTGTGGTATTGGTTTTTTTGCTTTATCAACCTCAAATCTATTCAAATTTTTTTTTGGTATACCATAATTTTTTGTATTTTAGTGTTTTATATTATATAAATTATAAATTCTTAAATATAAATAATATATTTGTAAATTGTATTTGCATGATTATTAATCTTTATTATAATAAATTGAAAATAAAACTCAAAGAATTTTTACAATATAATTTATAAAAAATGGTTTTAAAAGTAAAATGATTGACAAAAAAAATAAAATGAAAAACAATTTTAAATAATATAAGTTTTGATGTGAAATCTTGAGAAGTTTATGGATTTTTATGACCAAACTGAGCCTGAAAAACTACAACCATGAAATGCATAATGTGAATTTCTGCTTATGATTCTTGAAAAATAAATATTCTTGCTAGTGATTGACTTACTTTGGAAAATAAAAAACTAATAGGTTTTATGCCAGAAAATACTTATTTGTATAAACACCTTAAAGCAAGAGAATTTTTGGAGTTTAACTGAAAATTTTTTTGACTTTCCTGAAAAAAACTTGAAAAAAGAGTTTCTAGTTTAATAAAAGAAGTTGGTTTACAATGATCAGAAAATAAATATTTAAAAGAGTTTTCTAAGTGAATGCTTCAAAGAATTGGTTTGGCTCAATCTATAATAAATAAACCAAAGCTACTTTTTCTTGATGAGCCTATGAGCTGACTTGACCCAGTATGAAGAAAAAAAGTAAAAAACTTGATTTGTGACTTAAAAAAACAAGGAACCACTATATTTTTAAATACTCATATTCTTTCTGATGTAGAAAGTATTTGTGATAGAGTTTCAGTAATAGATAAAGGGAACTTGATAGTGAAATGAGAAAGTTTGGATAAGATTTTAAAAAAATCATCACTTGAAGATTTTTTTATAGAAAAAATATCAAAAAAATAAAAAAAGAATTTCTTTTTAATAGACTTTTTACTGTATATAAATATTATACTGATAAATAAAAAATAATCAAGTAGAGCTTTTTTAGTTCTCATTTGTTATTTCTTTTATTGATTCTTTTATAAATATTTCTACTTTATCTGTTTTGTTTTTTAGTATTTCTTTATATGTCAAAATCATTGCTATTATATTTAGATTTGATTTGTTTAGTATTGGTTCTACATTATCAATTTTTCATATTTCTTTTATGTTTGGTAGGATGAATTTTATTTTTGAACTTATTTTTATGTATTTTGAGAAATTAAATTTTTCTATATAATTTTTTAGAAACGAATTATTTGCTCATCATCATACTATAAAAAAATTGTTGGGGGTAGTTTGTTCTCCCATTATTTCTTTTAGGTTTTTTGCTAGCAAAAAACAATAAATATCTAAAAATTCTTTTTTGTGTTGTTGAAAAAAATCATCTCTATTTATTTTTTTGATTATTTCTGCTCTAGAAAAAGACGAATCCTTTCTTATTTTTTCAATTAAAGATTCTATTCATACTAATATTTTTAAGCTTCATATTATATTATGGCTTGAATCTTTAACTGTAACATAGCTTGATGAATTTCATATATTTATTATAACTACTTCTTCTTTTTGTTCCCATATTTTTGATAGGCAAAATTCTTCAGGTAAGATATTTACAAGTTCTTTGCTTATATACTTTGAAATATAGTTTAAAAGCTCAACATTATTTTTTGATAAAAATATGTTTAATAAATTAAAGACTACACTTTCTCAACTTCTTTGTAGAGGGTTTTTAACTAACTGTTTATCTATTTTTATCTCAGATACATTTGAAACTATTATATCTAGATCTGAACATGGATATAAATAATCATCAAAAATCTTTTTTGTAGCTGAGCTATAATTTATTTTTTCTATTTTTTTTGTTATATTTTTTAGTTCCTTTTCGCTTATCAGTTTGTATTTGTCTTTTCTTATATGTGTTATTTTTTTTGAAGAAAAAAAGCTATTTCAAAAGGCAGGATTTATTGCTATTTTTTTTATTTTTACATTGGATATTTCTTCTGCTTTTTTTAAAGCTAATTTTATATTTTCACATACTCATTCTAAGTTTTTTATCTCGTTGTTTACTATGTCTGTGGTTGACTGTCTTTTTTCTGAAAATCATAAGAGTTTTATATTTTCACTTTCAAACTTACAAATAGCAACTCTTATTTTATAGCTTCATATATCTATTATGGCTACTATATCAAACTCTAGCTTCTTTTTTTTGAATTTGTTCATTATAATTTTCTTATTTTTTTATTTCTTCAAGAAGTTTATTTCATAGATCTATTTCTCATTTTCAAATAAGAGCCATAGCTAGATCTTCTGTAATTAACTTATCTCATGGTGATAATATTAGTGCTCTTTTTAATATTGAGATACCTTTTTCTACTTTGTTATTCATAGTATATGCCCATCAAAGATTTCTTAGAACTTCTGCATTGTTTCAAAGTAATTTATTTGATTTTTCTAGGTATTCTAAGGCTTTTTTGAAATCATCTTTTGATAAAAGTATGAATCATTTTAAGTAATTTCATGTAGCAGATTCTTTGTTTAGTTCTAATGCGTAGTCTATTGATTTTTCAGCTTTTTTTATATTTCACATATAAATACTAACATCTGCCATTTCTTCATATATTCTATAATCATCACTATATTTTATTATAGCTTTTTCGATTAACTCATAAGCTTGCTGAAATTTGTTTTTAGTTTTTATTTTCTCTATTTCAACTATTATATCTTTTAACTTATCTATTTTTTGTTCCATTTAAATTTACTTATAATTTAATATTTATTTTCCTCATTTTCTAATTATAATAAACTAAAATAAAAATCAATATTTTTATAATTTTAAAATTTATGAGGTATTTGTGTACAAATTGTTCTTATATATATGATGAAGATTTATGAGATTTAGAAGAAAATATAGTTGCTTGAACTAAATTTGAAAATTTATGAGACGCTTATTGTTGTCCTGTTTGTTCTGCTTTGCCTGATATTTTTCATGAGATAAAGCAAGAGATAAATTATCTTTGAGATATACCAATGGATGTTATTGAAGCAGAGCATTTTATAAATATAGAAAAAATTCTTTGAGATGATAACAACGCTCAAGATATTATAAAAGTAAATGTATGAAAATGAGATTACCACCCAAGCTGACTAGAGCATAGGATAACTTCTATGTGACTTTATGATGAATATTGAGACTTGGTTTATGAAATATTTTTATGAAATGAACAAACCCCAGAGCTAGAATTTGATATTTCTAGTTTAGATGATTATGAAATTAGAGTTAGATGTAGTCTTCATGGTGTTTGGTCTAGAAAAATTGAGAGATAATTTTTTAAGTTTTTATTTAAAAACCCCTATAAAAAAATTATAAGGGTTTTATATTTCGTAGTACCTTTATGCTTTTTATTTTAGATTTTCATTTATAAAATCCCAATTTATTATATTCCATAATCATTCTACATAGGATTTTCTATCATTTCTATAATCTATATAATAAGAGTGTTCCCAAATATCAAATCATAGTATTGTTTTTTTATTTGTTGTTACTAAATTTTTCCCATCATCTGTATTTACTATTTCTAATTTTCATTCTTCATTTAGAGCAAGCCAAGTCCAACCTGAACCAAAATTTTTTAATGCCATTTCTAAAAAAGCTTTTTTAAATTCTTCAAAATTTCCAAAACTGCTTTGTATTTTTTCTTTTATTTCTCAATTTGGTTCTCATCATCCGTTTGGAGAAAAACAGTTCCAGTAAATATTATGATTATATATCTGAGCAGCATTGTTGTATACTGTTCAGTCAGAATTTTTTATCACTTCTTCTAAATCCATGTTATCAAGATCACTTCCTACTGTTAATTTGTTTAGATTATCTACATAAGTTTTGTGGTGTTTTCAATAATGATACTGTATTGTTTCTTGAGAAATGTAAGGCTCTAAGGCATCTTTTTCGTATGGTAAATCAATTAGTTTAAACATAATCTTTTTATTTAAGAATTAATTTTGCCTTTATATATTAATTAAAAAAATAAAAAACTAAAATTATTTTTTGAAAAAAAAGCTTTTTTACGTAGAATTCCCGTGTATTTTAAAACTCTTGATTTTTATGTTTAAGAAAAAGAAAATTAATTCTCAAAAAACAAGCCTTAAAATCATAAATATTTTTGGAATTCTAGTTATTTTGTTCGTGTTTTTTTTGTGAGTATTTACAATAAATTTTGCTAAAAAATTTGATTTTTTTACCTTAAAAGAAACTCAAAAATTAGAAATAAATTCATTAGAAAAACAAAGAGAAAATAAGATAAACATATTGCTTTTAGGTAGAGGAGGTGTAAAAAATGATGCTCCTAACCTTACAGATAGTATTATATTGGCTTCAATAAATACAAAAACTAAAATTATTTCCATGTTTTCAATTCCTAGAGATATTTATGTACAATACTACAACTGAGATTCTTGAAAAATAAATAAAATATATGCTATTTCAAAATTAAAATCTTGAAATCAAGAATTTTGAATTGATGCACTAAAACATAATGTAGAGCTTTTGACAAAAGAAAAAATTGATTATTATATAAATGTTGATTTTTTGGGTTTTGTTAAATTTATAGATGCTATTGGTTGAGTTGAAATTACTTTGGAAAAAAATTTTATTGATACTAAATTTCCTGATAACAATTGGTGATATAGAACATTTTTTATAAAAAAAGGTAGCTGGGTTTTAGATTGAGAAACAGCTTTGAATTTTGCAAGAAGTAGACATTCTACTAGTGATTTTGATAGAAGTTTGAGACAGCAGCAAATTATAAAATCAGTAAAAAATAAACTTTTTGAGTGATGATTTTTTTCAAAAATTTCTAAAGCACAAAAATTTTATGATGTTTTTAAAAAGTATGTTTATAGTGATGTATCTTTTAGTGATGCTTTAAGAATATTTACTGAAATTAAAAATAACAATTATACTATTGTTTCATCAAACTTAAATGATTCTTGTTTTGAATGAGATCCTTTGTGTAGTAAATGATGATTTTTATATGTTCCAAATAGAGATAATTATTGATGAGCTTCTGTGCTTTTGGTTAATTGAACTCATAAAAATAATTTAAATGATTACAAAGCTATTGAAAAATATTTATACTTAGTCTTTGATAAAAATACTATATATAAAGAAAATATTTCTATTTCTATTTTAAATTCTACTAAAACACCTCTTCTAGCTTGAGACTTAGCTTTTTTACTTAGAAAATATTGATTTAATATACCATTTAAAAATCATACTGTTTGATCTATTTCAAAACAAAAGTTTGAAAAAAGTGTTATAAATTATAAAAAACAAATAGAAAATTCTGATACTATAAAATTTTTGAAAAAGCATATGCAAAAATTTGAATTTGTTGCTTTAGACGATTTAGAATATAGCTTAGATGAAAGTGCCTCCATAGAAATAATTATCTGAAAAAACTACAAAGATGTTTTTTTAGATATTGACAGTAGTTTTAATTAATAAATTAGTTTTTAAATATTTCAAAATTTATGTTTAACAAAAAAAAGATTAAATCTAGCCCTAAAAAGTCAAGAACTTTTAAGCAAGTAAAACATTCTAAAAAGAGTAATAAGAAATCTTTTTTTATTGTTAAATGGTTACTTTTTTTGCTTATTTCTTTTTGTGTTTTCTCTTTTATTTTGGGTGTGGTATTGTACAAAAAATATATAGAACCACTGCCTCCTGTTGAAGAAATTAAAAACATGCATATTGCACAAACTTCAATAATTTATGATAAAGATGGTAATGAACTTTATAAAATTTTTAAAGAAAATAGAACTTATGTTGATTATAAAAACATAAATAAAAATATGGTTAATGCTTTAGTTGCATGAGAAGATCAAAGATTTTGGACTACTCCTTGATTTGATTTAATTTGAATAGCAAGAGCAACTTTATATTGATTACTGTCTTGAGATTTTAGATGAACTTCTTGATTGTCTCAGCAATTAATGAAAGTAACTTATTTAACAAATGAGAGAACTATTGAAAGAAAAGTGAAAGAACTTTATCTTTCTTGGAAGCTTAATAAAGTGTTTGATAAAGAAAAAATTGTTGAGTTGTATTTAAACAAAATATTTTTTTGATCTAATGCCTATTGAATAGAACAAGCTTCAAAAACTTTTTTTTGAGTAAATTCTTCTCAGTTAAATATTTTACAATCAAGTATACTTGCTTCTCTTCCAAAAGCTCCATCTGGTCTTTCTCCTTACAATCATAAAGATAGGTTGCTTTGATATCCTTTTATTTTTAACATAAAAGATAAAGAGCATCAAAATAAAGTATTGAATAAAAAAGATTTAGAAGCTAACAAAATATTTTTATCAAAACTTGTTTGATTTATAAATAAACTTGAACTTAAAAGAGTTAATGATTTGGTCCTTATTTGTGGTATTAATAAAAATTATATAAAACCATGAAGTTTTAGAATAGACTCTGATTCTTGTTCTAGTATAAGTTTTGATAATCTATTGAGTTTTTTGAATGCTATAAAAATAAAGGATTGAGATTATATTTTAGAATATCAAACTGGAAGAAAAGATTATATTCTTGGTAGGATGCTTGAAGATTCTTACATAGATTTTGATACTTATAAAAAATCTATAATTGATAGTTTTGGTTTTGAGTTTAGAAAATATAGAACTAATATAGAAAATCCGTATTTTGTTATGTACGTTAAAGATTATTTAGAAAATAAATATGGTAAAGAAATAGTAGAACAATGAGGTCTTAGAATATTTACAACGCTTGACTCTAAACTTCAAGAAAAAGCTGAAAGTTTGATTGATAAGTATTGAAAAATAAATGAAACTAAGTTTTGAGCAAAAAATTCAGCTCTTGTTACTATAGATAATAAAACAGGTTGAATAGCTTCAATGGTATGAGGAAGAGAATATTTTGATGAGCAAAACTGATGAAATAATAACATTATAACCTCTAGGCTTCAGCCCTGAAGTACATTTAAGCCATTTTCTTATGCTCTTGCCATAGAAAATAATTCTATTTGATCTAAAACTCCTATTTATGATTTAAAAACTCGTTTTCCTGGTTGATATATTCCTAATAATTTTGATTGAAAATTTGAATGAAAAATAAATATTAGTACAGCACTTAATAATTCTAGAAATATACCAGCAATTAAAATGTTTTATTTAGCTTGATGAGAAGAAAAAATAATATCTTTTATGGAAAAACTTTGAGTGAAAACCCTTAGAGATTTCAAAGAAGAATACAAACAAAAATATCCATGAAAAACCTATAATTATGCAGCTCCCATGTCTCTTTGAACATGACTTATGACTCCTTTAGAATTAGCATGAGCTTACTCTACTTTTGCAAATATGTGAATAAAAAGAGAAATAAATCCAATAATAAAAATCCTTGATAGAAAATGAAATGTAATAGAAGACATGGATAAAAAAATATCAGGTGAAAAATTAGAGCCTGTAATTTCTCCGTCTCTTTCTTATATAATTAATGATATACTCAGTGATACAAATTCAAGACCAGAGTTTTGGAATAGTTATTTAAGTTTACCATGAAGAAAAATAGCAGCTAAAACATGAACTTCAACTAAACAATATAGAAAAAATGCTAGAAAAATAATTGCTCCGAGAAATCTTTGGACTGTTTGATATACTCCACAGTATACGACTGTTGTTTGGTCTTGAAATACTAATGGTAAAGAATTATACTTAAATTGAAGTTGACTTGAGGCTGCATGACCTATTTTTAAAGAATTTATGGTCTATGCTCACAAATGAAAAAAAGTTGAGTCTTGGTCTAGACCTTTATGAGTTAAGAATATAAAGGTTTCTAATGTATCATGATTTTTACCTTGAAAAAATTTTCCAAGTAATTTTTTAGTTTCTTCCAATTTTATTAATACTCCAAAGCAGTTTGATAATAGTCTTAACCTTATTGAAGTTGATAGTTTATGTGATTGAAAAGTTACTAATTCTACTCCTAAGGATGCTATTAAATCTTGATACCTGTTAAGATTTAACTCTATAAACCCTAAAAATAATTCTTGGCAAGCCCCTCTTGTAAATCGGATTAAATCTGGTGAATGGAAAGAAAAGTATTGAAATTTTTGAAATATTATTATTAATTATAGTGATAAAACTTGTAAAAGAGACTGAAAAGTGAATGTGGTTATTAAAACTTCTATAAATAATAATGAATTAAAAATATGAAGAAATGACTTAAAAATATGATATATTTCTGGTAGAGCAATAAAAAAAATGGATATATACTTATGACAAAATCTTATAAAAACTGTCAATACTTTTAATAAAACTAAGCAGGGTTTAAATGTAGCTATATTTGTACCTTTTAAACTATTAAATACTAAATCTAGCTTAAAAATTAGACTTTTTGATAATCAACATTATTCTTATGATGAAGATATAAATGTTGATATTTTAAATAATAAATAACTAAATAAAAAATGGAGGCACATAAAAAAGGAAATTATGATGATTCTTTTAAAGAAGCACTTTTGGATTTAGAAAATCCTGTTATTTTGACTTGATCTAAATTGAACAATATATCATGAGCAAGAACAAATTTTAAAAAAATGCTTCTTGAAACAATTTTTAATTGAAATGATGATTTAATTGAAAATTTTAAACTTCTTTGAACTGGTCGTAGAGTAAATAGTGTGGATTATCTATCATTTGATATTTTACTAAAAATAGTCATGGATAATATTGATGGTGAGTTGACTTTTTTAGATTATTTTAAAGATCCTGTACTAACAGATCTAAATTATACTTTGGCTAAATGTTTAGACCAAAAACCTTATCCTATAATCACCACAAATCTTGTATCTAGTTTGGAAGTGACTTCCTTAAAAATTTGAATTCAAAACAAAATTAAAGAAATAATTAATGATGATGATTTTAAAAATTATACAAAAAAAGATGATTTTGACTATCAATCAACTATATTTAAATTATGTTGATCAATAAACGATAAATCAAGTATGCAAAATTATCTAAATAATTTGTCGGATTGAACTTTTAGCTCCTGAAAACAAAATTTTCTTACTAAAATGTTGCAACAAAGAGATTTATTAATAATTTGATATAAGTCATTTAGTGAAAATCTTTTGATGAAAGTTTTAAGAGATGTAAAAAGTGATAGAAAAATTTTATGGGTGGGTAATTCAAAATGAGATATAGATGAGTGAGAAATAACTTTATGAAGAATAAGACAAGATGAGCCTAGTAGTTTGGTAAATTATTTAGTTGATAATTGATTTAGAGATGAAGATTATATCAAGCTTTTTAATATAAGTAATCCAAATCTTTCTAGATTATTAGAGCAAGCTTGGGAGTTAACTCCTATACCTCATAAAATCCCAAAAGATGATATTAAAAAAGCTGAACTTGAAGAGAAAAAAATTTCGTTATATTTCTCACATATAGAAAACATTTCTTTAGAAGATCAGAAAAATTTAGAGAGAAAAATTTATGAATACTTAGATGACAATTCTTTTTTGAGAGTTACAGATGATAAACCTACAATAGATGATAACTTAGGAAGATGAAATTTGATAGGTACTATAAAAAAGCTTATAATTAAATCTAAAAAACCTGTAGTTTTATCAGTATCTGGTGATTGGTGAGTTTGAAAAACAAGTATTTTAAAAATGCTTGACTCTGAGATAAAAAATATGTCTGACCACCAAAAACATCATATAGTTTGGTTAGATGCTACACAGCAAAAACTTTGGAAGGATGAAAATCCTTTATTCCCTATACTTATTAATTTGTATAACAGTTTAAAGTGAATTGATAAATTTAAGGATAAAATGGAGCGTTTTCAAAATATCATAACTTCTATTTTGTATTCTACAAAATTTTGATTTTCTTCTTCTATCCCTGATCTATCTTCTGAGTGAAAATCTAGTTTAGCTAAAATAAATGTTAATATTGACCCTTGAAAATTTAAAAATTTGATGGAAGAATATAAAAAAGAAGACTTTTTAGCTAGAAGTAATTCTTATCTTTTAAAGCAAAAATTAAAAGAATTTATAAAAAGTGTATTAGAAACTCAATGATACAGTCATGATTCAAAGATGATATTTTTTATAGATGATTTAGATCGTCTAGAATGAGCTAAAGCATTAGAATTTTTAGAACTTATAAAGATTTATTTTGATATAGAAAATTGTGTGTTTGTTTTAGGTATGAATGAAAGAAGAGTAGAAACTGCGGCGGTTGAAAATTATAAAACGGAGGACGGAAAAGATTTTTTATGAAAAATTATAGATAATTCTTTTTATATAAATGTTTTAGATAAAATAAATCTAGAAAGTTATGTTTCTAGGTTGTTATCTTATTCAAATAATGAGCTTGTTATGTACTCAAAAGAAATATCCTCAGTTTTAGAATGAAATCCTAGAAAAATAATAAAATTTGTAAACCTTTTTATTTTGAGTCATCAACTAGCTATGACTATTGATTGATATGACCCATTTATATTAATCTATATTTTGGTAATTCAAAAAGAAGATATAGATTTTTTTAGATTGATTTCAAGGGATATATCTAAGCTAGAGTCAATAATAAATGATTTACCAAAAATAGTAAATGAAATAGAAAACTCTAAAGATTTAGAAGAGTTAAGAGGAATTAATAAAATTTATTATAAGCATATTTATGATAATGAGATTATGCAAAAGGCTATTTATAAATTGCGTACAAAAAGTAAAAGTGATTTGGAAAATATAGGTGAATATATACATTTAACATGAAAAAATACTCTATCAATAGATATTGTTTTGAAAGAGAAAAGGGTAGCTATGATTAATCAAAAACAATGAGAAGAATACATGGAAAAGTGAAAATATGAAGAATCAATAACTAGTTTCTGAAAAGCTTCATATATATACAAGAAATTTAGAGAACATTGAAATCAAGCTATTTGCTTATATTCTATGTGAAAAAATAGTTGGGAATTGGCTAATGATAGTAGTTTAGATAATGAAAAAACTAGTTATTATAGAGAAAAGGCTATAATCTATTATAGAGAATCTTTAGATATAAATAGAAAATACGATTATGAATTATGAACACTTGTTAGCTTAATAAAGATATGAAGAGGATATATTGCTAATTGAGCATATGAAGAGTCAAAAAAGTGTTTTCAAGAGAGTTTGGAAATTTCTGTGAATAGAAATGACTATAAAAGAATTATTCAAAGTTTAATTTGAATCTGAGCTTCTTGTATTGATTTAAAAGAGTTTGATGAGTCTAAATACAGTTTAAAGCAAGC
This sequence comes from uncultured bacterium, assembly GCA_963922865.1. Lineage (GTDB taxonomy): Bacteria > Patescibacteriota > Gracilibacteria > BD1-5 > UBA6164 > CAWUJK01. Next base: position 99,742 of record CAWUJK010000001.1, on the reverse strand, counting down.
TCACTATTTATTTTTAAAACATTTGCCAACGGAAGAAAAATATAAAAATTTAATTTTATACTACTTGGAAGAATTGAAAAAAATTAAAGAAAATAATAATACTCCAAAACATATTTTAGAATTGGACTATTCAGGAAGCCTACATGAACCTTTATTGTTAGATTTTAAACAAGACTCTATTGATTAATTTAACATAATAAAACTTAAATTATTTTTTGATTTAATTATGTTTTTTATTATACTAAACCTATGTTTTATATTATTTATTCTTTAATGAATTAGGTATTATGAATGATATTACTCGTAGTGATACTAAAAGTATAATTGATAAATGTTCGAGGGCTTCTAAAAGAAATATAACAAATGTTTGAAATAATATATTTTTTGATGTCAACAATATTTTAGATATTGATGATAATCTTGAAAAAGAATTAAAGATTTTTAGAGAAAAATCTAAATACTTTAGTGATGATTATATTGAATCATTAAAAAGACTAGAGTGGTAGTCTATATTAAAATAATAATTATTATTTTGATTTTAACTTTATCAATTTATCCCTATTAAAAAATAAAAATATGCAAGAAGATACAATATTTGAACAAGCAAAAATAGATAATATTGCTCCATCTTGGAGTATGGCTTATTATGATCCCAAAACAGATAGTGATTCTAGTATGAGTAGTGAAGATTTGAAAGGGAAGTGGTATGTTTTAGTCTTTTACCCTGCTGATTTTACCTTTGTTTGTCCTACAGAAATGAAAGATTTAGCTGATCAAAAATCTATTTTTGAAGAAATGTGAGTAGAGCTTTTATCAGTTTCAACAGATTCAGTATTTTCTCATAAAGCTTGGTTAAAAACTGAAAAATTAATGCAAAATTTTGATTATAAAATGATGTCTGATTGTAATTTAGAAGTGAGTGATATCTATAATATACTAGATGAAAAATCTTGAATGTCTTGAAGATGAACTTTTATAGTTGATCCAGACTGAATTTTAAGATGAATTGAAGTTACTTCGTGAGCACAAGGTAGAAACTCTCAAGAGTTAATAAGAAAAATACAAGGTTTACAATATATGAGAGAAAATCCAACTCAAGCTTGCCCCGCTAAATGGTCTAGTTGAGCTAAAACATTAACACCAAATATAAAAATAGCTTGAGAAGTTTACGAAGCTTTAAATAAATAAAAATGAGATTTTGCTTTCTTTTTTTTGTTTTATTAAAAAAAGTGTAATAGTTTTTATTTCTATTACTTTTTTTAAAATATGATTTTTTATACTTATTTTTATTGAAAATAAATTAATTTTATGTTAATATTTATACATAACTTTTTAATTTTAATAAATTATTTTATGCAAAGATATATTCGTAATATGGTAAATTTTTTTGAACTTTTTGAAAAACTTAAGTTTGAAATGGATAAATATGGTTCTATTTATACCGCTATGATCTTTGAATTAAAAGATAATTCTAGAATAAATGAATTTTCAGAATTTTTATTAAAATATTTAAGAATTTCTGATAGTGTTTTTTCATACAGAGATAATAAAATATTAGTTATTTTGGAAGAAACAACCCTTAGATGAGCTTTGATTTTGAATGATAATTTAAAAGAGAGAATTAAATATAAATGATTTAAGTATGATTATTATTGTGCTGCTGTTCAATGAGATTTTATAGATAGTGATGAAAAACTTTTAAAATCTCTTAAAAAAAGATTAAATATTGCAGTTGATAGTGATATGGAAGAATGTGTACATGATTTAGATAATTTATACTAAAATTGTAAAAATATGACTAGTGAAGTAGCTTTAAATGCCTGAATTACAACAAATGCTGTTATATCAATTGTTTGATTAGTAGCTTTATTTTCTATTCTAATTACAGAAAAAATTGACAAAACAATTGTCTCAATTTTAATCGCTTGAGCATTGATATTTTTACAAGTTTTTTCTTCCTGAGATCCAAATTGACCAAGTCCACAAGAAATTGCTTGACAGTTCATATATCATAACCTAGATATTTTTGCATTTATAATAGGTATGATGATAATATCATGAATTGCTAAAGATTCTTGAGTTTTCAATTATATAGCTCTTAGTGTAGCTAAAAAAGTAAATGGACATCCTATAAAACTTTTTTTCATACTGGCATATATGTCTTTTATACTTACCATCTTTATAAGTAATATACCTACCATAATAATACTTGCCCCTATAGTTGTTCTTATAACTAAAAAACTTGATATACCAACCATCCCATATATTATTTGAATAATAACTTTTGCAAATCTTGGTTGAGCTGTTACACCAATTTCTGATCCTACAACTTATTATCAAGCAACTACCCTTTGACTTTGATTTTTTGAGGTTGTTTCCAATACTGGTTTGATAATGTTTACAGTTACTATTTCATCTAGTGTATACTTGTATTTTGTTTTTAGAAAATATTTTAAACATAGACCAGATTTGGAAGAACTTGCAAAAGTAGACCCTTCAAAACATATTGAAGATAAAAAAGAAATGATTGTTTCTCTTTTTATACTTTTGTTTGTAATATTGCTAGTTATTTTTAAGGAAACAATTTCTAGCAGTATTTGAATAAAACTTGATAACTGAACTATAACTCTATTTTGAGCATTTTTAACAATTTTATTTTTAAAGTGAAATGTTTCAAATATTTTAAATTCAAAAGTAGATTATGCTACACTTTTTTTCTTTGCCTGACTCTTTATAGTAGTTTGAGCTTTGGAGCATAATGGAGTTATAATAATGATTGCTGATAAACTTGTAGATATAACAAACTGAAGTAATAGTTTGCTTTTGCTTATGCTTACTATGGGTTCTGCTATTGTTTCTGTTTTTGTTGATAATGTTCCTTATAATATAGCTATGGTATCTACTCTTGAGTCTTTTAGAGATAATTGAATAATAGTTTGAACCGCTTGGATGGCTCTTGCTTGGGGGCTAAACTCATGTACATCAATAGGTTGAGCTTGATCTCCTATTTGAGCTGCTTGTAATGTTATTGCATTATGACAAGCTGAAAAAACTTGAATAATAGTTAAGTTTGCAAAATACTTAATTATATCAGTTCCTCTTGTTGTAATAAATTCTTTTATTGCTTATGTTATCCTTTATTTTAGGTATTTAGCCTAGATATAAACAGTATATATATCTAACTTGCAAAACTTAGTTTTTTTTATATAATTTTTAGTATATTTTAATAAAAAATTATGCTAAATATTAAACTTACAAAACAAATTCTAAAAACCACAGATAGATATATTGATGCTTTGTTTAAGGCTTGAGTTAAAACAGTGGGTGATTTGGCTAATCATTTTCCTAGAGAATATGATGATAGAACTGAAGTTTTAGATAGTTTTAGCTTGATTAATATCAAAGAAAAAAATACTATTTTAGTTACTCTTTTATCTATAAACAATCAAAAAACATCATGAAATAAAATACTTACTAAAGCAGTTTTGGAAGATAAAAATTGATTTTTATCTGAATCTGTGTGGTTTAATAGAAAATATTTATCTTCACAGTTAAGTCTTTATACATGAAAGAAAGTAATTTTTAGTTGAAAAGTAAAATATTGTTTTTGAAAAGTTACTTTTCAAAGTCCAGAAATTGAAACTGACCTTAGTAAAGTTTGATGAAGTATTGTTCCTATTTATCCAGAAATAAACTATATTCCTAGTAAGTGGATAGAAAACAAAATGTTTCTTTTAAAAAAATATTTTTCTAGTATAGAAGAAATTATACCAGAAGAAATATTGCAAAAATATAGTTTCATTGATAGGAAGCAAGCTTTTTACAATCTTCATTTTCCTAAAAACAAAAATGATATAGAAACTTGAAGATCAAGACTTGGTTATGAAGAGTTATTTGAAATAAACTATAAAACAATAAGTAAAAAACATGAGTATTTTAAAAATTCTAAATGAAAATCTATTTCTATAAAACTTGATTCGAAATTTATAAAAAAAATTATATCTAAACTTGAATTTGTTTTAACAGATAAACAAAAAATAACACTTTTTCAAATATTAAAAGATATGGAAAAAGATCACTGTATGTCTAGACTTTTAGAATGAGATGTATGAACTTGAAAGACTATAGTTGCAATAATAGCAAGTATACATTGTATAGTAAAAAATAATATACAAGTAACATTTATGGCACCAACAGAAATACTTGCTCGTCAACATTTTGATAGTAGTCAAAAACTTTTATGAGATTTTTGAATTAAATCTCATTTACTTGTAGGTTCTACTACGCAAAAGCAGAAAAATATAGTTAAAGGTGATATGAAAAACTGAAATGTAGATATTGTTTTTGGTACTCATGCTCTTGTCCAAGAAGATGTTTTATTTAATAATTTATGATTTGTAATTATAGACGAACAACATAGGTTTTGAGTTGAGCAAAGAGAAATTTTAGAATGAGGTTTATGAAACATAAGCGGAATAATCCCTCATAGTTTAAATATGACTGCTACACCAATACCTAGAACTTTAGCTTTAACACTTTATTGAGATCAAGATTTAAGTATAATAAATGAGTATCCAATATGAAGAAAAGAGATTTTTACCAAAGTCATTTCTAGTGATACAGCTAGGGGACAGGTTGAGGTTTTTATTAAAAGTGAACTTGAAAAAGCTAGACAAATTTTTTGGATATCTCCTTTGGTAGAGCAATCAGAAAAAATAGATTTGGCTAATGCTATAAATACTTATGAATCTTTAGTAGAAATTTTTAGTCCATACAGTGTATGACTTTTACACTGAAAAATGAGCGCAAAAGAAAAAAAACAAATTATGCTAGATTTTAAAGAAAATAAAATCAGTATTTTATCTAGCACCTCAGTAGTTGAAGTTTGAGTTGATATTCCAAATGCTACTGTTATGTGTATAGAATGAGCTGAAAGATTTTGACTAAGTCAACTTCATCAATTCAGATGAAGGGTTTGAAGATGAGAGAATAAATCGTATTGCTATTTATTTCCTAGTTTATGAAATAAAACTGAAAGATTAAAAGCTATGGAAAGAACTAATAATTGATTTGAATTATCTGAAATTGATTTAGAAATTAGATGACCCTGAGAGGTTTATTGAGTTAGACAGTCATGAGTTCCTGATTTAAAAATTGCAAGTTTGACAGATTTGGAGTTGATTTCTGATATTAGAGAAGATATAGAGAAATTATTTGAAAAAAAACCAAAAAATATATAATTAAAATTATACTAACTTATCTTTAAATATGAATTTATTACAATTTTTCTTTATAATCTCTGGGATAATTATTTTGATTTTGGCAATTGATATTTCAAAAAAACAAAAATTTAATGCCTTACATTTTTTAGTTTTTTTATGAGTTTGATCCTGACTTTTAATTTTTACTTTTTTCCCAAATATATTATCTACTATTTGAAATATTTTTTGAGTGGCAAGATGAGCGGATGTTTTAGTCTATGTATGAATTATTTTTTTGCTTTATTTTGTGCTTCTTTTACTTTCCAAACATGTTGAAAATAAAGAATCTATAACTGAGCTTGTGAGAGAAATGGCTATAGAAAATAGTTCTAAAAAAGAAATTTTATGACAAGAAGTTTTTGTTATACCTTGTTATAATGAGGAAAAAGTTATAAATTCTACTATAAAAAATATATTGGATAATTGATATAAAAATATTTTAGTAGTTAATGATGGTAGTAGAGATAAATCTAGGAAAATTTTAGAAAAATTTTGAAAAAAAATTACCTTGTTAAATCATTATAAAAATAGATGACAATGAGCCTCCCTTGAAACTGGTTTTGAGTATATTAGAAGATATTGAGATATAGATTATGTTATAACTTATGATTCTGATTGACAACATGATATAAAAGACTTGAAAAAATTTGAGAATATAATCAAAAAAAATAAAAAAATAGATATTTTACTTTGAAGTAGGTTTTTATGAAAGAAAAAAGTATGAGTTCCTTTATCTAGAAAAATTATTTTAAAACTAGGTATATTGTTTACTTTTTTTATTAGTAAAATAAATTTATCAGATACTCATAATTGATATAGAGTAATAAGAAAAAGAGTTTTAGATAAATTAATAATAACTCAAGATTGAATGGCACATGCTTCAGAAATAATAGATATTGTATCAACTCAAAAATTTGTTTATAAAGAAGTTCCTGTAAATATAAAATACAGTGATTATAGTTTAAAAAAATGACAAAAAAATTCTAATGCTATAAACTTAGCTCTTAGGTTTATTTGGAGTAAATTTTTTAAATAATTTTTATCCATAAAAATTAATATCCTATTAATATCACTTAAGTAATATTTTAGAAAATTATATTACTTATTTTTATTTTTTAATGAAAAAGATATTAGTATTTTTTCTATTTTTTATTTGTTTCAATTTTTATGTTGTTTTTTGAAACAGTATAAATATTCCAAAAATAATAATAGAAATCCAAAGTTGATTGCAAGATTTATGAAGTGATGAGTATAAATGTAATAAACAGGATTGTAAAATCAATTTGAGTGTTGAAAAAATATTTACATGAACTTATGATAAATGAAATTATGATTGTTTGTGGGATTTTTGATCTTGAACTTTCTCTACTTTGGATACTAACAAAAAATGTAATCCTTGATATGTAAATTATTGAACTTGAAAATTTCATTTGGGTATAAAAGTATTTGAAAAAAATAATGAATCAAATTTTAATGAAAAACTATTTAAAATAATTAATATAGTTGAAAATCAATCTTGAGAAGATAATTTAGATTCAAATTCCTGATGATTAGATGAATCTACAAATTCAGGCTCAACAAATCCTTGAAATACAAACTCAGGAACAACTAATTCAGCTATAAAATTAGAGACTCCAAAGATATTATGGGCTTTTCAAAATCCTAGTTATTTATTAAATAAAGATGATATTTTAGATAATTATATTTGTGATAAGTCTAAAAATAGTTGTAAAGTTAATTTGGATTTGAGAGATAGTTTTACTTGATGATTAAATGAAAAAGATTTTTTATGTGAGATAGATTTTGGTTTTTGAAGTTGAGTTTTATCTTGAGAAGAAAATAAGTGTAATCCAAGCACAGTAGTTTTTTGAACTTGAAGTTTTGATTTGAAATTCAAAATTATTTCAAAAAATGATATTAGTTTATATTCAACTTGAAGTTTTATTATTAAAAATGACTATAATGAAGAAATATCATCTTGAGATTTGAATGATAAAACAAGTTCCTGATGATTAGATGAATCTACAAATTCAGGTTCAACAAATCCTTGAAATACAAACTCAGGAATAATTAACTCAGCCACAAAATTAGAGACCCCAAAGGTATTATGGAGTTTTCAAAATCCTAGTTATTTATTAAATAAAGATGATATTTTAGATAATTATATTTGTGATAAGTTCAGGGATAGTTGTAAAGTTAATTTAGATTTGAGAGATAGTTTTACTTGATGATTAAACGAAAAAGATTTTTTATGTGAAATAGATTTTGGCTTTTGAAGTTGAGTTTTATCTTGAGAAGAAAATAAGTGTAATCCAAGCATGGTTGTTTTTTGAACTTGAATTTTTGATCTAAAATTTAAGATTACTTCAAGAAATAATACTGACTTATATTCAACCTGAAGTTTTATTATTGAAAATAATAAAATTGCTATTATTGATAATCCTATAAGTTCTTGATGATGAAATTCTTATAAACCAAAACAAAGCATTATTTTGAATAATATAATAGTTCAGAGTTGATTAAAACTAAACTCAAAAAATCAATATTTTTGTGATAAAAAAATTTGTAGTGTCAACTTAAACTATGAGAATAATAACAAAAATTTACTTTGTCATTGGTATTTTTGAGGCTGAATTTTTTCAACAAAATGAACTGATAAAAAATGTAATCCTGGTTATGTAAAATTTGGTGTTTGAAAACATAAAATAAAATTAAAAGTTTATGATAAAAATTATAAAAGTAATTTTAAGGAATTATTTTTTGAGTTTGAAAATATTTTTTGAACCCAAAATCTTTTAGAAGAAAAGAAAGAAAAAGATACAAAATTGGTTTTTGATTATAATAAAATAAAGAATTTAAAATTTTGAAATATTTCTGTGAACCCACAAGGGAATGATAATTTTGAATATATTGAAATTATAAATAATTGAGTTGATACTGTTAATTTGAAACATTGTATTTTAGATGATAAATTAAAATGAGGGAGTAAACAGTATATTTTTTATAAAGATTACTTTGTTTTTCCAAGATCTAAAAAGAAAATTTATAGATCTGAGACTAAACTAAATCTTAATAACAAATGAGATGAAGTTAATTTATTTTGTTGAAAAAAACTTATAGATAAAATCAAATGGAATTTTACTGTTAAAAGTTGATATTTAGTTAACCATAAAAATACTCAAATAACAAGTAGTTTTGTGAAAGTTATAGGTGTTGTTGATTGAGATACAGTCATTATAAAATTTGAAGATGGATTAATTGAAAAATTAAGGCTTATTTGAGTTGATACTCCAGAGATTAAAGATCCAAGAAAACCAGTTCAATTTTTTTGACTGCAAGCATCAAATTATACAAAAAAAGAGTTGTTATGAAAAAAAGTCTATTTAGAAATAGATAAAAATAATTATAGAGATAAATATTCTAGACTTCTTTGATATATTTATTTAGACTGATATAGTTTTAATAAAAAACTAGTAAAAAATTGATATGCTCAAGTTTATGAGAAAATTTCTTTCAAATATTTGGATGAATACAAAACTGAACAAATTTTTGCTAAAAAAAATAAGTTGGGTATGCGGAAATTTATAGGTTTAGAATTAGAAGATGTATTTTTTAAAGATAATGATAAATATTTGAAAAATGATTTGAATTTTAAAAAACTTGAAAAAGAACTTGAAAATGATTTAAAAAAATTAAAACAAATTCAAGATAGTAGTAATTTTTATTATGAATTTGCAAATGAAATTGATTTAATTTATTCTGATAATTTGAAAACTAAAAATGAAAATATAAATTGAATACCTTATGATTTTTTAGAATATAGAAAGGCAACTTTTATAGAAAAAAATATTTTATTTAAAACTTTTAAAAAGATGAATATTTTATTTGATGATAATAAAATATTTAAAAATAAATTGAAAAAATATAAAATTGTATGAGAAAATATTTTTATTTTAGATGAAATTAAGTCTATAGATAATTATATTTATTTTGTAAATAATAATTTTAAAATTAATATTTCTAAATTGAAATCATGAATAAAAATATATTGAAGAACTGTTAAAAATTCTAATCTAGATTTATCTTTGAAAGATTTTTTTGTAAAATGAGAAAAACAAGTATTTACATTACAAACAAAAAATAGTTGATTTTTTTCTATTATGATAAAAGATATAGAAAAAATAAATTCAGGTGTTTTTGAAATAAAAGCTCAAATTATGGATGAATTTTGAAATGAATTTCATATAGATAAAAATAAAAAATTTAGTCTTTCTAAAAGTTATGTTTTAGATTTAAAATTAAATTTTTTTGAAAAACAATATGAAGATAAAATTAAAACTTTTAAGTATCTTGAAAAAAATTTAATAAATTTGGAGAAAGATTTTAACAGAATAGTTAAAAAAGAAGAAAAAAAGAAAATTAAATTATTGAAGAAAGAAATTAAAAATAAGAAAAAGAAAAAAAATATTAAGAAAAAAATAAAAAAACTACCCTGAGAAAAACTTAAAAAAGTACAAATTTATGATAAAAAGCAGTCTTTTGAAAAGCAAAAGAATAAAAATTGAATTTTCTATTATTTTATTATAATTTTATTTGGATTTGTATTGTTTTTTATTATTCTAAAAAGAAATAAATTAATTTAATTACTATGAACCCAAAAACTATTTTAATTACATGAGCAACAGGTTATATTTGAAGTCATTGAGTTGTTTGTTTTGAACAGGCTTGATATAAAACTGTATTGATTGATAATTTTGTAAATTCTTCTCATTTAACTTTAGATTGAATAGAGAATATACTATGATATAAACCAAATTTTTATGAAATAGATTTGAGAGATAAAGAAAAATTGGAAGAAATATTTAAAAAATACAGTTTTGATGGAGTTATACATTTTGCATGATTAAAATCACCCTTTGAGTCTCATAAAAAAAGTCTTTTATATTTTCAAAATAATATTTGTGGTAGTTTAAATTTATTTGAATTAATGGATAAATATAGTGTAAAAAATATTGTGTTTTCTTCAAGTGCTAATACTTATGATGCATCAAATATTTCTCCAATAAAAGAAGCTTCCAAACAATCAACTACTAACCCTTATGGTACGACTAAATTATTGATAGAAAAAATATTGTTTGATTTATCAAAATTTAATAAGTTTAATGTTATAAATCTTAGGTATTTTAACCCTATTTGAGCACATATTAGTGGATATTTATGAGAATTACCAAAATGAAAACCAAACAACTTGTTTCCTTATGTTTTTAAAGTTTTATCTTGAGAAATAGAAGAACTTAGAGTTTTTGGTAATAATTATAATACCTCAGATTGAACTTGAGTTAGGGATTATATAGATGTTATGGATTTAATAGAAGCTCATTTATTGTCTTATAATAAAATATCTCTTAGTTCTCAAGAGGGATATTTTAATAATTATAATGTATGAACCTGAAAAGGGCTTACTGTTTTAGAAATAATAAAATATGTAGAGAGATTTTTGTGAAAAAAAGTAAAATATATTATTGCAAAAAAAAGAGAGGGAGATATACCAGTTAGTTTTTGTGATACAAGTAAAATTATTTCTGAGTTATGATTCAAACCAAAAATATCTTTAAAAGAAAGTATTATAAATAGCTGGAAGTTTTATAATTCTTAATTAGTATTTCAGCTTAACTATTATTTAAAATATACTCCCAATCTTTTTCTAAGTTTTTTATATCATATTTTTTTATATTGTTTTTTATTTTAGTTTTACTGAAATTAATTTGTGTTATTTTTTTCATTGATTTTAAAAACTCTTTTTTATTCAAATATGGACTTAAAATTCAGTTTTCATGTATTTCAGTTTTTAAACATTCATTAAAAATATAACTATTTCTTATTATCTCTCTTGCTCAATATTTAAAATCATGTGTTAAGACTGGAATACCACATGATAATGATTCAATTAATGTTCTTCAAAATCATTCACTAAAGCTACTAAATAAAAAATAATGAGATTTATTTAAAAATTTATAAATATTTTTTTGTTCTCAAAGTAGTTTTATGTTTTTGTTTTTAATATTTTCTATTAATTCTTGTAGTTTTTGTTTTTGCTTTCAATCTCATATTATTAAGAACTGGTATGCTTTATTTTTTTTATTAAATTCATCAAAAGCTTCTATTAAAAACTTTATATTTTTTACTTCTTCTAGTCTAGATACTGTTATAAATGTTTTTTTTTGTAAATTAAATAAATTTTCATATTTTCATAACTTTTCACCTTTGAGTTTTTCTATTTTTTTAAAGTCTAGGTAATTGTATATTGTTTCTACATTTTTATATCATTTATTTTTTAAATTTAATTCAAGTTCTTTTGAAACAGTTATTATTTTATCAGATTTTGGATAAAGGTATTTAAAAAAATATTTATAAATAAAGGAACTTTTATTACTATGAAATCACAATGAATTATGTAGTAAAATATAGGTTTTACTCTTATTTCTAAAAAGGATTTTACTTATTATATTTGATAGATTTAAGCTATCTCAGTGTGAAATAGATATATTTATATCGTTTAGTTTACATATTTTTTTATACTTAAATGCTCTTGATATAACTTGATATATTAAAATAATAGGATTATATGAGTGTATTTTCTCATTTAAATTAATTATTTTATTTTTGATTCAAGTTTTATTTTTTTTATTATATACTTGCACTAATATATCATTATTTTTTGAACTATTTAGTATACTTTGAAGAAACATTTCAACTCATCAAATTACATTGGTTTGGTATATTATATGAAGAATATTTTTTCTCATTATTTTTGGATTTTATATTTATATACTTTCTTATAGAATTATATTTAATTTTGCTAAAAAATAAAATATAATTCTAGGCATATTTGTGTTTTTTATTAATTTATAATATTTGATATTTATTACTATATTTATATACTATTATTGTTTTTGATAGTATTTTGGTAATCTTTTTCCTAATTTATATTTTAAGTAAAAACCCCTATATAGTTATATATGACAAATATAGATTCTCATAATGATAAAATAAATATTATTCAATTTATGCCTTATTTCCCACCTCACAAATGATGAGTTGAGTTTGTTTGAAAAGAGATAGGGGAGTATTGGACAAAAAATAATTTTTGAAAGTTTATAAATATTGTTTCCAATTTTGATCAAGATGTGTTTTTAGTTTCTAGTAATTTAGAAAAAATTACTTTCCTAGATACTGTTATTTGATACAAAAAAGATAATTATGAGGTTTTAGTTATCCCTAGTCTAGAAATAATAAATAATTTTCCAGTTTATAAGATTTGGAGTAAGCGCTACATGCTAATTAAAAATTATTTGAATAGTAAGCTTAATTCTAGTAATTCTTTTAGAGTTATAACACATACTAGATTTTTTCTTACAAGTTTGCTTTGAGGTTTTTTTTCAAAAAAAAGAAATATTAGATGGGTGCATATAGAACATTGAAGTGATTATGTTAGACTGTCTAGTAAACTTATGTCATTTATAGCTTTTGTTTATGATTCTATATTTTGAAAATGGCTTTTAAAAAAATCAGACACTGTTTTAGCTATAAGTGAATCATGTAAAAAATTTGTTTTAAAAAAATTTGTAAGTAGGGAAGTGGGTATTTTTTATAGAGGTATTAATTTAGATATAAAATGTATAGAGAAAAAATGAGGAATAAAGCTTGTTTATGTTTGAAGGCTTGTTAGTTTAAAATGAGTATGAGATTTGATAGATGCTTATAAGCTTTCTTGAGTAGAAAACGAATTGATTATTGTTTGAGATTGAGAAGAAAGAAAAAATTTAGAGTCTAAAATTGATTGATATAACATAAAGTTTTTATGATATAAATCTAGAGATTTTATATTAAATTTTCTAAAAAATAATAATTGTATATTAGTTAATCCTAGTTATAGTGAGTGAATGCCTACCACTGTTATAGAATGATTGATTACTAAAAATATTGTTATTGCAAGTGATGTTTGATGAACAAGTGAAGTTTCTGACAAACAAGATTTGGTATTGTTTGAAGCTTGAAAAATACGAAATTTATCCGAAAAAATTGTTTTTTCTATAAGTCATTTTGATAAATTTAGGTGATTAAGTTCCTCCTTTGTTAGAAAAAAATTTAATTGGAATGCAAATATTAAAAAATTGTATAATTTAATTAAGTAATGAGAAAAAAAGTATTAGTTTTTAATTTAACACCAAGATGATGAATGCTGCACTATTCATCTCAGTTTTGTAATGAATTATTTATCAAAAAAAATATAGAACTAAAAGTAGCAATAGCATCTTATCATAATTCTATTTTATATGATAAATGAATTGAATTTATAAAGATAAGAACTAACCCTAAACTAGTAAGTTTTATTTTTGATAGTTTAAATATTTTTTATCATATTTATTTTATTTTTAAGATAATTAAATTTAAACCAGATATAGTTCATTTTTTAGATAATCATCCTTGGTATATTTTTTATTCAAAATTATTCAAAAGTTTAGGCTATAAAATATATGTTACTCAACATGACCCCACACTTCATTCATGAGAGAGTAAAACTTTATTGTGAATAGTAGCTACTCAAGTTAATAAAACACTTAGAAAAATATCTAATAAATTATTTGTTCATTGAGATATTTTAAGAGATGAAGTTATACTTAAATATAAAATTGATAAGCAAAAAGTTATATCTATAAAGCATTGAGCATATACATTTTTTAATAAATGGTCTCAATGATTAAAAACTAATAAAAATACTTTTCTTTTTTTTGGTAGGATAATTGATTACAAATGACTTGATTTGTTATTGAACTCATTGGAGTTGGTAAAAAAAGAATTTCCTTATTTTAAATTAATCATTGCATGACCTTGAAACTTAGATAAATATAAGAAAATTATTGAAGAATATAAATGAAATATAAATGTGTATAACTTTAATATTGAACCAGAAGATGCTTATAAATATTTTGAAATTTCAGAATTTATTGTACTACCTTACAAAGATGCTACATGAAGTTGAGTTATACCAGTATCTTACAGTTTTTCTAAACCAGTATTAGTTTCAGATGTTTGAGAGTTATCTTCTGTTGTAGAGAATGGTTTAACAGGTTATGTTATTGAACCAAATAATGCAAAAATTTTATCTAATAAAATAATTGAAATGTTGTCAAAAAAAGATAAAGTTAAAGATATGTGAATTAATGCTAAAGAATTTTCAGATAAAAATCTATCTTGGAAAGAAATAATTGATAATATTTACTAGTTATGTTTGGAATATATTATACAACTATGCTTTTAAACCTTAAAAAAACTAAGGAAGAACTTTGGCAACAGATTTGAAATTTGAGAACAGATATTAGAAAATGAAAAAAGAATAATATCGAGATAGTTTTTAATCCTTCTACTTATGATATCAATGAATCTTATTGATTATATTTATCTATGATGAAGAAAAAATTTTTACCAGTTGAAAATGCCTATAAACTTTGAAATTCAGATAAAACTAAAATAATTGTTGCAAAGAAAAATGGCAAAGTGATTTCTTACATACAATTTCAATTGTATTCAAAATTTGATGTACTATGAAAATCTAAAATTTGTTCCTTAGAAACAATTGCTTCAGATTATAAATATACAAAATATGCTCCAAACACCTTGCTATATTGGGAATGAATCAAATTAATGAAAAGTATGTGATTTGAATTCTTGAACTTTAATGGTGTGAGTTATGAATATTGATGAATTGAATTTGATAGTTTAACCAAATATAAAAGAAAGTGGGGTTGAATTGAGATACAACAATTTTCTAAAAAATCTATTTTTTGATATATATACTGGAGATTTTTTAGAAAATATATATTGATTAAAAAATTAGTATATTTTATACTTTTAAATTTATTTAAAAATAAATATTTAAAATATTAAATAATGAAAAAAAAGTTTATATCAATTATTTGGTGATATCATAAACAAATATTTACTTTTGAAAAACATCAAAATTATCATATGATGCCATTTGAAGCTATGATTTGAGAATGATATGATTGTGAGATATTTTCAATTGATAGTAAAGTAAAAATAGAAAGTGACCCTAATTTTGTAAATGGAGTTAAAGTTATTTATTATAAAAATATTTTAGAGTACCTTTTATACTTATTCAAAAATAGACAATCTATTATTTATAGTAATAGTTTAACACTAAAAACACTACTTGTTTGAATATTATGAAAAAAAACAATATTTATGGCACATGACCAAGTGTTACCTCAAAAAAATAAAAAATTTAAAAAATTAGTAGTGTTGTTTTTTTATAATTTTTTTTGACTTATCCGAGTAATAAACAAAGCAGAAAAAATAATATTGGATAAAAAATGAATAAAATCTTTCGTATTACCTATATCAATTTCTAAATTTTTTTTATCACAAGACAATAAACATAGAAATTGATGAATATTTGTTTGAAATTTATATCATGATAAAAATCCTGAATTTTTAATAGAAACTTGTAAAATATTGCAATCCAAAAACATAAAATTTACTATAAATATAGTTTGAGAAGATAGGTATAACAAAAATTGAGAAACCTTTAAATGCCTTATAAAGAAAAATAACTTAGAAAATTATATAAAGGTACTATGATTTTTGTCTCATAAACAACTGAAACAAAAATTGAAAGAATCACTTATCTTTATAAATACATCTTTATCAGAATGACAGTGTTTAGCTGTATACGAATGAGCTTTATCAGGAAATTCTTTGTGTTTACAAGATATATTAAGTTTCCCCTCAGTATTTCAAAAAAATGCTTTATATCATAATAACCCTAAAGAACTATCTAGTAATATAATATATTTTTTAAATAATACATTAAATAGAAAAAAAATGATAAGAAACAACCAAAATATGATTTTAAATAAATATGATTATGAAAAAAATAAAAATACTTTTAAAGAAATAGTTTTAAATTTAATTAAATAAGATTATGAAAAAAAATATATTATTTTTTGCTCAACAAATTTATTACCCATGGATAGAATGAGTAAAAAATAACTCAATTAAAATTTGTGAATGATTGAATAAGAAAATTAAAGTAAATATTATTAGTCATAAATGAGAAAATAATTCTTTAAATTATAATAATATTAACTGAGTTGATGTTTTTTATTTATTAAATTTATCAACTAATAAAATATTACAGTTGTTTTATTTTATTATTTGATGATTTATGAGTTTATTTTTTGTGATAAAAAATGAACCTCAAAAAATATTTGTTCAATATTTAGATACCTCTTATCTATTTTCTTTAACATTAATATCTTTATTTAAACCTAATATAAAAATAATTCTTACACTTTATTCTACTGATGAGATAAATATATCATATAAAAAATTGTTTTTAAAAAAAATCCCTTTTGAAAAAATTATAATTATATCAGAGCTTTTAAGACAAGAAATTATAAATTTATGATATAAAAATGAAGATATAATATATATTCCTTTATCTTATGATAAACTAAGGTACTTAAAATATTGAGAATTTTCTCATAGAAATTGAAAAAAAATACTTTTTTCTGCTTGACCTGTTAAGGAAGCCGGAAGTTTTTTTATGGTAGATTTTGCCAAAATAATGCTTGGATTTGAATTTATATTTGCTATGAGAAAATTTGATGAAAAAAGTGAAAATGAACTTCTTTTGTTAAAAAAATATATTGCTAATAATAAAGTTAAAAATATAATAATAAAACGAAACATAAATAAAATGGAAGACTTGCTTTGAGATGTATGATCTTTAATTTTACCATTACAAAATATAAATGTAAAAATGTTAACCCCTGTAGCTTTACTTGAAGCAATGTGAAGATGAACTACATGTTTCGTATCAGACTTACTAAATTTAGAAAAATTGGTTTCTCATAATTCTAATGCTATTGTATTTAAAAAGAATGATATTTATGATTTAAAAGATAAATTTTTAAAAAATATTACTAGAAAAGATTTATGAAAAAATGCATATAAATTTGCAAATGATTATCCTAGCTTTGAAACCATAGTTAAAAATTATTATAAATTGATTTAAGAAAATTATTATAATGAATATATATATACATATATACTGATTAAATGTTTGTATATTTACAAAAAATAAAAGTTTATTTGATATGATATTAAAATATTATGAAGCTTTCTTGGTTGAGAAAACTAATAATAATGATATAGAAATTAACTTAGAAAAATTTTCTTATTTTTCTGATAAAAAGTTTTTTAAAATAGATAATTATGATACTTTTTGAGATTTTATAAAAATTTATAAAAAAAATCATAAATATTTTTTTACTCAACAAGAAATTTCATGATTATTAGATTTTTCTTCTAAAAAAATCATAAGAGTTTCTGGAAAACTAATACCTAATAAATTTAGACATTTATTACATATACTACTACAATGATTTACCAGGATAGATAAATACTACAATAGATTTATTATAAAGACCTGCATACATGATATTGTATTTATTTTGTTAGAAAAAAAATTAAAATCTTGCTTACTTCATGCTACAGCAGTTAGTAATTGAAAAAAAACTTTTTTATTTACATGATTATGATGATCCTGAAAATCTACACTAGCATCTTCTTTTTCTAAATTGAAATGATATACTATTTTGTCTGATAACTATAGCATTGTTTCAAAAAATAAAATATACCCTTTCCCTGAATTACCTAGAATAACTAAACAAACCCAAGATCTACTTTGAATAAAATTAAAAAATAAAGCAGACTGAATAAAAAATTATCTATATAATAATTTGAAAAATTTGAAAAAAGAATATAGAATTGATAAAATATTTATATGTTCTTATTGAGATAAATTTCATTTAGAAAAAATTGATGATAAAAATTATTTATTTGAATTATTGTATTGTATTAACAATTATACTAAAGAATTTCCAGAGTATCTAAATTTATCACTATTATCTTTTATAAATAAATTCAATACCAACAAACAAAGAATTAATAATTTAGAAAAAATTATTGCGAGTAATGATTTTTATTTATTAAAAAATTCTAAAGACCTTAAAAATAATATTAATGAAATTACCAAAATATAAATTCGATAAATTTCCAATTAAAATTAATAAAAATGAGTATATAAATCAAGAAAAAAACTTTATTAATTTTATAAGCATAGATAAAAATATTTTATCTCTATATTCCATTTGAGAGTCAGATCTTTTAGGTGTTTCTGACCTAGATTATTTGATTATTTTCAAAGATAGTGTAAATATTGATAATATATTAAAACAGTCCAAGAATTATTTTTTAATTGATACTGTATTATTCATAAATATTAATAATATAGAAAAAATAAACTATATTTCTCATCATTTTAAATATAGACTTGCTTATTGACAAGATTTACAAATTTCTTTTGATAAAACAAATAAAAATTTAAACATAATATATGCTTGGAAAATATGTTTTTTTTCATTATTAAGAAATTTTTATTATTATAAAACTAACAATAAAATTTTGGTAAAAAATATATTATCACAAATTAATGATATTAGATATCCTATATTTTTTTTGAAAAATTTATGAATAAATAATTATAAATACAATGAATTTTTAGAAGATTTTACAAATTATAGAGAAAATTATTTTTTTCATAAAGACTATAATAAATTACCAATATATATGAACACAGCTATAAAATTAAGTTGGGAAATTATTTTTGATTTGAACTTTTTCTTATCTAAAAAATCCCTTTGATATTGTTATTGAAGATTTCCAACTATTTTTATTAATTTTGATAAAAATATTGATTACATAAAAAAAACTGAAAAAAAAATAAAAATTATCTGAAAAATTAGTAGGTTTTTATACCTTCCAACATGATTTAATTATAAAAAGTGGGAATGAAGTTTGTATAGAGATTTGAATATGATATTAAAGAATAATAGAAACTTTTTAAATTTTAGTTTTACTTGATTTTATTTAAGATTTCTTCTCTTTTTTAAAAAGATGCTTGATTTTATAAGTATAAAAATAATTAAATAATATGAAAAATAACAAAAAAATTTCATATTTTATGAATTGATTTTTTTTTCAATATGATTTTTTAAATAGGCAACTTTCAAATATATTTGATTTTTTTTTGAAATATCCTAACATTTCTGATCATACTCCTGGTTGGAAATACATTCCTCTTAATATCATGTTGATCAAAAATTTATATAATAAATGAGATATAAAAAAATATGACATTGTTCATTTCAATAATACTGAAAATTTTTTGAATTTTAGAAAATATGACAATCAAATCTCTATTGCTGAATCACATTGATTTGATTTTGGAGTTTATTATAAATGACTTGTAAAAGATGAAAAAAATGTAGTTAAATTTGTTATTTGAAATTTAATAAATTTATTTGTTTGATGGAAAATTAGAAAAAAAATACAACAATTTGATATATATTATTGTTCTACCCCAGATATGTTGGAACCATTGAAAAAATATGTTAGAAAAGATGTTAAATGGTTACCTAACCCAGTTAATACAAATATATTTAGTCCCAAATGAGCTATAACCAAATTAAAGTGAGAACCAGCTTGTTTTTTCCCAACAAGACTTCACTGAGATAAAAAACCAGAATATGCCGTAGAAATATTTAAAAAATATATAAAACCTAAATTTCCTAAAGCTACACTACATTTATTAAACCAATGATTTGAACTAAAAAAATATAAAAATATTTTAATTGATAAAAATACTTATTTTTGGCATGATTTTATGGATAAAAAAACTTTAGCATCAAAAATTAGATGAGCTGATCTATGTTTTTGAGATTTTAGCATATGAGCCTTGTCTTTAATGCCAATGCAAATCATGGCTTGTAAAAAACCTATTATAACATATGATGTTTATGAAATAGTAAAAATTGATAGAGATAATTTAATCTCTTATACCAAGAAAATTCTTGAAGACAAAAAATTTCAAGAAGAGACCGTAGAAAGAAATTATAACTACATATTAGATTTCCATACAGAAAAATCTATATCAAAAATACACCTAGAAAATCTAAAACCTTTAATTAAATCTAAACTAAATAATTATAATAAGATAAATCTTGATTAATTTTAAAAAATATGGATAAAAATATAATAATTTGAAACATAATGAAAATAATAGTATTACCTAAAATATTATTTTATAGATTATTTTTTAACATTAAATTTCCGGTTGGATCAATTATTTATGGTTTTCCCAAAATTAATAATTGAAACTTGATAAAAATTTGAAAAAATTTTCAACTTTGAAGATTGTGTAGGTTAAATGGAAAGATTAGTATTTGAAATAATTTTTTTATGAATGAGTTTGGTACAATATCTGCTTGACAAGATAAATGAAAAGTTACTATTTGAGATGATGTTATAATTTGACCACTGTTTTATTTGATATCATGAGATCATTGATTTAAAAAATGAGAAAAATTTAATGTTTCAAACAATTGAAATTCTTCTAAAATTGTTGTGTGAAATAATGTATGGATATGAGCTAGAGTGACTATATTAAAATGAGTTGTTATATGAGATAATGTTGTAATATGAGCATGAAGTGTAGTAACAAAAAATATACCAAGTAATTATTTAGCTTTTTGAAACCCTTGTAAATTATATAAAAAAATATAAATTTTATTTTTTAATATTTGATTTTTTTATTATAATAATTTTATTAATTAACAATTTACTAATGATAAAAAAAACTGTTCTAGCTATTTGACCACATCCTGATGATATAGAATTATGATGCTTTTGAACTATGTGTAAATTTTCAGATTTATGATATAAAGTTTGTTTTTTGGTTCTTTCTAAATGAGAATGATCTAGTGTTGATTGAGATAGAGTTGAAGAAGCAAAAAAATCTTCTAAACTTTTGAAATGTGAACTGTATGTAGAAAATTTACCTGATATGTACATGTCTAGTTGACCAGATACTATCCAAGTTTTAGAAAAACATATAAAAAATTTAAACCCAGATATGGTTTTTATTCCTTCATGAAATGATACTCATCAAGATCATAGAGCTGTAAATAAAGCTGCGCTAGTTGCTTCTAGATTGATTGATGAGATATATATATATCAATCTCCAAGTACTACTATGGATTTTAAACCAAGTATTTATTTTGATGTTAGTAAATATATAGAGAAAAAAATAGAAGCTGTAAAAATTCATTCAACCCAATGATGAAAAGTTTATATGGCTGAAAGAGCAGTAAAAGGTTTAGCACAGTATAGAGCATTTGATATATTTAGGAATGATAAATATATGGAAGCATTTGAGATATTTAGAATAATAAAATAAATTTATGATTTGTTCAATTCACCAGCCTAACTACATACCCTATATTTGATTATTTCATAAAATTAATAAAAGTGATTTATTTATTTTTTATGATAATGTCCAGTATGCTAAATGAGACTATCATAATAGGAATAAAATAAAATGACCTAATTGAGAAATTTTATTAACAATTCCCGTTAGTGTAAGTTTATGAATGAAAATAAATGAAGTTAAGTTTAATAATAAAATTTTACAAAAACATTTAAAAACTATAAAGCAAAGCTATAAAAAATCTAGTCATTATGATGAGCTTATTTGAATTATTGAGGAAATTTTCAGTTTTGAAACTGATAATTTATCAAAATTTAATATTAATTTTATAAAAAAAGTATCAAAATATATTTGAATAAAAACAAAGTTCAAAACTTTATCTGAGCTAAATTTTAATTTAAAAAATTCATGAACAGATGCTCTAGTTGATATATGTTTATTTTTATGAGTATCTGATTATATATCATGATCATGATGAAAGAATTATATAGATGAGACTAAATTTAATAATAATTGAATAAACCTTCATTATCAAAATTTTGATCATCCTAAATATGAACAGTTATGGTGAGATTTTTTACCATATATGAGTGTAATAGATCTATTGTTCAATGAATGAAAAAATAGTATAAATTATATAAAATAATATTAAGAAAAAATAAAATTTATAGATGATATAATAATTTTTCAAAGCGCTTTAGATATTTGTGTTTTTATGATTTTTTAAATTATAAATAAAGTTATTCTTTTAACTTCTTAACCTCCAAAACAAAACTCTTAAACTCTCTAAAATTAATTAATCCAAATACCCCAAACCACATAATTCACAACAAAGTCATTATTCATAGATTAGTTATTCTACCAAGGCTAATTAAACTCGGGTTTATGAAATAATAACAAAAAGTTCATAAAAGTCACAACAAAATAATATTTTTTGTTAAAAAAGTATATTCAAGTTTTACAAAATATTTTTTTCCCAAATAATATTCACTTAAAACATAAATTAAAACCCATCCAAATCAAGTAGCAAGAGCTGCTCAATAAACTCATATCAATTTAATAAGTATTATATTCATAATAAAATTAAAAACTAAAGCAATCAAAATAATTTTTACCCTATCTTTTATTTGTCATATTCAAGCCAGTATATTAAAATTTATTTGCAATAAAAAATTAAAAACTAAAAATAAAATTGAGTATTGCATTATCACTCCAGAAATCAAATACTTCTGTCAAAACAAAGTGTAAGCTATAGCTTCAGCAAAAACAAACATAAAAATATTAAAAGCAATAGCAACAGCTATAAAGTTTTTGCTTAAAATCTTTTTTACAAGACAAATTTTTGTTAAGTCTTTTTTTGCATGCATTTGGGAAAACATAGGGAAAAGAAGCCAAAATATTGGTCATATAATCATAAAAGGTATTCAAATAATGCTTAGATAGTTTGTATAGTATCAAGCCTGCTTTGTTCAAAGTAAATAAATTACCATTTGCATATCTACCTGACTTAGTAAAGTTGCAGCTTGAGCTCATATAAAAACAAAAATAGCATATGAAAAAATCTTTTTAAATAATTTTTTTGACCATAAAATTTTAGCTTTGAATAAGTATTTTTTATAATAAGCTTTATAAAAAAATAAAACAACAAATACTATTCAAAAATAAAGTCAAAAAACCCAAGCTGAAGAATAATTTACTACATTTCAAAATTCACTAAAAAATATAAATAAGCTAAAAATTAAAATAAAAATCATCCTCAAAAACTCTGTTATTTTATTATAAAAAGTATTTTGAACTGCTAGGAAAAAATTATTAAAAGTTTGGAAAATATTTACTCATAAAAAATATATCGCAAATATTTTCAATATATTTATTGCTACAGTTGATTTGAAATAATTTTCAGCTAGATAATAGGATCCAAAAAATAATATAATTGCAATTATTATTCCTGTTATAATTTGAACAATAATAGAATAAGTTATTAAACTTTTTACTTTATCATAATCTTTTGTCTCCACATATTTAGGTATAAAATAGTTTAAACTTTCATTCATTCAAAAGTCATTGAAACTTGAAAATAAAATCACTAAACTTAAAACACCATACAAAATTCAAAGTTCACTTACACTTATATCTCCTGATACTACTATTTTTATGATATATCAAATAGGAGCAATAATAAAAGAGAATAAATAAAGCCAAAAACCCTTTTTTATAAATTTTTCAGTTAATGTTTTGTGTTGGTCTATCATAATTTTAAATTAAAACCATTTTAGGCTTTTTAACATAAAATCAAAATTTTTCTTTATTTTTTTGTTAAAAGTTTATAATTAAAACTATAAATTAATTTTTAATCACAATTTATGATAAATTATATTTTTAAGTTATTTATAGTATTTACTTTTTCTATGCTAATCGCTTTTTTTTATTATACTATAAATAACTATACACATATAGAAAACTTTGATTGATATATTTATTATCTAGCTCCTATTTTCATAATTTATATTATTTATAAATATTTTAAAAATATACAAAAAACTAAAAATATTGAATTTAGTTTAATTGAAATCACACTATATTTTCTATTAAACCTTTTACTCCTAAGCATGGTTTTTTTCTATTTTGCATGATGAGAACAATTTACAACCTTTTTTTGAATAAATCTATTTTTTAAAATAATATTGTATCTAATTTTTCCTATTATCTTAATATTTATAATTATTTCACTTTGAAGAAAACTTTTAAGATTTTTTAACCTACTAGTAAAAGAAGAATGATATAATATTTTTAATTTCTTAGTATCACTATCTTTAGGGTTTTTCAGTTTTGTTTTTTTGTTAACCATACTATGACTTTTATGATTTTATAATTTAACAACAGTAATGATAATATTATTACTCTTTATTATAATATCAAGAAAAGAAATTTGAGAATTATTCAAATGATTATTATCCTATAAAATAAGCTTTGAAAATCATGATTTTCAAAGCAAAAATTTATTAAACAAATTAGCTTTAAAACTAATATCTACAGAATTTTTATTCATACTTGCAACAATAGTTTTATCAGTAAACCTAATAAATATAGTTAGACCAATGCCTATAGGCTGGGATGATTTATGAGTATATATGAATTTTCCTAGACAAATGGCATATTCTTGAGTTATTGATACTTTTTGATCGATGTACTCTTGGCAAGTTTTTACTTGAATATGATATATGATAAGCGAACCAGTACAAGCTTTCTTTTTAAATAATATTTGATGATTTTTAAGCTTCATTGTGATGCTATTAATAGTTTCAGATTTATTATCCAATCTAAAAAATAATAAAAAAACACTTATAAATATACCATTATTGCTTTCTATTTGTTTTATATCTATGCCAATGGTTGTATTTCAACAAGCCAAAGATATGAAACTTGATGAAGGATTATTTTTTATAAGCATTACATCTTTATATATAATTATAAAAATACTATGAAATTTTAAAGAAGCTAGTTATAAATTTAGCTCATCACAAATACTAAAATTACTTTTTATAGCTTGAATTTTATCTTGATTTGCTTTTTCAATTAAATTTACGGCTCTTTTACTTATATCAGCTATAATATGACTTATATTTTATTTGAAAATATGACTATCTTGATTTTTATGATACATATGAATTTATTTTGCTATATTTACAAAAGCAAATTTATGGAGTTATATGAATATTGTCTATCCAAAAGAAAATTTAGAACTTATAAATATTTTTTCTTTACTTTCTTTTTTATTTTGAGCTATCCTAATATGATTATGAGTTTTTAAATACAAAAAAGAATTATTAAATCTTATGAAATATATTTCAGTTTTTATACTTGGTATCATTTTAGCACTTACACCCTGGATTTGAAAAAATATAAATCAAGCTTTAGATAAAGATGTAAGCATAAATTTATGAATACTATTATCATGAAAATCTGAAAGTTTTAATATAGATTTAGAGAAAATACACACTAAAAAACAGTTAGAAAATATAGAAAAAACAAACCAAAAACTTCAAATTAGTGCGTCTTGAACTACATCAAATGAAGATTTTTGAAGATATTTTGGTTACGAAAAGGGGATTAATAACTATATTAAACTACCGTGGAATTTAACAATGCAAGTTAATCAATGATGAGAATTTACTACTATTTGATGGCTGTTTTTAGCACTAATTCCATGACTTTTACTATTTTTAAAATATAGGAAAAAATATCTAGAGTATTTTATTATATTATTCTTGATGTTAGAAATTTTAGTTTTTATCATACCCCAAACAAAAGAATTTTTTACAACCCTCATGGCTAATTTTACTCTTCCATGATGATATATAATAATTTTATGATTATTCTTATTATCACTTTTTTACTTTATATTTTTGTTAAAAAATAATTCCTTAAATAATCTTTTTAAGTATTTATTAATTTTTTCTACATTTTATATATTTTTGTTTACAATATCATCATTTTGAATAGTCTGGTATTGAATAGTTATGTATTTTTGTTTACTTTTAATAATTTGATTATGAATTTATAGTATATCCAACTATAAAGATGATGATAAAAATATTAATCTAAAACAAATTTGAACCTTACTAATTTTTTCTATATTCTTGCTATATTTCTTTTTAAGCATATTTCCATATAGTTTTAATAATTTGAAAAATTCTTGATATACTTATTTTAAAACTTGAACACTTACATGGCAAGAAGCAATTTTTGCTTATAAACCTGAGTATAAAACGATACTTTTGAAATTAAATATTGACAATAATAAACAAAAACAAGCAATGAAATCTGCTTTTAATTTAAAAAGTACAAATGAAAAATTTATTTATTGACTTATTATAGAAAATAAACTAGATTATAGATCTAGTCTAGATTTTCTTGATCAAATATATAATTGAGGTTTAGACAATCAACTTTTATCAGCTTTAAAACAAAATAAAAATATACTATATTGAATTAAAAAAACTTCCAAAAAGATAAAATTAAAACTATTAGACATAATTTTAGACCCATCTGAAGAATTTAAAAATAAAGATAACATTTATAGAATATGAACTTTTTTAAAATATTATATTGTAAATAATAATAAAAGACTTATAGAAGACAGTTTAGTTGAATTTTTCCCAAAATATTTATATGATAAAAACTCATCAACAAAAACATTGGAAAATATAAAAAAATTATGACTTAATTATATTCTTATTGATTTAAACGCTGCTACTATAGATAATGACCCAAGCCGTAATTTAACTAATAGATATGAAAATCTTTTAAAAATATTTACAAATGAAAAAATTTGATTAGTTGAAAGTGATAGTATTTGTTTGAAATTATCTTTAGATAAATATAAAAAATCTAAAAAAACAGATAAAGATATTTTAGATTATTTAAACCTAGCATGAGTTAATCATGAGTCATATTTTGAGAATAATACTAAAGTAATAAGGAGAGATAAAAAACTTAAATTTTGTCATTTTGAAATAGCTACACTCTTTGAAAAAGATGAAATTAGTAGTGTTAACTATCCATATTTATTTTCAATTTACAAAGAATATAAAGTTTTATTAAAAAATAAACAAATAAAAACAGAAAATGATATATATAAATATTTGACTAGTAAAATACCATATTGATCTAAGGCTTTATTTGAAATAAAATAAAAAAGTAGAATTTTTTTTATATTCTACTTTTTAGATTTATCAAACTATTTTTTCCAAAATTATATTATTATTCTAATTTTCAATTTTTTTTATCATTTCTGCTAACTTTTTTGCATTTTCAATTTTTTTATCTTGTCTTTCTTTTTTTTGAAAATTTGTAAAATACGAATAATTATTCATAAACTCTAATGAAGCATGTTTCCAATCAGGGTCTTTTAATTTTATTTCCTTAATCATCTCTATCTCTTTTCTTAAATCATTTCATCTTTCCAAAAAATCATCTCTTCATAAGTTATCTAAATCAGCGTCTTTTATAACCTCTTCAAGAATATCTACTGGATTTTTGTAATCAGGCTTTGTTGCTAAAATTAATCTTTCAATAATCTCTATTTTTTCTTTAGGATACAATATACTTTTTAGGTAGTTTTGTGCAATTTTTGCTCAAATATACTCATTATTATCATACTGAATGATAAATCCTGTATCATGAAATAGAGCAGCTATAGTTACAAGTTCTATTTCTTCATCTGTTAAACCTTCTTTTTTTGCTATTTCTATAGCTCTATCTTTTACTTCTAGAGCATGCTTAAACTGATGAAAATAGTAATTTTCAAGAGGCATTAGTAGTATATTTACATATTTCTCAATTTGTTTTATAAGTTTATTCTCCATTTGTTATTATTTTATTTATTAATTATTTTCTCAATATCATTATATCATATTAATAGGCTAAGCGCAATTAAAACTATAAAAAATATTAAATGCAAGCAATTTTCAAAATTATTAGTGTTTATTTTACCCCTAGAAATAAACTTTATTATTTTGTTTATAGTCAATAATAAAAATCTACCTCAATCAAGAGCAGGTATAGGAAGTAAATTAAAAATTCATAAATTTATAGAGATAATAGCTGTAATAATAGCTAAAAATATAATTCAAGCTCACAAGCTATTACTAACAAAATCTACTATTCATATTGGTCCACTAAGTTGTTGTAATGCTTGTTTTCTTTCCTGTTTATCTTTTGGGTGGAATATTTTTTTTGCTAAAATTCATATTCATTTTAATGTTAGAATAGACTGAACATATGTTTCATAAAATCAATACTTTATGCTATCAAAAACTCAATATTTAAATTCAAAATTTTTATTTATTTCTATGTTTTCTCATACATATGTTCCTATTTTTCCATTTTTTGGAACTTTTAACCAAACTATTTTAAATGCACAAGACTCTAAATTATCATAACACTTTTTTATATTTTTAGTTTTTCATTTTCATAGCTCACCATCACTATTTACTATAAGCATAGCTATAGATTTTTCTTTATTTTTGAATAACTCACTTTTAAATTCATCAAATCAATTTATGTACTTACGTTTTTTATCTAAATATTTAATTCAAATTAATATATCTCAAGATTTTATTCATGATTTTTCTGCTATAGAATCCTTTAATGGTTTAAGTTTTAATCAATGCTTTTTTATTAATAATCATTGTTCTAGAGCTATATCATATGTAGGTATTATTTTTGATTCTAATTTTGTAGGTATTATACTATTCACTCAAATAGGTTTTACTCATATAAAAAATAGAGATGTAAAAATTATACAAGCTAGTAAAAAATTCATAAAAACTCAAGCTAGAAGTATAGCTGATTTTTTTAAATAACTTTTGTTGTAGAACTTTGAGCTTTCTAAATCCTTCCCATATTTTTTACTATCTTTAGTGTTATCATTTTCTCAATCTAACATTACAAATCATCATAAAGGGAGCCAATTTATTGTGTATATAGTTCAAAGTTTATCCTTAAACAAAGTTTTTGCTTTTGGAGGAATACCAAGACCAAATTCTAAAACCTTAACCCCCAACTTTCTAGCTACATAAAAATGTCCAAACTCATGTATTATTATCACCAAAGAAAATATTACTATAGCAACCAATATACCAATTATTATCATTTTATTTATCATTATTTTTTAATATTTGATAAGTATATTTTTTGAGTTAAATATAGCAAATCTTTTATTTTGCATTTTTTATAATTATATGTTATAATAAACAAAAATATTTTTTTAAATTAAGCTTATGGTAAATATAAATACTGCTAGCAATGAATCAGAAAACTTAAAAAATTCACAAGCAGATTTAACATCACAATTTATTTTTGAATTTACCAAACACTATATATCATCAGATAGTGTTAATTTTTTAAATGATTTAATGTGATCTACTTCTATACTAGATTGAGATCCAGTTGACCTTAGAATTAAATCTTTTGAGTCAAAAACAGATAAATTTAATGAACTTGATAAAGATAAGGTAACAATAGAGAAACTTAAAAGAGCTGTGTGAAGAGATTATACTAGACTTGAAAATTCAAGATCTGCCTACTTAGAAAATACATTTTCTAAGTACAATCTTGATAAAAAACAAAGATCTAAACTGCAAGAAGAAATAAAAACAAAAAATGAAATTGATTTAAGGCAACTTACTAATTCAGATATAGAGAACAAAAAATTTTTAGATAAATATTTTGGTAAAAATAAGATTTCACAAACTAATAATTTAAAAATTTTAGAATCAATTTCTGAAAGTGATATACAAACAAGACTATCAAAATTATCACCATCAGATAAAAAAAATATAGAGGAAAGTTTGTTTAATTTAAAGAACTTTAAAGCAACTCAATTAGATTTAAAAGAATTATTTTCCAATAATTTTTTTAATCCACAAGAAAAAGAAGAAATAATATCTCAATTCATACCATACTTAACGCTTCAAGAAGCACTTGAATTGTGAATAATTAGTAGCTTAGAAGCTGAAAAACAAAAAGAAAAAATATTAAAACCATTGTTACAAAAGGCAAAAGTAGATTCTGCACATATAGCAAATATTTTAAGTTCAACTTCTCTATATGATATAAAAATTAAAAGTGACAATTTTTTTTCAAATAATTCTAATTTAGATATTATTGCTAATGGAATATGATTTGCAAATTTTGAGAAAGACCTAGAAAAAATCAAAAAAGATTTTAATGATAGTATAAATAAAAATTGACCTCAAACCTTAAAAGAATTAATAGCTATTTTATCATGAGAAGAATTTAGCTCTAAATTTGAAAATATCAATCATTTTTCTGAATGAAATTTTATTAAAATAGTATCAAGAGATTCTCAGTGAGAGTGAAAAGATAGAATAATATACAGTAAAATATCTCAAATAAACGAAAAAGACAAAAAAATTTTGCTTAGCCCTATATGAACAAATGACTCTTGAAAGGAAATCATAAATCTATCTAGTAATACTTGAAGCAGTTCATATAGCTTTTGAGACTTTTTAGAAAATTTTAAAACAAACTCTAAAAATGCTATATTTTATAAAAAAGAAGATTTAAATAAATTGATAGAAGATCCTACAAATGATATAAGAAGCTCTGAATTAAAACAATACAGTTCAGTTGATTTAAAAAATCAACCAGAGTTATCAAATAAACTTAAAAAGAATTACATATCAAAATTAGAAGAAGAAAAAATTGATTTAGAAAATGAAAAACTTGAAATAGATTCAAAAATAACTTCTCTAAAAGACTCAATAACAAAAGAAAATAAAAAAGATATACAAGAGCAAATATCTTTATTGGAGCTAAAAAAATCACAAATAGAACAAAAAATAAAAAATAATTATGAAGAATTAACACAAATACAAAACTGAAAAATTAAAAAAGACGATTTAATATCTTATAATAATAAAATAGAACTTATAAATAAACTTGATGAATTAGACCCTCAAGGTAAAGATTTTTGACTGGAAAAGTGAAGCTATATCAAATCAAAAGCCTGAATTCATGAAATAGCTTGAATAGATTTTGAAAATTGAAATATCCTGCTTAAGTGATATTGAATTGTAGATCAGCAATTAAACTTTGATTCATTTTTTCAAGCATTTAAAAAAAATGATGCAAAAAGAGTTTGAAGAATATCAAACATAGATGAATTTTTGAGAAAAAATTCTCAAGAAAGTGAAAATAAAGATATTTGGAACAAATATGAAATTAAAAATGGAAAAATCCATATAAAAGAAATTGATAGATATTCAAAAGTAAAAGAAACTTCGATAGATTATTTAATTTCAAACAATTCTAATGACCTTTATAAAATAGAAAAAATCAGTTGAGACTTGATAACTTTTAGAATGTGAGAAAGAAAAGATATAAATTCCCTTGATAAAAAACAAAAATCAAAATATAAAGATAATATAAAATTAGATAAAGATTGAAAACCAGAAACAAAAGATTGAGAAATCCAATACGAGTGAGAACAAATTTATTTGGATAAAACAAATCAAATTTTAACACTTAGTGAGTTTAACCAAATAATAAACAAAGAAAAAAATGGTTTTTTTCCTGATTGGCAAACTTGAAAATACAAAACAAAACAAAACCCTCAAGAAAAACAAAACAAAACAAGTTGAAATTTTATAACACTTTTGTTTAATAAATGCTTTTCTTTGTCTGAGCTTTTGAGTTGATGAAATTTGTTAGTTGATAATTTTAAAGAATATCTAGCAAAATGAAATGATATACACGCTGCAAAAACAGCACTTGCTATTTGAAAATTCTTGCCTGAAGAAATGAAAGCAGAACTTTTAGTAAAAGTAGAAAGAGCAGAAAATGAATCAATGGAAAAAGAGATAGAAAACCTTTGAAAAGTTGATTCAAAAATAGCAACACAAAGAATTAAATCTTGGCTTTTAAATAAAGATACTCCTGAGTTCAAAAAAGAAGCATGAATGCTTTTTGTTATTAGTAAGTATTGAATGCTTACTTGAAAAACAGCTTTACATGAATTTAAATGAAAATTTTTATGGTATGAAGCATTTGGATGAAAAATATGAGATGAACATTTTATGGAAATCAAAAAGAAATCTGAAAAATCTTGACAATGTTTTTCTGAAGAAAACCTACTTTTTATTCTATTAAAAAAACAGTGTAACCCATATGGATACAATTGAATAAAAAGAAGATCAAGACTTCATAAAGAATTTGAATGAAAGTGGTGAACATGACTTAAAGAAGAAGAGCAAAAGTGATATGATGATGCTTCATGAAAAAGAACAGCTTCTGATATGATTCAATGAGGTAATGATGAACTACTAACTTGAACTTTACCAAATGCTATATGATGGTATAGAAAGGCGATAGATTTATGAGGTAGTCCAGAAGAAATGACTCAATGATTTTTCTTAATGCTGTTTTCTTGAGCTTTATATAACACAGATCAAAAAGTATATTCAAAATTTTTGAAAACAATATGGACATCACACTGAATGCCTCAAATAATGGCTAGAATGTCTTCTAACTTAGCAGATATGAAACTTATGAACAAAACAATAGTTTCTTTATCTTACATGATAGAAAAGAAAGAGCCTTCAAAATATATTTGAATGACAAAAAAAGCCCAAGAAATTTATGACAAAGCTATAAATAATGAGTGAACAGAACGAGATAGACTAAATGAATGTAAAAAGTTTTGGGATAAATACTGAAAAGTACTTACTAGATCAATGAATATGATAAGCTCTGATTTAGATGAATCAAATGATCTAGAATATGCTGAGACTGACAAAATACTTATAGAAAAAAAAGACACTAAAATATCTTCTATTGAAAATAGTGAAGAAGCAGAACATATAAGCAATTTACAGAAGTATTTTTCTAAAACCCAAGATTATACTATAGAACCTACATTTAAAAAAGATTTTATGGAAGATGCCTATTGATCAGCATGAATTTGATGATTAAACATATTAGAAAATACTAAAAAATATTTGAGAGTTAGCCAAGGATGATGATTAATTGAGGAAAAAGCTTGAAGTTGGTTTTGGGAAAGATTATCCCAAGATTTGAAAAGACTAAAAAATAAAAAAGTTATTGAGTACATGTTATCACAAGTTTTTGCCTGATTCATAACTAATCATGGTCAAAATATAGCCTCACTAAAATCATATAATCATCCTACTAGTGATATATGAAAAGATCTTAATAGTTGGGGAATAAATATATATAATGATTTATGAAAATTTTCTCCCAGCGATATTTTGAATTGAACAGCTAGCTCTATTATATCAAGAATTGCATCTAATATATTATCATGAAACTTACCATCATTAAATATTGATACTTGATTAGAAGTATCAAATGATACAAAAGCTAGTACTGAACAATTATTAAAATGAAAATAATATACAATAACTAAAAATCCACTTTTTTAAAAACTATGTTTAACCTAGAGTTTTAGTTTTATTTCCAGTTTGTTATAAGGTTATTAATCTCTAGACGATGGGGTTGTTTTTTTGAACTATCAAGCCAACTGACTATTGATTTAACTTCTATTTGCGTGTTTGTTTTATACGAAATATTTATCTCTCTAGTAAAAATAGTTTTGATACTTGAACCAGATTGAGAATAATATCAATTATTGTCTTTGAAAATTCTATAACTATCCCTATATACACTATCTTTAAATCAATTTCAAGCTCATGATTCTAAATACCACTTAAAATCATTTTTGTTTTGAAATATTTTATAACTTCAAGACATAATTTTATTTCACCCACCTCATACACAATTATGGTCATAATTTAGTGTATTAAAGCAATTTTTTGTATCACTTCAATACATTAACCAATTAGTATCTCTTATATTTTTCATTGCTTCTATTCCTTCTCTTGCTATCTCTATAGCCTCTATTCTATTTTTTGTGGAATTACTTAATTTACTAGATTTATTAAATATATCATATAATCAAGTTATTCCAATCACTATAATCAAAAGAACTATCATGGACTCCACTATTGATGTTGCTTTTTTATCAAATTTCATATAATTACTTTGAATTTTAAAATACTAATAATTACAAAATATATATGTATTCTATACACGATGAAGAAAAAGTAAAAGAATTTTTGACACAAAAATGAGTTGCTAAGTTCAGATATGGTCAAATAGAGAACGCTATTTATAAAAATTTTATAGATAATTTTGATAATATTGAAACTATACCAAAAGACCTAAGAGAGCAATTAAAACAAAATTTTTATTTTTGGAGTTTAGAAATTGATACTAAAAAAACTTCTAGTAATAAGCAAACAACAAAAATATTATTTAAAACTAAATCTTGAGAATTTATTGAATCAGTTATAATGAGACACCTAACATGAAGAATAACACTTTGTGTATCTTGTCAAGCATGATGTCCTATGGCATGTTCTTTTTGTGCTACCTGAAAATTGTGACTTTTGAAAAATTTAGAGTATCAAGAAATAGTAGAGCAAATATACTATGCAGCAAAATTAGTTTATGAAGAATGAAATAAGCTTAGAAATATAGTTTACATGGGTATGGGAGAACCAATGCTAAATTATGAAACCGTTAAGCAAACCATAAATTTTGCTTTAAATCAAAAGAAAATGGATTTAGCAAATAGAAGAATAACAGTTTCTACATGTTGAATAGTCCCTTGAATCAAAAAATTTACTCAGGATTTTCCACAATCATGATTAGCAATTTCTCTTCATTCACCAAATGATGAAATAAGAAAATCTATAATGCCAGTTGATTATACATATCCATTGAAAGATTTAATGTCCAGTTTGGATTTATATGTAAAAAAAACCAATAAAAGAGTTTTTTATGAGTATATAATGATAAATTGAGTTAATGATAATATAAAACTAGCACATGAACTTTGAAAACTCTTGGAAAATAAATTAGCACATGTAAATTTTATACCTTACAATGATTGAGAAGGAACATCATCAGACTGATTTAGAGCAACACCTAGATTTATAATAGAAAAATTTCAATCCATTTTAAAACACTATTGAATAGTGTC
The DNA here is from genome assembly GCA_963922865.1 of uncultured bacterium. Classification (GTDB taxonomy): domain Bacteria; phylum Patescibacteriota; class Gracilibacteria; order BD1-5; family UBA6164; genus CAWUJK01. The sequence goes on along the minus strand of CAWUJK010000001.1, from coordinate 64,476 downwards.
TACCATAAGGGCAACCATGTGAGATGATATAGATGCAGCGTGTTGACAACTTGCTAATAAAAAAGACTAAAATTAAAAGTTTTATTAAAAAATCAAAAATAAGTTAAAACAAAAAAGTTGATATATATGGAAAATGTATATAATTTTATAAAATTTAATTTAAAAAATATACTGAATGAAAACACTAATTACTAGATTATTTTTGCTTTTTATAGCTCTTTTTACCCTAATTTACTATGTATTTCCTTGGTCTATATATGGTTTAAATTTACCTTTTTCAAACAAAGATTATAGATTAGGTTTAGATTTACAATGATGAGTAGAACTTGATTATAAAATTGATCTTTCAGAAGCAAAACTTGAAAGTGACTATGATAAACAAAAAGAAAAATCTATAATAGAGTGATTAAAAACTATAATTGACAAAAGAATAGAAAGTTTAAATATAAATGATTCTGTTATTTTAACTTCTACATACGCTTGAGAAAAACATATAATAGTACAAATACCATTAAAATGAAATACCTTTCTTGAAGACAAAGACAATATAGAAAAAGCAAAAAAAGCAATTTGAAAAGTAGTTAGAATAAAATTTAAACAAATAGATGAGAAAAAATCTAGTGTTTGAAATGATGTTTGGATAGATGCTAGATGAAAATGATCAGATTGAGAACTACACAAATTAGATGAAAGATATTTTGTAAAATCAACAGTTCAATTTAACACAGTTTGAGAACCAATGATAGAACTTGTATTTAATGATGAGTGAAAATTAATTTTTTGAGACTTGTCAACTAGACTTGTTTGAAAAAGAATGGCGATTTTTGTTGGAGGAGAGTTACTTACTGACCCAGTTGTGAATGAACCTATACTTTGATGAAAAGCCCAAGTTACATGAAACTATACTAAACAAGAGGCTTCAGAGCTATCTCAAAATATAAATACATGAGTTGTACCAGCGCCCATTTATTTAACAAGCGAAAAATCTATAAATTCTAAACTTTGAAATAACAGCTTAATACAATTAATTATAGCTTGAATAACATGATTTATACTTATATTTTTATTTTTGATATATACTTATAGAATTTCATGAGTCGTTTCCTCTATAGCATTAATTATGTATGTTTTGATAATCCTATCAATAGTTAAAACTATATGAATGGTATTAACCCTAGCATCAATTGCAGGATTGATTTTATCTATAGGTATGGCAATTGATGCCAACATACTTATATTTGAGAGAATTAGAGAGGAGTTAAACTCTTGAAAAAAATTAGAGCAAAGCGTGAAAATATGATTTAAAAAATCTTGGTCAGCTATTTGGGATAGTAATATTACTGGTTTAATTGTAGCCATTATACTTTATGTTTTTTGAATCAATATGATTAAATGATTTTGACTTATGCTTATTATTTGAATAATAGTTTCACTTTTTAGTGCTGTTTATATATCTAGATTTTATATATTACTTTTTGCACAAAACTCAAAAAATAAAATTAAATTTATAGGAAAATAGTTTTATATAATGTAAAGCTATTTTTATTGATTTTAAACATTTTATTTTTATAGTTTAGATATGAAAATAAATTTTTTAAACAATATTTCATATGAATATACTAAAATCAAATATACAATTAAATCAAACCTTATTTTTATCTACAATACTATTAACTTGAGTACAATTTTTTAAATTAGATATTTCCTATTTAGAAATATTTACCACATTTTGAGTGGTAATTTTATTAGATTTATTTTTTAAAAAATTTAATACTTGAAAATTTAGTTTTCCATATTCATGAGTAAACGCTTGATTTGGTATAAGCTTTTTTTTAAGAACAGAAGAATTAATATTATATATTTTTGCAGCACTATTAGCAATTGTTTGAAAAAATACCATAAAAATAAAAGGTAGACATTTTATGAATCCTTCAAATATGGCTGTTTTTTTAGTGCTTGTACTGTTTCCAAATTATTCTTGGACCAACCCTCTACAATGGGGACAATCAGTTTCTATAGAAAGTTATTTTTTTATATTTATTTTAGTTCTTGTACTTTGATTTTTAATACTATCAAGACTTAAACAAATACTCAACTTTAGTTTTTATGATTTAGTTTTATCTTTTTTCATAACACATCTATTATTATTTTTATTTATAACACAAGAAAGTAGCATAAATTCTTTTTATCTTTTTTTTAATGTATCATTTTTTATATTTATATTTTTTATGCTTACTGATCCTAGAACAAATTTAGAAACAAGACCATTTAGAATATTGTATTGATCTTTAGTTGCTATAAGCTTTTATATACTACAATTTTATATAAATGAAAACTATTCTCTTCTTTGATCACTTTTTTTCATGACCCTATCTTTACCACTTTTTAGATATTTAGAAAAATATAATAACAATAAGTCAATCTTTATTTCTTTGATTTTTTCTTCAATTATGTTACTATTGTTGTGTGTGAGCATATACAACAATTGAAAAGCGGATTTACTCTTTGATAATAGATGTAATATGCTTATATGTAAATAATTTATTTTTTAATTTATTTTTTATGCTTATAAAAAAAGGTTACTTCATATTAGCTTTTATGCTAATTTACTTTTCGTTCTCTTTATTTTTATATAACACAAGTGATAATTATTGAGCAAAACAAACCAATAATTTTTTTAACGGTGTTTTTGCTGATATCTTTTTTGACCAGCAAGACCCAAATACTTGGTATAATTCTAATAACCCTAATGCGTCAGTAACTACTACACCTAATACAATTCCTGTAATTATAAAAGTTAATTCTAGATATAGCCACTAAATTTTATTTATTAAATACAATTATTATGAAAAAAATAATTATTTTATTATTTTTTATACTTCCCATTTCATTAATTTATGCAAATTCTTGAGATGTAGAAAATACACAAACTGGCTCAGAGTTAGAACAAACACAAACAAACTCTTGAGACCTAGAAAATATGGAAAATGATTTTGTAGAAGAAGAACCAACAATACCAGAACAAGAAGAAAAATTTTGTTTTGAAATATTGTCAGAAAATGTTAAAAAACAATATGGACTTGACCTCTCTCGTGTTGAAGAATCCTCAGAAAGTTGAGATATAATAAACTTATCCAATTATGATGATTTTAAAAAACATACAGTTAAAAATCCTAGTCAGCAATATTTAACAGATAGTTGATTAAATATTTTTGCTGCAAAAAGAAATAATATATGAACTATAAGAACAACTGATGATTATATCTTATCACAATTTGCATGATTTTGAGATGGAACAAACTTTACCTTTCCACTAAAAAGTTCAAACTCAGAATATATTTCTTGAGATACATATCCAGATTTTAGACAAAATATACTATATACACATCACCTACTTGACTGATCTTTTGTTAGTTGTGCATATTTAAAAGTTACACCAATATATCCTCATAATTTGTATAGCATATCACAAGATGGTTATAAAACAAATATTTTTGAGGGTTCTTGATTTGAAATTTTAGATTCTTCAGTGAAAAAGCAAGGACAACATTCTCAAAAAGAATATTTGGTCTGAAAAGTTAGTATAGCAGCTAATGATTATGCAGATAAACGACTATTTGATATAGATTTGATTACTATTGCTTACAATAATAAGAGTAAGTACTTTAATGAATTTGAAACTTTTCCAAAACAAGTTTCAGCAATGACAAATACAGATGCTCAAAAAGAATGAATGGTCTGAGTTATGGTTGATTTTTTCAATAAAGTTAAAAATGAAACTTGTTTAGAATTAATACATAAGCCTTGAGATTATCCATCTAAGTGTAATAATCAAGCTAAGTCTTTATCTTTTTTTGATAAAATAGTAGATTTTTTCTCCATTAATAAATCTTTTGCTGCTATAACACCGGTAAAAAATTATAAAGAGAAAATGCAAAAAGCTAGATGAATGGTAATTTATGATTGATTACCAATGGAGCTTTATAAAAAACTTCAAAAAATAAAAGATGAAAATTTCAAAAATGCTTTGACAGCAGCAGTGGTTCCAAATTTTGAAGATATGATTAAATATAAACAAAAAAATAATATACTTCTTACTCCGTATGAAGAAATATTTATAAAATGTTCTATGGATTATTCTAAAAGAATGAAAAATGTCATACATTTTTTGAAAAACCTTGATTTAGAATCTTGAATTGATTATAAGAATCTTGACTATTTGGATTCAAAGTTTTGAGATTGTATCATACCTTATCCTGATAAAGATAATTTATGAAAAAAAATAGAAAATTCTTTTGAATCTATAAAAAAAGACTATGTAATTGAAAATGATATCTCCCAAAAAATAGAGGAAAAATATTCTCAAATACTTGAATTAGAAACTATGATGAATCAATGAGATAAAAACATAAATGAAAAATTAAAATCTTGACAGCCACTAACTGATGAAGAAATAGAAGAATCTAATCTAGAAAAGCAAAGACTTAAAAAACAACATGATAAATTATCTATGGAATTGAAGCAATTGATAGATAAATCTAATGAAAAACAAATAGAAAACCTATCAGTACCTCAAGATAAAAATAAACTAATTGAAGAACAACAAGATAAAAAAGGAGAAAAAAATATTTTAATGTATATTTTAATAGCATTTATGTTTTCTCTATGAGTACTTTTTATGTATCTTGCAATTAAAAAGAAGAAATAATATTTTATTAAAATTAAAAATTATGAAAACAAAAACAAAAATTGTAGTATCACTTTTTATTATATTTAGTATATTTAGTGTATCTAATGCTTGATGGAATTATACTACAGAAATAGTACGAGATACTAATTATACCAAAAAAGAATGAATTTATACCCTTAAACTTAAACAAAAAAAATACGTTAATGATTTTGCTTGAAAGAAAATTGAAAGGCTTTACAGTAGAACTACTGGTAAATTTCTATGATATTATGTAGATAATGTACGCTATGGTAATACAGCGCCTAATCAAAGAAGATTAACTTGGATTAATAAAACTAAAACCTATAAGTATGATTCTATCAAACCTACTTGTCAATGAGTATCACTTTTTGAAGATTGAAATACAAATAAACCAGTAACACTATGAAGTTGGACCAACAAAAATATAAAAGCTAGAATTACATGTTATGATAGGGTATCTTGATGTGTTAACAAATACTCTTCAATGTTACCTGTTTGATATAAAATTAAACCAAAAACTACTTTTAGAGATAATGCACAAAACTTTAACACCTGTCAATGAAATTTAGGCTGAAAACTCATTTTAATTGATAAAATACTACCAAAAATAAGAAATATAAAAATTTGAGGAGAAAATTTTTCATTGCTAAAAAACGACCCTTTAAAAAATGTTTTAGCAAATCCTAAATACAAAGATATTAGTTTTTCCATGGAAGACATATGAAATTCTACTAATTGAATATCATGAATAAAATCTTATGATTTTAGTATAACATATAAAAAAGATCACAAATGAAATTGAGTTGGTCAAAAAATATGTTCTAAATCTTGAACATATAATGCTTTTAATCCTATAATTAATTGAAAAGTTAAAGAAATAAAAGATAGTAAAAATATATCTTTTAGTTGTGATTGAAAGTATTCTAATTGAAACTATAAAATAACAAAATCTTGACAATATGAATTAACTCTTGAAATAAAAGATTTTGCTTGAAACTCTAAGAAGCTGACCAGAGTAATTAATGTGTATCCAAATAGTTTATCACAAACTAGTAGTGATTTTTCACTTATCACAACCTGAGACAAATACGGGAATAACAATGATTATTACGAGTACAAATTGAGCTTAAGAGATAAGTATGATAATGCGATATATGGTAAGAGTGTTCAGGAATTAGAGATATTGAATAACCCAAGCAAACGATTAGAATTAAATTGGTGATGAAAAAGTAATCAAGATTGAGAAATAAATTTTCAACTAAGATCACTATCACCTTATTCAAGTTTTAAACAAGACTTTAAGATAACACTAAAGAGTTGGACCAATAGTTATCAAGATACAAGTATAGTTCAAAAGATAGAGAAGAAAGTATTGAATAATAATAGTTTTAAGAAGCCAGTAAAATGAGAAATAAGTTTAAAATGATGATGAATACCCGAATTGTGAAAAGATCAAGAATATGAGATAAAATTAAGTAACATATGAAACATCTCAAATTATAAAGATTGAAATTTAAAGATAAATAAGACAAGCATAGTAAATACAGTTACAGGTCATGTATGGAATTGAAATTTTTCAAAATTAGACAATAACTTTTGAGTTAATTTATGAGATAACATATCATTTGTATGAAAGATAGACGCTACATCTAATGTATTACAATCTCCAAGCATAAGTAGTAAAGATTTAGAGATATCCTATGTCATATGATGAAAAAAGATATCGTATAAATTAGATAACTTTTGATTTTGAGAAGAGACAATTTGTAGTTATGAGACACTATGATTAAAAGTGATTTGAGAATTACAATGAGCTTGAAAAATAGAGTTAACCTGACAAGAGAAGAATTATTCAGATTTATCGAAATGAGAAATAAGAGAAGATATAAGAAAGAAAGCTTATAGTTATATAAGAAATATGAGTTGAGATAAGAATAAGAAACTAAACTGAGTAATATATGTAGATTGAGATATAAATTATAAAGAATTAAAAAATAAATTAGAAACCAACGATACCTTAATAGTAAGAAACTGAAATTTAATAATAGATGAGGATATAAAAACTAAGATATGAATAATAGTTTTGAGTGATAATTACAATGTAAAGACAGATTATAATAAGAAATGAAATGTATATGTATTAAACACAGTGAGTAAAATAAGAGCAATAATATATGCAGATGGAACATTTAGGAGTTGAGATGCGAATTGAGAGAGTTATGCAGATAAAGATTTATGAGATAGATTGGATTTAAAATGAAGTTTATTTACGAGAAATACGATATGATGAGCAGTATTATGATCTAGTAGTTATGTATTACCATGATGAGAGAGTACTAATAATTATGCTTTATGAGAGATATATGATTTGAATTATGTTAGGAAGGTATCAAAGAGTTGTGATGGAGACAGTAGTAATGATTATTCATTTGTGATAGAGTATGATCCTGAGGTTAAGTTAAATCCACCGAGATTATTTTGAGAATAATGGATAAATGAACGTTCAAGTGAACGTTCATTTATTTTAATATTATATAAAGAAGTAAAAGAAACTATTCAAAAAAGTGTGTAAAAGAAACAATAATTAATTTTTATTGGGTATTATTTTAAAAAGTATTGAGACTGTACAATAAACTGTGTAAATAGAAACAATAATTATTTGTTTCACATACTTTGATGTAGGGTCTCTTTTTATTTTTGGCAGTATTCAAAAAAGTGTGTAAATAGAAATATAGTAAAAAAATTATTTAATTTGATAAGTTTTTATTTTATGTCTTAAATTATCTATATCTCATGCTCATAAAAGTAATATTATCCCATAGCTATTATCATTATCCCATTTTTTTATAATACTTATAGTATTTTCAAAATTTTTTCAATCCAGCTTGTCTGAATGTTTTATTTTTTCTATAAGTAATTTAGAATTAATTTTTTTCTTATCATCAATAGAATCTCTAGACTCATAAATATTTGGTATTATTAATTTATCCGTATCATAAAAACAAGTTTTAAAACTTTCTAATAGTTCTAAGGTTCTATTGTATTGATGAGGTTGAAAAATTGTTAAAATTGGTTGAGCAGGATGATTGTCTTTAAGCGCTTTAAGTGTAAGTTTAATTTCAGTTGGATGATGTCAATAATCACTCATTAGAGTATTATTATTTTTTGTTTTTCAAATAACTTCCATTCTCCTCCATACTCAACAATATTTTTCTAAAGATTCAATTATTTTTTCATCTTCAACTTCCAACATATGTCATACAATATATGCTATATGCGCATCAAATAGTATATGTTCTCATGGAATTTTCATGTTGATTTTTGGAAAAGGTATTATTTGCGATTTTCATTCTAAATTAGTAAAACATGCATACTTATCATATATTTCTATATAATTTATATCTTTTCTAATTTGATTTAGTTTGTTTGAATTTTTACAATTTCAATTTAATATAACAAATCATCAAATACAAATATTGTTTATAAAAGACTCAAAAGCAGATATATAATCATCTAAATCCTTATAATAGTCTAGGTGATCTAAATCTATATTTGTTATAATTCAAACTAGAGGCTTATAACTTAAAAAACTTCTTTTATATTCACAAGCCTCTATAACAAAATATTGACTAGAACTAAAGTAAGTATTTTGATTTCAAAACTCTTTTAAAATAGTTCAAACAATAGAGTTGACTCATTGTTTTGAATTTTTTAACACTAGAGAAATTAGGGAAGTAGTAGTTGATTTTCAATGCGTTCCAGTTACAGCAATTAGTTTTTTTTCATTTACTATTTCTCACAAAGCTTCTGGGTAAGTTAATATTTTTAGTTTTAATTTTTTAGCTTGTTTTAATTCTTTTTGATCTTTTGCTACAGCTTCTGAATAGATTATTTTTTCAAAATTTTTATCTATCCTGTTTTCACCTTCTCACAGTATTATATCACATCACTGTTTTTTTAAAGCTTCTATCAAATCTGAGTTTGTTTTATCACTTCAAAATATTTTATAGTTTTTATTTAAATAATATCTTGCTAAACCAGAAACTCATATTCATCAAATTCATATTATGTATATCATTTTGGTACTTTGTATCTTTTTGTTATTATTTGTTTTATTTTCTTTCATTTCTTTATATTTCATTTTTTAATAAATCATAAACTTTTTCAAGACTTTCATTTTCTAGGTATGAAATTTCTTGTTGAGTAAATTTAGATAAAACCCAATCAGAAACTTCATAATTGTTATTAAATCAAATTCATACTTTTATTCTTTTAAAATCTTCTCAAAAATATTTTATAATATCTTTTATTCAGTTGTGACCTCAAGCAGAACCTTTTTCTCTAAATCTAATTTTTCCAAAATCTAAGCTTAAATCATCAAATATAACTATTATATCATTTGTGTTTATTTTATAGAAATCACTTATTTTTTTTATACTTTCTCAACTTAAATTCATGTATGTTTGAGCTTTTAAAAAAATAGTTTTTTCTCACCCAAACTCTCATTTAGATATTTCAGACTTAAACTTGCTTTCTAGCTTAAAACTAGGAAAATTTTCTTTTTCAACCAAAAAATCTAAAAACATAAATCATAAATTATGCCTAGTTTTTTCATAATTTTTGCCTGGATTTCAAAGTCAAACAATTAATTTCATTTAAGTAATTTAAGTAAAAATATCTTATTATAATCCCTAAAATATATTAAATAAAAAACTTTTTTAATCAAATAAATATTTTTATATCTATAGTAAAATAGTTTTATACAATGTAAAGCCATTTTTTTTTGATTTTAATTACTTAGTTGTTAATATATTAAATATTAAAATTAATTTTTAATTATATCATTTTATGAATAAAAAATTTATAAATAGAGTTTTGATTTCACTTATGCTATTATTGTTGCTAGCTATATTTTATAGACATTTTTTTCATGACAAAAAAAATGATTCAAACCTAGAAACTATTACAAAAAAAGTTGAAAAAGATTATTGAGACATTCCTTTTAACCCTAATGATTATGAAAAATTAGAAGATTTTTTAGAAGATGATAAATTGTTAAAAGATTTAAAATTGGACATTTCAAAAAATAATTTTGTTATATGTGATAAAAACACAAATTGAAAAATAAGCTATACACCATTTTATCATGATTTCATTAAACAAGGATTATTTGAAAATAAAGAATTTAAAAATGAAGCTATAGTAGATATATATAAATCATACAAACAAGATTGTATAAAATGATGATATATGAGTGACTCTGAGAATAAAATAGTTTTTGAGCAAGATATAGCACACAATGATACTTATATATTAAATGATATATTCACTAGAAAAACAAATATAGATAGTATTAGTAAAGAATTAGAAAAAATACCAAATAAATCAATAGAGAAAAAAGAACTTATATCATATTTATATGATTTAAAATGAGATTATGAAAAAGCAAATGAAACTAGAAAAAAAACTTGTTTAGAAAATAAAATAACATGTGATAAAACTAATAAGTTTGAGCTGTATTGAAAAATACTAGATAAAAACAGTAAGCCAATACCTTGAGTTAAAATTACACTCTTAAACAATAACAAAAAATTTACTATATCAAATTCTAAATGAGAATATTCTATCAAACTAGACTATTATCCTTTTGCCCATCTGAGATTTAAGGCAACTAAAAAATGATATTCTGATTGATTTAAAACGATTAGTTTTAATAATTCTAATTGAGCTTGGCATAAAAAAGAAAATCTTAATTTTAATTTAGATAAAGCGCACTATTTTCAAGAAGTTAGTCTTAATGATCTTAAAAATATTGATTGAAACTCTTATTTTGTTTTTGAGACTAAACAATCAAAATACTTAGTTCCAAGTAATTGACTTTATTATAAAGACTGAAAAAAATGGGATTGAGATAGTTTGTATGTTTATATGTATGAGTTTAAAAAATCTGATAACATCAATGATTTAGTTAATTGAGATACCTTTAGTGCTATGAGTTGATATGTTTGAAATCTCATGAAGACATTTTGAATGCCATACATACAATTTATAGATTCTAAAAATTCTAAAGAACTTTTTGTGCATAAATCAAATCCTATGATTCTGCAAAACAATATTTATCATATGCAAGAATTATATGATAATTATGATAAAATATATGAAGCAATTACAAAAGAAGATATGAAATATTTAGTAGAATATTCCAAAGAAAAATGATGATATCCTATTGATTTTGAATTTTTGACAAAAAATAATTTTCTTAGATGGCCAGCTTGGTGGGCTCTTGATAGAAAAAAATGAGTTTGGGAAGCTATACCTGCTAAAGTTTTAACAGTTGACTGACTTATAGAAACACAATTTTACTCTGTAAATGATTTGTAATACCTTTAAAAAAGATTATAATGTTTTTTGTTATATTATTATCTTAAATCTTAATTTTTATAACATTTATGAAAAATTTAAAATACATTGTTTGAGCTTTGGTTGTTCTAGCTTGAATGACATTTGCTTACTTTAATTTTGTTGTTAACCCTACAAATGCAAATCCTGATTATATATGTGTAAAAAGTGTTGATAGAACTTGTGAAGTAGATGAAAAAGATTGTGGTGATTGGAGTGAAAATTGAACAAGAACCTGTACTTGAAAAAAAGTCACTAAAGTAGGTTACTATCATACTAGAACAGCTTGTGAATCAGGGTATAGTGTAGAAAAAACATGAAATACTGCATCATCTAACACTGCAGCTAGATTTGCTGATCAATCTACTCTTGATGCTGAATGAAAAGCTGCTAAAACAAAACACCCTTCTAGTTGAAGACATTCAGATGATTTTGTTTATTGAACTGAAAACTGTAGTATAAAACAAGTAGATGAAGAAAGACCATCTTGAGAAGTAGAACAAATTAATTAGTGAATTTGCATTAATAAAATAAAAATGATAAAATAATAGAGTGTTTAATTTATTATTTTATCATTTTTTTATGAAAAATATATATAAACTGCTATTAATTTTTTTTATAAGCTTTTACAGCATAGATTTAAGTTTTGCAGACATATGTAAAAAGAGAGTTTTTGTTGAAAATAAATGTGTTGATAATAAGTGTTTAGAAACAAAAGATAGTTATATATGAATTGATGAAAATTTCGATGTTATAAAAGACAAAAAAACCTTAGAAATAAATAATTTTAAGATTTGGTTAGATTCTCAAATCAAAAAAAATATAATAGATAAATATAGTTGAGATTTTGAGATAAAGAGTTTTTGTGAACCAGATGAACCATGAGTTTATAAAGAATGTATCACAAAAACTTTTACTCTTGAAGAACTGATTCAGTATAATTCAAATTTTAAAATTGACAATTCTGATTACAAGAAATGATTGATGAGCTATGATAGTTATAGTGATTGAAAACAATATTTCTTTGAAAATTATAAAAGTATTTTGAAGGAAAATTTTTGAGTTATAGAAAATATATCTTTAGAAACCATAGTAACTAACTTAAAACATTATTCTTTTTCATGAAAACATAAATACAGTTTTAAAAATATATGTGAAGATAGTTTTTGTAAAGAAACAAAATATAAGATGATAAATTGAAATAGTGATATTTCATACAAAATGGTTACATGATCAATACTTGAGAGAAAAAAATGAAAAGACTATTATAAGCTAGAATTTGATAAAAATAGTTTTTCATACTCTCATTCTAGACTTAAAATTTGAGGAGAACCATTAAAACTAAGTGCTAAAATTATCACAAATAAACCTAACCCAAATTGTAAGGAAACTACTTTTAACTATACTATTGACTATACTTATATAAAAAATAATTGAGAAGAATCTTCTAAAATAGAAGAATTTTGAGACGAAATAAAAATTAATTCTTCCTGAGCTTTAATTAACAAAGAAAATGCATGAATAAAAAACATTAAAATAAATTCAGATGAATTACTTGAGTTCTGACTTGAAGAAAATGTTAAATTAACTCAATTATGAAAAATTTATTTTTATATGACAATTAGAGATGATATATGAAATCAAGTTACAAAAAAAATTAATAATATCCCTGTAGATGTTAGAGCTTGAAATCCTTCAAAGTCTCAATCTTTTATATATCTTATGTGATTTGACCCTAAGCAGTCTTATTATAAAGATAATATTTTTACAGCTAGAGCTTATTTAATGGATGTTAAATTAAATCCTTATTCTGATCCAACTTATTGAATAACAATAAATCATACTAGTCCAGAAATAATTTTTGAATCTACAAACAAACCTAAAAGTCAATTTGATACAGCATGAAATGCTTATTTTGAATTTAAATTTAGATTTAAAAAACCATGAAACTATGATAAAAAATTTAACTTAACTATACCTATAATCAATTTGAATTGAAACAAGTCTTGAGAAAACATTAATTTTGATTTAAAATCTAGCTCTGATAGTGCTTGAGATTCAGTTAGTTCTTCGGACAAAATTAATATAAAACCAGTAGTTGTGAGTGAAATAAAAAACTTGAAATGTGGACAAAGGATTAAAGTAATAGCTAGATGTACTTGGGATAGTTTTAGTTGATGTGATTGATATAGTTCTGAAACTAAAACTTTTGATAAAGAAACAGATAATTGAAAAGAGTTTACTCTCAGAGCAAAAGATAATGCAGGTAATCGTTATAAATATGAGTGAATAATGGATCATGTTGATAAAACATGACCAACAATAAACTTTATTGCTATGAATTTTAGCTCTATAAAAGCTACAGACTCTAAATTATTTAGGTTTAGTATATCTGATCCAAACCCTGGTTGATGTAGAGAAATAGCTAAAGCAAAATATAGAGTAGAGGTTTTTAAAGACAATAATATTATAGAAAATATTTCTTGAGAAATTAATGATATAAAAAGTTCTACAAAAATAGTTGATTTAACTTCTAAACTAGGCTATATTTTTAAAGAAATTTGAAATTATGATATCAAAATTACTACAACAGATGCTGTTTGAAACTTTTGAAAACAAAACAAATATGATTATTTTTACTCTAAATCTTTTAAAGTATATCCTGCTTGATTATCCCAAACAAAAAGTGATTTAAAAGTTTTATCAACCTGAGACAAATACGGGAATAACAATGATTATTACGAGTACAAATTGAGCTTAAGAGATAAGTATGATAATGCGATATATGGTAAGAGTGTTCAGGAATTAGAGATATTGAATAACCCAAGCAAACGATTAGAATTAAATTGGTGATGAAAAAGTAATCAAGATTGAGAAATAAATTTTCAACTAAGATCACTATCACCTTATTCAAGTTTTAAACAAGACTTTAAGATAACACTAAAGAGTTGGACCAATAGTTATCAAGATACAAGTATAGTTCAAAAGATAGAGAAGAAAGTATTGAATAATAATAGTTTTAAGAAGCCAGTAAAATGAGAAATAAGTTTAAAATGATGATGAATACCCGAATTGTGAAAAGATCAAGAATATGAGATAAAATTAAGTAACATATGAAACATCTCAAATTATAAAGATTGAAATTTAAAGATAAATAAGACAAGCATAGTAAATACAGTTACAGGTCATGTATGGAATTGAAATTTTTCAAAATTAGACAATAACTTTTGAGTTAATTTATGAGATAACATATCATTTGTATGAAAGATAGACGCTACATCTAATGTATTACAATCTCCAAGCATAAGTAGTAAAGATTTAGAGATATCCTATGTCATATGATGAAAAAAGATATCGTATAAATTAGATAACTTTTGATTTTGAGAAGAGACAATTTGTAGTTATGAGACACTATGATTAAAAGTGATTTGAGAATTACAATGAGCTTGAAAAATAGAGTTAACCTGACAAGAGAAGAATTATTCAGATTTATCGAAATGAGAAATAAGAGAAGATATAAGAAAGAAAGCTTATAGTTATATAAGAAATATGAGTTGAGATAAGAATAAGAAACTAAACTGAGTAATATATGTAGATTGAGATATAAATTATAAAGAATTAAAAAATAAATTAGAAACCAACGATACCTTAATAGTAAGAAACTGAAATTTAATAATAGATGAGGATATAAAAACTAAGATATGAATAATAGTTTTGAGTGATAATTACAATGTAAAGACAGATTATAATAAGAAATGAAATGTATATGTATTAAACACAGTGAGTAAAATAAGAGCAATAATATATGCAGATGGAACATTTAGGAGTTGAGATGCGAATTGAGAGAGTTATGCAGATAAAGATTTATGAGATAGATTGGATTTAAAATGAAGTTTATTTACGAGAAATACGATATGATGAGCAGTATTATGATCTAGTAGTTATGTATTACCATGATGAGAGAGTACTAATAATTATGCTTTATGAGAGATATATGATTTGAATTATGTTAGGAAGGTATCAAAGAGTTGTGATGGAGACAGTAGTAATGATTATTCATTTGTGATAGAGTATGATCCTGAGGTTAAGTTAAATCCACCGAGATTATTTTGAGAATAATGGATAAATGAACGTTCAAGTGAACGTTCATTTATTTTAATATTATATAAAGAAGTAAAAGAAACTATTCAAAAAAGTGTGTAAAAGAAACAATAATTAATTTTTATTGGGTATTATTTTAAAAAGTATTGAGACTGTACAATAAACTGTGTAAATAGAAACAATAATTATTTGTTTCACATACTTTGATGTAGGGTCTCTTTTTATTTTTTCCTTTCATTAAAAATATTTAAACTAAATAAATGCTTAATTTGGTGGCATGTAAAAATTTAGGTAAATAAAAAATACCACTCTTTAAAATAAACTTATATAAAATAAATACAAAAAATAGTAATTATAAATTTATTTATTATAATTACTATTAAATACACAATTTCTATTTACACACTTTTTTTAATACTCACTTTTTATTTCTTAATCAAATAAATCTTTTTTTGTATTTATTTCTTCTGACAATCTTTTTACTTTTTCTTTTCAATTATAAACTATTTCTTCATCAATTTTTATTTTATTTTTTTCTATTTTTCAAGGATAATCAAAATTATTCAAAATTACTTTGATAGCATTTAATCTTGCTTTTTTCTTATCATCTGAATTTATCAAAGTCCAAGGGGCATGTTTTGTATGGGTATTTGAAAAGTTTTTATATTCAGCTAGTGTATATTTATCCCATAGTTGTTGTGAAAATTGATCAATAGGGGATAGTTTATATTGTTTTAAAGGATTTGTTCTTCTTGCCTCAAATCTTTCAGCTTGTTCAGTTTTACTCACAGAAAAATAAAATTTTATTATTTTTATTCAGTTTTCTGTAAGCATTTTTTCAAAATTTACAACATCTTTTAAAAATTGTTCATATTGGTCTTTCGTACAAAATCACATAACTGGTTCTACTCAAGCTCTATTATACCAAGATCTATCAAATAATGCCATTTCTCATCCACTGGGTAAATTTTTTACATATCTTTGAAAATACCATTGACTTTGTTCTTCTTCTGTAGGTTTATTCAAAGCTACTACTTTTGCTAGTCTTGGATTTAAATTTTCCATAAACCTTTTTATAGTACCACCTTTTCAAGCTGCATCTCTACCTTCAAATATTATAAGTAGAGTCTCTCATGATTCTTTTATATGTTTTTGTAGTTTTACTAATTCTAACTGTAATAAAGCTAGTTGTTTTTCATATTCTATAGTTGAAGTTTTTCTACAAGTTCTTGTGTAGTTTCTAAGTTTTTCAGGAGATAATTTCTCACATTTTTTATATTTGTTTTCTACTGCTTTTACTACATCTATAAGTTTTACTTTTTCTTTTTTATTTTCTTTGCTTTCTTGCTTTTCTATATAATTATCAATTTTATCAATTATATCATTTAATTGTTTTTTATGCTTTTTATCAATTTTTTTCTTTGAATTTTTTATTGTTAAATCTATTTTGTTGTTTAAAACTTTTAAATTATCTATATCATTTCTTTGTTTTAAAAGTTTAAAAAGCTCTGATAACTCCTTTTTTAAAGTTAGCATGTTATCATTTGTTATTTTTTCCTTTTTATTGAAAATATTATAAAATAGTTTTTCAGACATATTTTTTACTTAATTATTAATTATATTAGTATTTTAACATAATTTTTATTTTAAAACAAAAATAAAAATCTATATTATTATGAGAACATAGATTTTTTACTTCATGAACTTTTTATGCACTTCTTTAAGTTTTTTATTTGTTACATGTGTATATACTTGTGTTGTTGTAATACTTGAATGCCCAAGCATTTCTTGGATAGATCTTAAATCTGCTCCTGAGTCAAGCAGTGTAGTTGCAAATGAGTGTCTGAGAGTATGTGCTGATATATCTTTTAAGATATAGGCCTTTAGAGCATATTTTTTTATCATTGTTGTTATAAAAAATCTAGAAAGTCTCATCTTTTCATCTTCTAATATATCTATATTGTCAATATTTATATTATGTCTTATAAATAGAGGAGAAAGATGGTCTTTTCTCTTGTTTAAATATTTTTTTATAAGTTCTCAAGCTTCTTTAGTAATGTAAACAACTCTTACTTTTCTTCACTTTCATCTTATTGCAAACTCTTCTCTTTTTAGGTCTACATCATTTATATTTAAGCTTGTAAGCTCAGATATTCTAAGTCCTGTTGAATATATCATTTCCATTATTGCTAGATCTCTAGTTCATATTATGCTACTTGTATCTGGAGTAGAAAACAATCTTTTTAATTCATCTTTAGTTAAAAATTCCACTTGTCTAGGTTCTGCTTTTATTAGGTCTATTGAAGTTGCAGATAAGCTTTTATGTCCTTTTTTTTCTAGATATTTTAAAAATGACCTGATGCTTATCATATAAGCATTTGCTGTTTTTATACTTATTCTTTTAGTTGCAACTTTATATAGATATTCTCTGAATCTATCAGCTAAATCTAGGCTTATATTTTTAACTTCAAACTTATAACTATCTATATTCTCATCCTCTAAAAAATCTATAAATTTATTCAAATGTCTATCATATTGCTCAATTGTTTTTTGAGACTTATTTTTTATTACCTCAAGATAGCTTAAAAAATTTTTATGTGCATTAATAAATTTCATATTAATATTTTTATATTTAAAATATTTTAGCTAAAATCGTATAAAAGTCTATTTTATTTATGTTTTGTATTTTTATAATTTTTTGAAATTTTTTATATGATTATCTCATGACCATCTTTTGTTATTAGGACATTGTTTTCAAATTGACAACCTAAACTACCATCTTTTATATAAATTTCATATCAGCCTTTATCAATTATTTCTCAACTAGTTTCTCACAATAAAGGTTCTATTGCTAACACCATTCAAGGTTTTAATGTTTCTCATGTTCCAGCTTTTCCATAATTTGGAATATAGGGTTTTTCATGAATTTTTTTTCATACAGAGTGCCCGGTTAAATCTTTCACAACCTTGAATCATCAAGATAGTATTTCTTTTTCTATTGCTGCGCTTATATCTCATATTTTATTTCATGGTTTGCACATTTTTATTCAAGCTTCTAGTGCTTTTTTGTTTACTTCTATCATCTTTGCTCATACACTATTATATTTATTTCATCATATTATTAGGCTAAATCAAGTATCTGTATTTATTCACAAACCTTTATCTTTTATTCAAAAATCAAAATTTACTAAGTCTCAATTCTTAAAAATTATATCTCTAGCTCATCTTCAGTGGGCTATTTCATCGTTTATACTTATACAAATATTATCAGGAAATCAATAAGCTCATTTAAATGCACATAACACATTATTCTTTTTTGCTATCTCGTAACATAATTTATCTACCTGTTTTGCTTTTGTTCATGGTAGTGCTATTTTTTTTATTTCTTCAAAAATTTTTTTATGTATTTTTGCATTTTTTCTCATTTGTTCTATCTCTCTATTTTTTAACATTTTTCTTTTTAATTATTTTAGTAACATTTTCCACAATCTCATTGTCCTTTTTTTTGGCTCTGACAAACTTTCACAGATATTTTACAGGTTTTAGTTAATGTATTTATTCCTTCCGAAAGATTCAAATGCATTTTTATCATTCTATTTGTTAAAGTATCATTTGCTTTATCGTCTTTTAATGATAATTCTTTTAACTTTATATAGTTAGAGTTTATATCAATTTTTATTTGTTGAGCTGATTTTACTACTCACACTTTTTTTTCAAATTCTGCTGCCTTTATCCATCATTTTTTCGCTATTGCTTCTCTTTGCTCTTCTAATGTTTTTTCAAATTCATTTATTTGTTCTTGTATGGAGTCTAGGAATCATTGTTTAGCTCACAAAAGTTCTCAATTTTCGTTATATGCTTCTAAGTTTCCCATTATAGTACTACTTGAATCTCATCATATACCTTGTTTTGCAAGTTCTTTTTGTAACAAACTTCTTTCTTTTTCTCTGTAATCACTATCTTGCTTATCTCACCATAATAAATCTATTGCTTCTTCCCAGTTTTTTGTGTTTTTTTCTGATTCTTTTCATAATAAACTTATTTTTTTTATAGAATCAATTATTGTTCTAAAAAAACCTTTATCTCAATTTTCTCCTCCTTTTCTATTACATGACTCTAGATTTTTTTTACTATAGTCGTTTTTTATTAATTCTATATCTCATTTTGTTAATAGAAAATAACTGCTTTCTCAATTTATAGATTTGTTTATAGCATTATTTTTAATATGAAGTATTAAGTTATTTATTCATCTAGATGCTTTTAATAAAACATTTATTGATTTTTGCTTGTTTTTGATGTGTTTTTTACATATTTCATCTTGGTTTTCTATTCATTTACATACTTCATCTTTATTAATTTCTATTTGACTTAAGCTTTTTTTTGCAAAACTTTGATAATATTTATTTAATTTATCTTTTTCTTCTTCAAGCATTTTTATATCTCTTTTAACTTCTTTTGGTATTTCTTTTGTGTTTTCTCATATGCTATATTCAAAATTTAAACTATATCATTTCCAACTAAATAAAGAATTTAATGCTCAATATACTTTATTATAACTATTAGTATTTTGTTTCCCAAAAATACTTTCTTTTTCTTGTTTACTTTTTTCTATAGATGCTTTGTTTGTGTTTGATACTACTTTTCTTAGATTTTTAATATATTTGCTTATGTATTCTGGAGTATTATCTATACTACATGATGCAAATGCAAAATTTGTGTTAAACATTGTATTTAACACTATTAATAAAAAGTAGATGGATATTTTTTTGTAATATTTCATATATTTTATCAACTATAAGTAGGTATTTCTTTTAACTTTTTTACTAGTTTATCAATATTGTTTGCATAATCTAATAAATTGCTAGTAAATTGCTCTAGTTCTGTAAATTCTATATCAAAATTTTTTATTATATCATTGTTTATTTCTTTTGTTTTACTTAATTTATCATAGTCGTTTACTTTTGATTGTATTTCTACAATTTTTTTGTACTCATTTACTAAATCTTCTGCACTGCTAATAGGATTTTCTAATGAATGAATTATTGATAATAACTCTTCTTCTTTTCTTAGGAATTTATTTATATCATTTTGTTTATCATAATCTAATCATAAATTTTTATATTTTTCTCTTAGTAATATTTTTATTTTAGTTTCATCAGCTTTATTTTTTGGCATTTGTGATTCTTTTTGTGTTATATTTTCTAAATTCAATATTGGAGGTGATTTTTTTGTTATTATGAATCACATATGAAATATAGAAGGTAAGTCTAAGTCTCTAAGGCTCATTTCAAAATTATTAGTTGCCATTTTTGATTGTACTAGTGAAGTGTTTGCTGATTTTTTTAAATGTTTATTTGAGGTTTCTAGTATATTTTCTATACTCTTACTACTAGCATATCATAAAGCTTTGTTTGTATTTACAACAAAATTTATTGTTATACAAAAAAAATTGTTACACCCCCATGATGAATTATCATTTACCTTACTATATGGGTTTGTATTTAATTTGAAATAATTGTTTGAATTTAGATTTATTGAGTATTGTGCTTGACCTACATTCATTTTATTTGTACTTGGTAGTTTTATTTGTCAGTTTGAATATTCAAAGTTAATGTTTGTATTTTCATTTCAATCTAAACTTTGTTTTATTGCTTTTAAAGACTCTTCACTTAATCAAGACTTATTTATTTTTTCACTACAAGCATAGCTATTAGGGTCTTTAGTTAGATTTA
Source organism: uncultured bacterium (assembly GCA_963922865.1). Classification (GTDB taxonomy): domain Bacteria; phylum Patescibacteriota; class Gracilibacteria; order BD1-5; family UBA6164; genus CAWUJK01. The sequence continues at coordinate 43,533 of CAWUJK010000001.1, read as the reverse complement.
TGTACTGTTCATCATTAAGATTATTAGGATTATTAATATTTTCTTTGTCTATTAGATTTCAAGTTTTTATAATGCTGCTATTTAGTTTTTCTTTGTCTTTTTTTTGGTTACTTTGTGATTTATTTTGTTTTTTTATACCATATCTTGAATTTTTAAGCATTTCTTTTGCTAGTTCATTTAAAAAGCTAGTCTCTTCTCATTTATATTCTATTTCTTGAGTGAAAATTATTTTATCTATTTTTTCTATATCTGCTATAATATCAAAAGGGGAGTTGTCAGTATTTCAGTCACTATACATTCAAATTCTTGATATCTCATGTATTGCTTTTGCTTTTTGTTCAGCTTTATTTTGATATTTTTCTTTTATTTTTGATATTTCTGATATAAGTTCTCAAATTTTTTTAGAGTTAAGAGAATCAAAACTTCCGGTTTCACTTTTATATCAACATTTTTCTTCTTTTTTAATATTGTCTAATAATATTTGTATTTCTCATTTTGAGATTTTGTCTATTGCTTCTGGGCTTATTCATGATTTTATACATTCTTCTATACCTTTTTGTTTTAAAATTTTATTTATTTGCTGTGAAATATCTTTTTTATCCGCACTTTCAAGTTCATAAATATACTGACTTTGCTCAAACTTATCTAATCATTTATCTAAATTTTTATATAAATCAAGTCATAAATCAGAATCCAAAAACGCTCAGGTATTATTTACCCAAGGAGAGTTTAAGATTATAAAAAGCAGTATTATAAAAAAGTAAATTTTTTTCACTTTTTTCATAGGTTTTATAGAATATTTTATACTAATTTTAAGTATATAAAATTTTTTAAAAAAAACAAAAAAATAGATGTTTTTTTGTGTTTTTTATTTCAAGGTGAGTTTATTGTTTTCTACTATAAACTCAAACTCTTTTTTTCTTGGGCTGTGTATTATTTTTTCAGCTATTTTATCTTCTATATTGTCAGTAATATACCTTCTTATTTCCCTTGCTCAAAACTCAGGATTGTATACGCTTTTAGTTACAAAATTTAGTGCTTTGCTATCGTAAATTATTTTTATATTTTTGTTTTTTAGTCTATTTTCTAGATTTTCTAGTTGTAGTTTTACTATTTTCTTTATTGAATTTTTATCAAGAGGCGAGAATACTGTTATTTTATCTATTCTATTTATAAATTCTGGTGAAAAATATTCGTTTAGGTTTCATGTAATATTTTCCTTTGCTTTATTGAAGTCTTGCATTATTTTTGTTTCATCGTTTTGTGATACATCAAATCATATTGCTTGAGCTTTTTCATTAAATTCTTCAGCTCAGATATTACTTGTCATTACTATAATGGTATTTTTGAAGTTTATTTTCCTTGATTTGTTATCTGTTAAAACTCAATCTTCAAGTATTTGTAATAAAAGATTAAATACATCAAAATCTCATTTTTCTATTTCATCAAAAAGGACTATAGAGTAAGGTTTTTTTCTCACTTTTTCTGTTAACATTCATCAGTCTTCATAACCTATGTATCAAGCATTTGAACCTATCAATTTATTTACAGATGTCTTATCTGAGTATTCACTCATATCTATTTTTATAAGAGCATCTTTGTCAGAATAAAATTCTTTTGCTAAAGTTTTTACCAATTCTGTTTTTCAAACTCATGTTGGTCATAAAAATAAAAAACTTCAAAGAGGTCTATTCTTATCTCATATTCAAGCTTTACTTCTCATTATTGATTTTACTATATCTTCTATTGCTTCATTTTGTCAAATTATCTTACTTTTTAGTATTTTTGGGAGTTTTTTTAGTTTGTTTATTTCTTCTACATTTAGATTTTCAACTGGTATTCAACTGCTCATACTAAGCACTTTTTGTATATCTTTTTTTTCTATGTTCAGCCTATCTTTTTTTGGGATCTTAAATTTTTGCCTAGCTCAATATATTTCATCTTTCAATTTTAATGCTTTTTCTTTTAGTTTACTTGCTTTTTTATAGTTTGATGAAATTACCGCGTCTTCTACTGATTTGTTTACTTTTGCTAGTTCTTCTTTTAGTTTTTTTGTTTCTTTTTCATCAAAATTGTAATTCATTGATTTTAAACTACAAGCTTCATCTATAAGGTCTATCGCTTTATCTGGTAGATATCTATCAGTTATATATCTTTTAGATAAATTTACTGCTTCTACAGCAGCTTCATTGCTTATATTTAGATTATGATATTCTTCAAAAGTTTCTTTTAATCATGATATTATTTCTAGAGCTGTTTTGCTATTTGGTTCTGCTACTTCTATTTTTTGTAATCTTCTTTCAAGAGCTGAATCTTTTTCTATGTATTTTCTATACTCATTTTGTGTTGTGGCTCATATAATTCTTATTTTTCATCTTCACATTGCTGGTTTTAATATATTTGAAGCATCTAGTGTTCATTCTCAAGAACCTGCTCAAATAATTGTATGAATTTCATCTATAAACAATATTATTTCATTTTCTACTTTTGAAGCTTCTTCTATGACTTGCTTTATTCTTGATTCAAATTCTCATCTATATTTTGTTCATGCAACCATTGAGTTAATATCAAGTACCAAAATCTTTTTATTTTTCATAGAAAAAGGTACCTTAGAATCAGCTACTGCTTTGGCTAATCCTTCTACTACTGCTGTTTTACCAACTCATGGTTCTCAAATCAAAACAGGATTATTTTTAGTTTTTCTATTTAATATGGCTATTAGTCTATCTATTTCAACTTCTCTTCATATAACTTTATCTAATTTATTTTCACGTGCTAGAGTAGTTAGATCTTCAGAAAAGAAATCTAGAATTGGTGTTTGTGATTCTTCTGTTTTTTGATTTTGTTGTTTTTTATTTGAGTCAAAAGGGGTTTTTGAATTATTTGAAATACCTTCAAATAGGTTTTGAGTCAAGCTTCAAAGTAGTTCATCAATCTCATTTTTAGTAGCGAAATCTTCTTCTTGTTTTCAGTCAGAAACTCAGGCTTTGTTTATTTCTATTATATTTGTCTCAAGGTCACTAGGGACTATTCATATATAATCTAAAAAGCTTGGAAACCAGTTTGAATTTTGTAATAATGCCAAAATAAAATCCTCTATACTTGCTTTGCTTTTTTTGAAATTGGCTGCTGTTTTTACACTTGATAAAATTATATTTTTAAGTTCACTTTCCATCCCTGAATATACTCATTTTCTTCTTTCTGGTTTTTCGTTTAAAACTCAAGTATTTATTATTTCTAGGGTTAATTTTTCATCAATACCATATAAATCAAAGACATCTTTTGTTGTTCATGATATGTTTTTAATTATTTCTAAAAACACATCTTCTATTCTTAAATCTTTTAATCAAATTTTTTTTACTCTTTCTTCTGAGTTTATTAAAGTAGATTTATAACCTTGAGAGAAATTTTTATAGCTCATTTTATTTTTTATATGTTGTTAATATTATATACAAAATATTAAGGAAATATTTCTTTTGTAAAGATTAAAATATTTTTTATGTTAAAAAATATTTTGCTATAGACCTTAAAAAGTATATAATGATTTTACCATAAAAAAGTATTTATATAAAGTAAAATGCTTTTACAAAATGAGTTTTATTTGTTTAATAAAATATTATGTGATTTTTTGGAAAAATATTAACAATTGCTTGATGATATGTAGCAGGTTCTATGATAGCTTCATCTCTAGATCCTAAAAAAAAGAAAAAAATAAAAAAAATCAAAGAGCAATGATGAGATGTTATGACTTTTTTATTAAATGATTTTATAGAAACTCATAAAAAATTATTTGAATCAGCCAAAGAAGAAATATTGACTCTTGAAAATAAGCAAAAATTTGAGGCTAAAAAACAAGAACTAATGAATTTGGCAGACTCTTATAAATTTCAAGCTGAAAAGACACTTAATGATTTAGCTAACAAGGGTAAAAATATAGCTAAAATCTGAGTAGAAAAAATGGAAGAAATTTATGAAAAACAGAAACTTAAAATTGAAGAAATAAAAGAAATTTCTCCACAAAAAGCTTGAGAATTAAAAGAAAAAATTTTAGCTTGAGCTACTAAAATAAAAGATGAAATTATTAAAAAAATGAAGTAAAAAATTCAAAATAAAAGATGAACGTTCACTTGAACGTTCATCTTTTATTTTGCTTGAGTTTTTCTTGTTTTTAAATTTACTGGTTTTTTTGAGATTTTTCTTTTAGAATTGTGAGTTTTTATAGTTTCTTGTTTATCTTGTATTTTCATTTTCTCAAGTGAATTTACATTGGAATCTATTTTTTTATTTTCACTTTCTAATTGTTTTATATCTTCTTCTATTTGCTTTTTGTTTTCTTGTAGTTCAGTTATTTGTTCTTCTATACTGGTGACTTGTGCTTTCTTATCTTCTGCTTCTAAGCTTGATTTATCTTTTCTAGTTTTAAGCTTATCTATTGTTCAATCTAGTATAGACGTCATGGTTTCTTCTTTTTCTTCGCTTCAAGATGTTTGAATATCATCTATTTGATTTTTTGTATTATCTATTTCTATATTATTTCCTAAATCTTCTAAACTATCTTGTTTTGTTTCTTGTTTTAACTGTCAAATATCAATTTTTTCTTCTTCTTTTTCGTTTAAAGATTTTTGCATATCTTCTTCTTTTTTGTTTGTATCATCTATTTCCAATATGTTTCCTAGATTTTCTAAATCATCTTGTTTTGTTTCTTGTTTTAATTGTCAAATATTAATTTTTCCTTCATTTCAAGGTACTTGTTCTTCCTCTTGTTTTTTATTTGTATCTAAATCTAGACTTAAATCTATATTTTCATCTTGTATATCCAAATTTAGGTTTTCTTCTTGTTTTTCTGATATATCTTTTTCTTGTTTTGTATCATCTGATTCAATATCTAAATCTATACTTTCTTCTTGTTTAAGGTCTAATGATTCTAGTTCATTATTAGTATTCTCATCGTTTTTTGTGTTATCATTTGTACTAGATTCATCAGTTTCAAAAGTGTCTAAATTTAATTCATCTTTAATATTTTCATCATTTTCATCATCAAAAGAAATTAGTTCTTGTTTTTCTGAGTTTTCTTCTGTAGTATCGAGTTTTATATTTTCATCTTCTACCGCCATTAGATTATCATTAGTTTCATTATCATCTTCTTGTATGATGATTAAATCTTCTTCATTGTTTGGATTTGTCATGGTTTAAAAAATTATTTTTATAAAGTACAACTAAATATTAACACAATAAAAAAATATTTGCAAAAAATTTAATATTTATATAATGTTTTTGTTAAATTTTTAAATTAATTCCTATAAAAAAAGCTGTATGGATTTTAGTAAAGCATGAGAAATGATGAAACTTCAACAAGAAGCGATGAAAGTAAAAAAAGAATTAGAAAACACTATTATAGAAGCTGAAGTTAATTGACTTGTTGTTTCTGTTAATGGTGAAATGAAAGTTGAAAAAACTGAGTTTGAGACTGATGCACTTATATCTTGATTATCTTCTTCTCAAAAAGAAGTTTTAGAAAATGCTATTAGTGAAGCTGTTAATAAATGAATTAAAAAGTCTCAAGAAGTAGCTGCAAGTAAGATGAGTTGAGTTATGTCTGCTATGTGAATGAATATGCCAGCTGGTGGTTGAATTCCTGGTCTGCCTTGAATGTAGTTAGTTATAGTTTCTTGTTTTTTAAACTCTATTTAAAGATAGAGTTTTTTGAATTTTTAATTTTCTAATTAAAGTTGTAAAAAAGTCTAAAAAAGACTTGATAGAGAATTGAAAAAAACAATAATTTTTTTATAAAAAAAGGAAAATATGAGCAAGATAAAGGCTAATAGATTATTTTGTTTTAAAAACGAATTTTTTAATAGTAAAAAATTATTATTAAAGTCTTTGTTTTTATTACATAAAAAATTAAAATTATTTGATTAATAAGAACTTATGAAATAAATTGTTTATAGTTTTTTTATTTTCTCAACTAATTCTTCAATTATTTGTTCTACTTTTTTATCACTATAAAATCATGCTGCGTTTTTATGTCCTCATCATCACATTTTTTGTGCTATTTTGGAAATATCATATTCTCTACTTCTAATACTTATTTTATTCCTATCTTTTACTGGATACACTATAAATGCTATCTCGCTATTTTCTATATTTATTAAATCTTCTACCATTCAATCAGTATCATTATCATTTGTTTTAGTTTGCTTAAAATCTGTTTGCTTTATTATACTATATACTATATTTTTTCAGTTTTTTAGCTTTCATTTTATTAGTTTTGTATTAGATAAAACTTTTGATATAAGCATAGTTTTTTTAAAACTTTTCTTTTTGAAAAATTCAAATATTGATGTTCTTGAATCTGCTCATAACTCAATTAATTTTCATGCTATTTTATGAGTTTTTGAAGTAACATTTGTATTGTAAAAGATGTTTGTGTCGGTTAATATTCAAGCCATTAAAAGAGTAGATATGCCTTTGTTAACATACTTTATTAAATCTATTTCTAGCATTATTTCATATAAAAACTCACAAGTAGAACTTGAGCTTGTTGAGATTAAATTTATGTCTCAAAATCAAGGATTTGTGATATGATGATCTATTACAACTAGAGTTTTATTTTTAATTGTTTCTTTGTTTTTACTATAACTTTCTCATAATTGTTTTGTATCTGCTGCATCTAGACTTATAATTAAATCAGGATTAAAATTTTTTAGACAATAATTTGTTTTTACTATTTCATTTGCAGCTAAAAATTCAAATTCTTTTGGAGCTTTTTCATCATTTAATAATACTACATTTTTTCAAATTTTTTGTAGTACATAATAAAGAGCTGTAGCACTTCAAAAAGTGTCAGGGTCCATTCTTATATGACTTAACAATGCTATTTTTTTAGAAGTTTTTATTAATTGTTTAAGTTTTTCTAACTGTTTTATCATTTTTTATTTTTTTAGTTGTATATAGACTATAATAAATATTATTTTCTTTTTAGCAAAAATTTAGACAAAAAAAAGACATAAGTTATTTGGTAATAGAGCTTAAGTCTTTTGTATTATCTAGTATTCACTTGCCTAGAAAGTATTTTTTATTTTTATATTCTAAGGGAATAAAAGATGTATTTTGAAATCTAACCCTTTGATTTCAGTTTGAGTTTTTATAAAACAAATTGCTTATAAATCCTCTTGATTTTTACCATACTTGGGTAATTTTTTGAAAGCTATTCACCATGCTTTTTTGTTTTTATTTTTTGAATTTTTTTCAAATTCTTTTTTTAGTTTTAGTGATTTTTTATTGTTATACTTGTATTTGAATCAATTTGTAAGTTAAATTAACTCAAATACAAGTATAACTTTTTCACTTTTTTTGTTTTTATTTTTGTTTCAGTACAAGACTGGGTTTTTGTTAGGAATTCATGTAGGATTTAACAAGTTCCGTTCTTGTAGAGTAAAAATCTTTTAAAGAACTGTAAGTATTAAATAATATAAACTTACACAAATATTATAACACTTAATTATTAGTAGGGCAAATATTTTTATATTATTAATTGTTTTTTATAATTAAATAAAAATTTATTGGCTTAAAATAAGGTATTAGAGATTTTTTATTTAACTAGATTAAAAATATATTTCAACTATTGATTTATTTATTATTTTATATATAAATATTAAAATTCTATTTTGTTGTTTCAAAAAATTATACAAATAAAAATATGAAAAAACAGTTGTTAAAAACTTGTAAATAAATAATATATAATATATGTATTAAAATATTAATTAATTTATAGATGTTTGAATTATCTAAGCAACTTTTAAATAAAAAATTGGAGTTATTTACACTTGATGATATTTTTGATCTCCAAAAAATTATAAACTACCATAGTGACCTTTACTATAATAAACAAAAACCTATAATCTCTGATTTTGAATATGATGAATTATTTAAAAAACTAGAGTTTTTAGAAAATAAGTTTTGAATAAAAGATAAAACTACACTTTGAGTATGAGCTGAACTTATAGAATCAACATTTGAAAAAGTAAAACACTCTAGACCTATGATAAGTCTGGATAATACTTATGATGAAGAAGATTTAGCTGATTTTGATAAAAGAGTAAAAAGATTGATAAGTAGTGAAAATTGAATGTTAAATGGCTTAAATGATATAAAAAAAGCTAAATCTAAAAAAGATTATGATGAATGTTTTGAATTTTTTAGTAATATTTGGATAAAAGAATTTGAGCTTGATTTAACTTGAAGAAAAAGCAAATTTGATGACTCTTTAATTTTTTATATCAAAAAAGATTCTAAAATAGTTTCTGCTATACAGATAGAAAGATTTGAAAAGACTTATATAAAAAAAGAAAAATTGGGAAATATAGTAAATGATTGAGATTTTTGTTTTTGAAGGATAGCTACTTTAAGTTCTTACAGATGAAAATGATTTGCTTCTAGGTTAATAAATTTTTCCATAGATTTTTTAAAAAATAAGTGAGAGAAAGTAGTTTTTATACCTTCTGCTGTAGAAAATATAGCTTATTATTCTAAGTTTTGATTTAGCAAGTTTTGAGATAAAAAAGTTTGTTGAAATACTGAAAAGGTTTTTATGAAACTTGATTTAATAGATAAACTTGATTATATCATAGAGTTTAAATTTGATGGTGTAGGTATAGAGATAATATATAAAAATGGTAAATTTAATAAGGCTATTACTAGATGAAATGGTATAGAGGGTGAAGATGTTACAGAAAATGTAAGACAAATAAACTCTATACCAAAAACTATTGCTTATAAATGAAACTTTGAGATAAGGTGAGAAATAGTTATGCCTATTTCTAGTTTTGATAAATTAAACCAGCAAAATAAAAAATCTGGAAATAAGGTATTTTCAAATCCTAGAAATGCTGCTTCTGGTAGCATAAGAATGATTGATAATAGAGTAACTAAGCAGAGAAACTTAGATTTCTATGGCTATGATTTAGCTAATAATTATGAGTTTGCTAAAGAGAATAATATTGATTCTTATTATGAACTTATAAAAAAAATAGATAGTTTATGATTTAAAACTTCTAGTTATTTTGAAAAGTGTATTTGAATAAATGAGGTTATAGAAAAAATTAAAAATATTTGAAATATAAAAAAAAGTTTGGATTTTGAGATTGATGGCCTTGTTATAAAACTTAATGATATAAATTTATGGCATGAAGTTTGAACTACTGAACATCACCCTAGGTATGCTATAAGTTATAAATTCCCAGCAGAAGTGTTGACTACCAAAGTTTTGGGTGTTGAACATAGTATTTGAAGAACTTGAACTATAACGCCTGTTGCAAATTTAGAGCCTGTTAATGTATGAGGGGTAGTAGTTAGAAGAGCTACTTTGCATAATTATGATGAGATTAAAAGTTTATGAGTAAAGATTTGAGATAGTGTTTTTATAAAAAGAGCTTGAGAAGTTATACCTAAAGTTATTTCTGTTATAATTGATGTAAGAGATGGTAGCGAAAAGGGTATAAGAGCCCCTAAAAAGTGTCCTAGTTGTAGAGAAAAGCTTTTTAAAGATGAAGATAAGGTTAGGTATTATTGTGCTAATTATTCTGCTTGTTCTTCTCAAATTAGAGAGAGGTTAATATTTGCGGTATGAAAACAAGGCTTTAATATAGATTGACTTGGTAAAAAGCAAGTAGAGTTATTTTTGGAGATTTGAATTATTAGTGATTTAGTTTCTATTTTTAATATAAAAGATAGAGCAGAGGAAATAATGAAACTTGAGTGATTTCAAGAAAAATCAGTTAATAATTTGATAAAGTCTATAGAATCTTCCAAAAATATAAATATATCTTCTTTTTTGAATGCTTTATGAATAGCTTGAGTATGAAATAAAACCGCAAAAATTTTATCTAGACTTATAAGCTCTTGAGATAATCATATTTTTAGATGAGAGTGAAGTGTGGAAGAACTAGAGAAACTTTATGATATTTGAGGAGAGACAGCTAAGAATATAGTAGATTTTTTTGATGATAAAAACAATAGAGAGTTAGTGAGTAATTTAATAGGTATTTTAGATATAAAATACAGTTCTCCTGTTTCTTCTAGTTTAGATAAAAATGCTTTCTTTTTTTCAAAAAAAGTTTGTATAACTTGAAGTTTTGATGGATATAAAAGAGATGATTTATTGAAATTACTTGAGGAGAGTGGGGGAGAGTTTGTTTCTTCTGTCTCTAAAAAGACTGATTTTTTGTTGGCTTGAGAAAAAGCTGGTAGTAAACTTGAGAAAGCAAATAAACTTGGGGTAAAAATTTTAAGTTTAGAAGATTTTTTAGGAAAATTGGAAATAGAAAGCTAGGTTTTGATTATCATAAACTATTTTAAAATTTGATTTTTGTCAGTTTATACATAGACTTGATTTGCTTTTATTTTTGGATTCATAGCTCAGTTGGTAGAGCACCCGCCTCTTAAGCGGTAGGTCCCGAGTTCGAACCTCGGTGGATCCACCATGATATATTTTTAAAAGAATTTCAATTTAATTGAAGTTCTTTTTTTAATAATAAATAATATGATTCATATTTGGTAGGTGTATAATGATTTTTTTAATCTTTCTAATCAAATTTATATAATTTTAAAAACTTACTTTCATAAATTAAGTTTAATACTTGAGATTTGCTAGATAAAATTATTATAATTTAAACTATATTCTTAATTAAATGAATTATAATTTAATAATATTGACATATTATTAAATATTCATATTATATATATAATATAATTTTAAAAATATGTATTTATGCAAGAAAAAACCAAAGAGATTTTTATTCTGTAAAAGTGACTTTTAATAGACGAACTAGGGGTATTAGAGAATTTAAAACAAAACATATAATTGCCAATACAAAATCTGACATTTTTAATCTAATAAATCAAGAAAGACCAAACTCAAACTTACCATATGTATCTAGTTTGAAATGAAAGAGAAAAAAATACCCTTGGAATATTTATGGAGGACCAAATTATGGTTCAAATATAACACATATTTCTTATAATTTTAGAAGTTCAATAGAGAAAATAGTTACAAACAAATCAGTAATTCTTTTTATACAACGCATGTTTTGAACAAAATACATTGGACCTACTCTATTAAAATTATTATGTGATGATTTTGACTCATGAAAAAAATATTATACAGATTTACGAACTCAAGTAAATGATTTAATAGATTCAGATGGAAATAAAATTTTTATTGATCTTAGTATTTAACTGTAATTTTAAAGCTTTTTAGTTATCTCATGGGTTTTTAAATTTAATAATTTTGCTACCCTTATTATAGTTTTTATTCATAAATAATTAGCTTGATTTTATATATTTATTAATATTATTAAATTTAAGGCTTTGTATTTTTGATAAAAACTAAAACTTAAAATGAAAAAAAGAATAAATTTTATATTGTGAGCATTTGCTATAATATTAGCAGCAAGTTTTTGGAGTTTAGATTGAGCACTTATTAGACCTCAATTTTATAAGTTTCCACCAATAAATATAGTATTTATAGAACATTTGCTTTGAGCTATAATTTTATCACCATTTGTCATAAAATGATGGAATAAAATTAAAAAAATGAATAAAAAAGATATTTTATCTCTACTTTGGATTTGTTTTTTTTGATGACTGGTATGAACCCTAGCAATAACTCAAAGTTATTTCTCTGCATTTGCATGAGAAACTACTATAGCTACTGTAGTTATACTACAAAAGTTACAACCCATATTTGCTTTATTTTTAGCATGAATAATTTTAAAAGAAAAACTAAGTAAAACTTTTTATATTTGGGCTATAATTTCTATTATAAGTGCGTATTTTTTAGCTTTTTGATGATTAAAAGACGATATATTTGAAATAAATTTACTCACCATACCAGCTTTTTACGCTATTTTAGCAGCATTTGCTTTTTGATCTTCAACAGTTTTTTGAAAAACTCTAGTTGATGATTTATGATTTAAATTAACTGTCTCTCTTAGATTTTTAGTAACTACTATACTATCACTTTTTATACTACTTTTATTTTGATGATTTAATATATACCTTGATTTTTCTTTACTACATTGGAACCTTTTATTTGTTATTGTTTTCATAACCTGAGCATGAGCTTTATTTCTTTATTATTTTTGACTAAAAATAGTTAAGGCATCCCAATCAACTATATTTGAATTAGCTTGGCCTATATCAGCTGTTATTTTTGATTATATCTTTAACTGAAATATATTAAATCCTATTCAAATCATATCTTCTATAGTACTTATAATATGATTTTTTATGATAATTAGAAATAGAAAATAAGCTTTTTAAAAAATAAAAATTTAAATTGTAATACTTAATAATTTGGAAAATAAGATTAAATAAACTTGCTTTTTATAAAATAACCCTTACCATCTAACTTGGAAGTAAAGTTTTTATAAATTTCTGCGATTTTGTGTGTTGATGTATCAATGTTTCAATTAGGAGGAAGGAAAAAAATAATTATTCCAAAATATTTTATTTATTTTATGTTATAATATGGAGACAAATAAATTATTTGTTGGAGGGTTGTCATGGAATTTATCATGGCAAGATCTTAAAGATGCTTTTGCATCACATGGTGAAGTTGTTTTTGCTAGGGTTATTACTGATAGAGAAACAGGTAAATCTAGAGGTTTTTGATTTGTTGAATTTGCTAGTGTAGAAGATGCTGTTAAAGCGAAAGAAGCAATGGATTGAGTTGAGCTTGACTGAAGAGCAATTAAAGTTGATTACGCTCAAGAAAAGAAAGAAGAAGCTGAAGGGTAAAACAAAAAAATTAAGATAATAATAGTTTTTGTGATATTTCTTATAAAAATAGAGTTTGAGAGAACTCTATTTTTTTGCTTTTAAATTTTAAATGTGCTAAAATAATAATTAGTTAATAAATAATAAAAAGTTAGGTCTTTTTATTTTTATATAACCAAAAATTTTTTAAATAATAAATTATGACTAGTAAAGAATTAATAAATCATATACTACACTATTGTTGTAAAAAAAATTATCCAGATATTCATATAAGTACGAATAAAAAAGTTAAAATAAGAAATAATTCTTGATTAATTATTGATTTGGAGAAAATAGAAATAGATTCCAAAGAACTTGTTTTACCTAAAATGACACTTGATAGTATAAAATCTATAATATGTGTTTTGGCTTGAGAAAAATGATATGAAAAATTTAAACTTGATATGGAGTTAGATTTATCATACCGTATAGAAAGCCAAGATAGATTTAGAGTTAATTGTTATTTAGATTCAGACGGATATTCTATAGCTTTTAGGATAATTCCTAGTAAAATACCAAGTTTAGACGAATTATGACTAGCACAACAAGTAAAAAATCTGTGTGATTCTTGAAAATGACTTATTCTTGTAACATGACCAACTTGATCATGAAAATCTACAAATCTAGCTGCTATGGTTGACTACATAAATAATAATAAAAATAAACATATTATAACAATAGAAGATCCAGTTGAATTTTGTTTTTCATGAAATAAATCACTTATAAATCAAAGGGAGGTATGAAGTCATACTAAAAGTTTTGCAAACGCTATAAGAGCAAGTCTTAGAGAGGATCCAGATGTGATAATGATATGAGAAATGAGAGATCCAGAAACTATAAAAGCAGCAATAACTTTGGCTGAAACATGACATTTAGTTTTATCTACTCTACATACAAATGATTCAGTACAAACAGTTGATAGAATAGTAGATGTTTTTCCTGAAGCCACTCAAAAACAAATAAGAATGCAATTGGCAATGAGCCTATCATGAATAATATCTCAAAGACTAGTTCCTAGAAGTGATAAAGACTGAAGAGTAGCAGTTAGAGAAATACTTATAACAAATGATGCTACTAGAAATCTAATTATATCCTGAAAAACACATCAGCTTTATTCAGTTTTAGAGGTATGAAAATCACATTGAATGATATTGATGGATAAATACCTTATAGCTCTTTTTAAAAAATGAATTATAAATAAAGACACATTACTTTCTTATTCTAGAGATAAAGAATCAGCTGAAATGATTTCTAATAATGAAAACTAATTATGATTGATATAAATTTTTTTAAAAATTCTACATTTTTCAAAGAAAGAACTCTCAAACCTTGAGAGTACTTGTTTCATGAGTGAGATATTGATGAAAATATTTATATTATAATACTTTGAGAGTTGATAATAGAAAAGTTTACTAGTTCATCACGTGATGAGTCAAAAATACTTGCTATTTTAAAAAAAGATGAAATATTTTGAGAAGCAGCACTAAATAACAATCTCCCAAAACAAGTTAGTATAAAAGCAAAAGTAAAAACTAAAATAATTTACATAAATGCAATTTCAGGTTTAGATGAGTTTTCTACTAAACATACTCAAAAAGCTTTTAATTTTTTGAAATATATAATACATTTATCAAATAATAGACTTAATGAATCAAATTCACTTATAACCTCCAGTTATAAAATAAATAGAGAAATATCATCTATGAATAATTTTAATTTCAAGACTATATTTGAATTAATTGAAAAAATAAAAAATATAAGTAGCGTAGACAACATAATATTTTTAGAAGAAAATCCTATTTTAGAAGAGTATTTAACAGTAAAATATAATACTTTGGAACCATGAAAAATGCAGGATAAAATAATAAAAGTAACAGATAACAAACTTGATCTGCTTGAACTAAAAAATACTTGAAAATACTCCTATACACAAGAGATAAGAATATGAAATAAAAATTATGGATACCTAATATTTTTAAGACAAGAAAATGATTTTTGTGAAAATGAAATAAAAATTATTTCTACTCTTTGAGTTTCTTTTTCAAATGTATTAAAACAAAAAGAACTCATAGAAGAACAAAATAATAAAGATTATATAAAAAATAATTAAAATCAAACTATGAGAATTTATAGAGAATTAATTTTTACAAACAAATTAAAAAGATTAATATAAATTAATCTTTTTTTATTAAACTAACAATTGTTTCTATATGATGAGTATGTGGAAACATATCAAGTGCTTTAATTTTTTCTATTTTATAATTACTGTTTTTTAGTATATATTCTAAGTCTCTAGCTAAAGTAGGAGGATTACAAGAAACATAGATAATTTGATTTGCATTAAATTTTATTACATCAGCTAAAGCACTGGGATGTAATCATGCCCTTGCTGGATCTACAATAATTAAATCACATTTGTTTTTTGACTCAATATATTTTTTCAAAAAGTCTTCAACTTTTTCATTTACAAAAGAAACATTTTTTAATCAATTCAATTTTGCATTTGACTCTCAATCAAAGCTCGAGGACTTTACATGCTCTACTGATGTAACTTTTTTTGCTCATGCTTTTGCAAAAAATATTGCTATTGTCCCTGTTCAACCATATAAATCTAATATAGAATATTGTTTAATCCTATCTTTTTTAGCAAAATCTAATACTATAGAATAAAGTTTATTTGCTCAACTACTATTTGTTTGAAAAAATGAAGTTGGAGAAATATAAAAATAAAGTCATCCTAACTCCTCTTTAATACTTTTATTTCAATAAATTAACTCTAAATCTCAAATACAAGTATCAGATTTATTTATGTTATATGATAAATATATTGATTTTATTTCACTATATTTTTTTGTTAGGCTTAAAAAAAATTGTTTTATCAAATTTATTTTTTCTTTTTGATTTATTTTAGTGTTATTTTCAAAATAATTTGGGTTGAAAGATAAAAGCAACATTATTTGATTTGTGAAATAAGTTCTTCTTATAAGTATATGTCTAAAAAATCATTTGCCATTAAATTGGTCATAAACAGGTAAACCTAAAGTTTTACTAAAACTTTTTATATCTCTATATATTTTATTTTGTAATTCATCTATTAATATACAGCCATCAAAATCTTCTACTTTTGAAAACTCTCATTGTTTATGAAATCAAACATTAAAATGTTGTTCTATATTATTTTTTAATGAAATATTTTTTCAAAAAGAAAACTCAACTTTATTTCTATATCAATTAATTAAAGGGCTTTTTTCTATTTTTAAAAATTTATTACTTAGTTTTTCATCATATTTTTTCAAGTTATTTAAAGATTCTTCTACTTGTTGTTGTTTTATTTCTAATTGTTTTTCATATTCAATATTTACCCATTTACAACCACCACATTCTCCATATAAATTATCTTTATTTTTTTTCTCAAAAGGGGATTTTTTTACTATATTTACTATTTGTGTTTCTAAAAAAGAACTTTTCTTTTTTATTACTCTTAGATCAACTATAGATTTAGGGATTGCTCAACCTGTTATAAAAATAATTCTACCATCATATGCTGGGTTTGAGTGTTTTAGTATAGCAAAACCCTTACCTCAAAAAACTAGTTTTTCTACTTCTATATTTTTTAAAATGTCATTTTTTTTAATTCCTATTTGATTTTCCATTTTTTGTATTTTATAATTTATATTTATTATAAAATTTTATAAAAAAAAATATAAAAAACAAGGATATTATAAAGAAAACCTTGATATTATTTAATAATCATTAGAATAGAATTGTTAGCCAATAAATAAACTAAAATGATTGATACTTGAACTATGATTTCACATCTGATTTTGAGTTTGATATTGTCTTTGATAATATGACTTGAAAGGGAGTATAGAAACCAACCAGCATGAGTTAGGACCCATATTTTGATATGAGTTGGTTCAACACTCTTTATGATTATTTCTATAATGGTTCCAGAAGTTTATAAATCATCTATAAATGACCCTTGAAGAATAGCAGCTCAAGTTGTATCTTGAGTTTGATTTATATGAGCTTGAGCTATTATGAAAATGGGACTTAATACTAAATGACTTACTACAGCAGCAAATATATGGGTGGTTTCTGCTGTTTGACTTGCTGTTTGAGCTTGATTTTATTCTATTGCTATATTTGTTACATTATTAATATTAATAAATTTAGTAATAATAACTAAAATAAAATGAAAATTTATAAGGGTTGAAAGATATTCTTTAATTTATATTAAATTCAAGAAAAGTGATAAAACTGAGGAAAAAGTTGTTGCTACTATAAAAAAATTACCAATCAAAATCGTTACTAAAAATATGAAGGATAATGGTAAGGTAGTTAGCATAAAACTTGTTGTTAAAATCAGCCCTAAAATAGATATATCTTTTATAAATAAATCTTTTAGAAAAATAGATGATGTTTTTGAAATATCTGTTTCTGAAGATTTTAAGGGTTAATTTTATTTTAATAAATTGAATTCTTTCTCTAATTTAGAATAATCACTAATTATTTTTAGATTAAAGGTTATATATTTTCATATTTCATGTTTAATTATTTTTCAGCTTAGTTCATATTCTATGTTATTTATTTTAGTTTTATTTTTTCAGATTTCACATCAATTTAAATCATCTCAAAAATTTATATAGTGAGTTTTTCATTCACTTTTATCATCAAATCATGAGTAAGAAATATGTTTTATACATTCTATTAAAGGAATGAAAAGGGAAGTAGTATTTTTATAGTTTGAAGCATTACTTATTAGTTTTTGATTTTCTCATATTAATTTGAATGTTCAAAAAACAGTAATAGTTAGTATTAAACTTGCTACTACTACTTCTAATAAAGAAAATGCTATTTTTTGTTTTTTCATTTTTTATAAGGATTTAGTTTTATACTCTTTTAGTATTCTATTTTTAAAATCTTCTAATTTTTCTATGCTTTGTTCTTTTGTCCTATAATTTCTAACAGATATAGTTCAATCAACTTCTTCTTTTTCTCAAACTACTATAATATAGTTATTATGCATTTTTTCAGCATTTCTTATTTTTTTGTTTATAGAGTCAGTAGAAAAATCTCAGCTTACTCTTATTCATTCTTTTTTTAATTCTTTTAATATGCTATCAGCATATTCGTCAAACATCGGTATTATAGGTATAACTATGACTTGTCTTGGTGATAACCATAAAGGGAAGATTCAAGCAAAATGTTCTATCAAAACTCATAAACCTCTTTCAAGACTTCAAAATATTGCTCTGTGAATTACAACTGGTCTTTCTTGGATATTATTCTCATTAGTAAAACTTAAATTAAATCTTTCTGGAAGATTAAAATCACATTGAACTGTGGCTAATTGCCACTCTCTTCATATAGCATCTTTAAACATAAAATCTAGCTTTGGTCCATAAAAAGCTGCTTCTCATTTTATTCTTTTGTATGGCAAATTATTTTCTTTGCTTGCTTGTTCTAAAGCTTCTTCTGCTTTTTCCCAAACATCATCATCTCATAAGTATTTTGATTTATCATCTCATCTTACGGATAATGATACCCAATAATTATTTGTCATTCAAAGAGTTGTATAAAATTCTCTTATTATTTCTGCTATAGATTTTACCTCGGTTTTTATTTGTGAAACTCTACAAAAAAGATGTCAATCATCTTGGGTTATAGATCTTACTCTTGTAAGACCTGATAATTGTCCGGACTTTTCATCTCTATAAACAGTTGCTGGCTCAAAATATCTAATAGGCATATCTTTATAACTGAACCTATTATCAGAAAAAATCTGCATATGATGAGGGCAGTTCATTGGTTTCATTATAAACTTGTCTTCTTTTCCATTTACTCTAAATAATTCATCTCAAAATTTACTAGCATGACCTGAAGTTTCATACAAAGTTTCTTTTGCTATATGTGGAGTCCACACTCTATTATATCCTCTTTGAGAATGTATCTCCCATAAGTAATTTTCTATTTCTTGTCTTATAATCATTCAAGCTGGTTGTATAAGAGGGAGTCATGGTCATATTAATTCTGATATTGTGAATAGTTTTAATTTTGCTCATATGATTCTATGATCTCTTTTTTTTGCTTCTTCAAGCATCTTTAGATGCTTATCTAATTCTTGTTTTGTATCAAATGCATAAGCATATATTCTAGTTAATTGTTTATTCTTTTCATCTCCTAACCAATAAGCTCAAGCTACTCTTACTAGTTTAAAACTATCAGGAGCTATTTCTTTTGTATTTTTTACATGAGGTCCAGTACACATATCTATAAATTTTAAATTTTTGATTTGGTCTCCATCCATATCTTCAAAATTTTCAAATTTCTCAGATTTTATAAATTCTTGAACTTTATCTACTTTACCTCATTTTGACACATTTATATAAAAACTAACTTTTCAAGATAGTTTTTCTTTATTTTTGAAATCTCATGATTCAAACTTATCTACTAGTTCGTTTTTAAATCATTCTCACATTAAATCAAGAATATTTCTTGCTTGATTAAAATTAACTTCAAATTTTTTGAAATCTTGATTTTGAGTTATTATTTTTTTCATAGATTTTTCAATCTTGTTAAAATCTTTTTCTCAAAAATCTATATCTCAAAAATCAAAATCATAAAAAAATCCATCTTGAGTATCTGGTCATGTAGCTATTTTAGCATTTGGAAAATTTTGTTTTACAGCTTGCGCCATAATATGTGCTAAACTATGCCTTTTTATAGATATATCTACCATTTTTTTAAAATTATTAAATTAAATTTTATAAAAAACTCTTATTTAAATAAGAGTTTTTTGTTATTTTCCTAATTTTTATCACAACAAATAACCCTATTTATAAATAGAAGTGTTAGTAGTTGTAATGGTTGTAGCTTTTTTTAATTCCATATAATTTATATTTAATTAAAGCACCAACTCATTGTATTGAATATATGATTTTTGTCAAAACTTGTTTTTATTTTTCAATTATGATATTATTATAATATATTAAATGAACTAAAACAAAATATGTTAAAAGAAATACTTCAAATGTCTATTGATTTAAAAGCATCAGATATAATATTATCTTCTGGAGCTAAACCTAGTCTAAAAATACAGTGAGAAATTAGATTTATAGATGAAAAAGAGATTATATCAAAAGATTATATGCAAAATATAGTATTTTCTACCATGAGTGAAACTCAAAAAAATAGATTTATTAAAGAAAGGGAACTTGATTATTGAATATGATTTTGAAAACATAGATTTAGAATAAATGCTTTTATGACTAGAAATTGAGCTTGAATAGTATGTAGACCTATTGCTATTAAAGTTCCAGAATTTGATGATTTATGATTACCACAAATTGTAAAAAGTTTTGCCCATAAAAGAAATGGTTTAGCGCTTATTACTTGATCTGTATGATCTTGAAAATCTACCTCAATGATATCTCTTATAAATGAAATAAATAAAAATTTTTCTAAACATATAATAACTGTTGAAGATCCAATAGAATTTATTTTTGAAAATAAGAAAAGTTTGATAGAACAAAGGGAAGTAGAAAACTCTACTTTGAGTTTTGAAAATGGACTTAAATATGCTTTGAGGCAAGCTCCTGATGTTATAATGCTTTGAGAAATGAGAGACTTAGAAACCTTTAGATTAGCTTTAAGAGCAGCAGAAACTGGTAATTTAGTATTTGCTACTCTCCATACTTCTTGAGCAGCTAGAACTATTTCTAGAATAATTGATATGTTTCCAGCATGAGAAAAAGACCAAGTAAGAGCTCAATTATCAGAATCTTTGATTTGAGTAGTTTGGCAAAAACTTTTAAAACCTAAAAACTGAGAATGAAGAGTTCTTGCCGCAGAGGTTATGATTAATAATACTTCCATAGCTAACATTATAAGAAAATGAGAAACTCATCAAATAAATTCAGTTATTGAAACATCTTCTAGCGAATGAATGTCAAATATGAGAATGACTTTAGGAAAACTTTATGAAAGCTGAAAAATTTCTAAAGAATTATACGAAGAAGAAATAGGCTTAATATGAAAAGATTCTTAACTTAATTTTATCAAATAATATTATGTTAAGTACTCTTTTTTTCTTTTTTGATATATAACCCTTACCGTTATGTTTAATAAAAATATTTGATATTTTAACATCAAATGTTTTTATTAAGAAATAATGATATTATATTGAGCTTATTTAAATTAATTTTAATAATAATATTATAATTATTAAATAAGTTTTTTTAAAAAATCTAATAAAGATTTTCTTATTGAATTATTATTAAACTCTAAAAAGGAATATCTAACTACTTAACATAACTATTATTATGTTAAGTAGTTAAATTTTATATTTAATGCCCCCTTTTTCTTCTCTTAATAGAATTTTACTGATTTGTACTGATTTATTTTAAATTTATATTTTTATTTTAATGTAATATACAATATTTACAAATGAACGTTCAAATGAACGTTCATTTGTAAAAAATCTAATGTATAAAGATATTATACACTAGATTTTTTATTATTAATATAGTAGTAAATTCCTCATACTAAAATGATAAATACTATTCATCCTATAAGTAATTCATAAGAATATTTGCTTATAAGCTCTTTGTTCTCTCATGCTATATATCATACACTCATTAATCATAAATTCCATAATCATGCTCAAATTCATGTATAAAAAAAGAATTTTCTAAAATTTATTTTAAATGCTCATGCAGGAAGACTTATTAATTGTCTAACAACTGTTATAAACCTAGCCAAGAATATAGTTATAATTCCGTGCTTTAAAAAATAGTTTTCTGCTTTTAAATAATGAGCTTCTTTTAAGAAAAAATATTTTCCATATTTTCTTATGAGTCTTATTATTACTTTTTCTCAAAGCCAATAAGCTAGTAAATAGTTTATGGTAGCTCATATTAGTGCTCAAAAAGTTCAAGCTATTAAAGCTATTAAGAAGTTCATTTTTCAAGTACTTGATAAATATCATGCTGGAATCATAGCTACTTCAGATGGAAATGGTATAAAACTTGATTCTATTACCATCATTATAAATATACCAGTATATCAAAATTGCTCAGCTATAGAAACTATGTAGTTTATTATTTCATGCATTTTTTTCTTTTTAGATTATTTATTTTATATATCTTTTTTGTAATAAAATTTTTTCATACAATTCAATATTTTGATTTTTAATGTGTAATATTGATTTGTTTTCTAAAGGATTTGATTCTTCTCAATCTAAGTCTAATTCTTTTATTATGGTATCTATTATATTATTTCATATTATCTCGTTTTCACAAACTACTTCTATTTCATATCTTTCTCAGTATTGATGTTTGTCTATGTCTATAATATATTTATTTCACAAACATTCGCCTTCATATTTTTCTCTATTTGTCCTTACTGTGAATATTTTTTTTAATTTTTTATGGTCATATCAAATTTCTTTTAGTTTAGTTATTGATTCATTATCATAATATTCTTCTGAACTTATGTTTCATATTTTTATTTTTAACTCTTTCTTTCCATTTCTAAGTCTGAATTTAATTCTATTTAATATTAGTTTAAAATCACATGTATCCATGTATATATCATTTATCAATTCTTTTTTTACTAATATTAATTTTGATTTAATTATGTTGTAATCTTTATTTGATAAATTAAATTTTTTTTCTATTTCTAAAAATGATTCATTTCCCATATTTATTATGATACTTTTTTATTTTTTAAAATATTCATCGAACTCTTCCCTGCTTATTTCTTCACTTTTCAACAAATCTTTAGATATTTTATCATGTAGTTTTTCATTTTTCTT
Organism: uncultured bacterium; assembly: GCA_963922865.1. Taxonomy (GTDB): domain Bacteria; phylum Patescibacteriota; class Gracilibacteria; order BD1-5; family UBA6164; genus CAWUJK01. The sequence continues at coordinate 20,900 of CAWUJK010000001.1, read as the reverse complement.
TATCAATTTTACTGCTGTTTCATAGGCCTCTTTTAAAATTTGTTTTACTTTTTCATCTATTTTTTTGCTTGTATCATCAGATATAAAGGCTCTTTGTCATTGCCCTGAATAATTATCTATTTCTCATATAAAGTTTTCTGCTCATATATCTTCAAACATTCAAAATCTTGTAACCATTTGCCTTGCTATTTTCGTTGCTCTTTCTATATCATTGCTTGCTCAAGTTGTTATATTTTCTTTTCCGAAAAATATCTCTTCGGCTGCTCTTCATCAATATAAAGTAGCTAATTCATCTAAATATTTAGCTTTTGATGTAAGAAGACTATCACGCTCTGGCAAAAACCATGTTACTCCTAATGCTCATCATCTTGATACTATAGATACTTTATGTACGGGGTCTGTGTTTTTTAATAACTTTCAAACAAGAGCATGTCATACTTCATGATAAGCTGTTATTTCTTTTTCTATGTCATTCATTACTTGAGATTTTTTTCTAAGTCACATTACTATTCTCTCAAAAGCTTCTGTTATGATATCATCATTTATTAATTTTTCATTTTTTCTTGCTGTTATTATAGCAGCTTCATTAAGTAAATTTCACATATCAGCTCATGAGAATCCTACTGTTTTACTCGCAAGAGATTTAAAATCTATGTCTTTTTCTACTTTCTTATTTTTAGCATGTACTTTTAATATCTCTTCTCTATCAGATAAATTAGGTAAATTTACAGTTATTTTCCTATCAAACCTTCAAGGTCTAAGTAGAGCCTTATCTAAAACATCTGCCCTATTTGTAGCTCACATAACTATTACATTAGTTTCATTATCAAAACCATCCATTTCAGTTAATATTTGATTTAGTGTTTGCTCTCTTTCATCGTGTCATCATCAATTACCAGGTCATCTTTTTTTACCAATAGCATCTATTTCATCTATAAATATGATAGCAGGAGCTAACTTTTTAGCATTTTCAAATAAATCTCTTACTCTGCTCGCTCATACTCAAACAAACATTTCTACAAACTCAGAACCAGAAATACTTAAAAATGGAACATTTGATTCTCAAGCAACTGCCCTTGCTAACATAGTTTTTCAAGTACCAGGAGGACCAACTAAAAGCGTACCTCTTGGTATTTTAGCTCACAAGTCTTTATACTTTTTAGGGCTTTTTAAAAAATCTACTACTTCCATAAGTTCTTGTTTTTCTTCTTCTGCTCATGCTATATCTTTAAAAAATATTTTATCCTTATCTTTATTATATAGTTTTGCTCTTGATTTACTAAAGGTCATAGCATTATTTGCCATACCTCACATTTTTCAAAGTATGAAAAATGCTACTACTCAAAATAACAGTATAGTTAAAATAGTTGGTATCATTTCTGCCCAAAATTTTGCACTGCTATTATCTTTTACTTCAATTATTGTTTCTATATTGGGGTTTTTAAGTCACAAATCTTTTATAGAATCGTTGTTTGGTAATACAATAACATCTCTAGATATTTTTTTAATTCAGTTATCCTCGATAACTAATCTTCACTTACTACTTAATTTACCAGTTCAGCTATAGGTAGCAAAAGCTTTATTTCCGTCTATCAATATTTTTTTATATTTTCATTCTAAAAAAGTTTTTTCTAATTTATTTAATCAAACTTTGTTATCTGTATATAGTTCATTTCATTTCAAATAAGGTAAAACTAAAACAAATATAGCTGATATTAAAAATAGTATAGCAAATGGTTTTAAGCTACTATATTTTTTAATAGGTTTTTTAGGACTTAGTTTTTGCATGATCTTTTTTTTGTTTGTCATTTTTATTAATTTTTATTTTTAATTAGTTCATCTTTCTCTAACTAAAATATTGTATAAAAAATAGATGATTTTGCAAAAGAAATATTCCTATTTTATATTTTTTTTGTATAATCTCCTAAACTAATAAAAATACTTTAAAAAATGAAGCATCTAAAAATAAAAATTAATAAACTTGAATTTTTTGATAAGGAAATATTAAATGATATTGATTTTGTATTAAATCAAAATGATAAAATAGCTATTGTATGACCAAATTGAGTTTGAAAAACTAGTTTTTTTAAAGTTTTAGCTTGAAAAAATAAAAATTTTGATTGACTTATAGAAAATATATGAGGTTTAACTTTATGATATTTAAATCAAATTTATTCTGATGATGAAAATAAAACCGTCAAAGAAGAGTTGAGACTTGCTTTTTCTTATCTTTTGGATATAGAATCTGAATTAAAAGACCTTGAAATCAAAATGTCTGAAACTCCTAATGATTTATCTCTCGTAGATATCTATACTTTATTATTGGATAAATTTAGTAATAGTTGATGATATGATTTTGAAAATAATATCCACTGTGTTGCTAGCTGAATGTGAATTTTAGATTTACTAGATAAAAAACTAGTTGAAGTTAGCTGATGACAAAGAACAAAAATAGCTTTAGCAAAAATTTTATTAGAATCTCCAGATATTTTATTTTTAGATGAACCAACTAATTTTATAGATATATCTTGAGTAGAATGGCTTGAGTGATACTTAAAAAATAAGTGGAAAGGTTGATATGTAATCATTTCTCATGATAGAGAGTTTTTAGATAAAACTTGTAGTAAAACTTATGAAATTCAATGAGTTTTATGAATAGAATTTTATCACACCAATTATTCATGATATGTTATAGAAAGAGATAATAGAGAAAAAAAGAAAACTCAAAATTTTAATAGACAAAATGATTATATAAAAAAACAGCAACAACTTATAAATAGATTTAGGGCTGGCTCTAGGGCATGATGGGCAAAATCAAGAGAAAAAATGATAGAGAAAATGGATAAACTAGAAAAACCTTATATCATAAAAAAACCAAAATTCTTTTTTGAAGAATTGGAAGATTCTCCCGAAAAAATGCTTATCTTTAAAGAAGTTTTTATATGAAGATTTGAACCTCTATTTTATATAAATGATGCTAGTTTATTTAAATGACAAAGGATTTGAATCGTTTGAGAAAATTGATGTTGAAAATCAACTTTACTTAAAACTATTATATGACAAATTTCTATTTTAGACTGATACTTTAATAAATGAAAAAATCTCAGTATAGTTTATTATTCTCAGCTTCATGAAGAGCTTGATAAAGATAAAACAATAAGAGATAATTTTATTAAATTTGGTTTAGACTATAGTGAAGAAATTTTAACATGATTTTTAAAACATTATTTGTTTGAAAAACAAGATTTGGATAAAAAAGTTTGTGATCTTTCATGATGAGAGACTTCTAAGCTACTTTTTGCTATATTATGACAAAAAAAATCAAACTTATTGATACTTGATGAACCTACAAACCATTTAGACTATGATACTAGAGAATCTTTGGAGAAAGCTTTATCTAAATACAAATGAACAATACTTTTTATTTCTCATGATAGATATTTTGTAAATAAACTTGCTACTAACATATGGTTTATCTCCCAGTGAGAGCTTTCCATTTCTTATTGAAATTATGAAGATTATAAATTTAAATTGGAAAATTGAATTAATATGGATTTCAATTTATTTGATGAACAAGCTGAACTTAGCTTAGTTTTAGAAGAAAAATTAAGTGACAGGCAAATAAAAAGAATGAAAAATAAGTTTTGAGCTAAAAAAAATAAAAAAATTTAAAATATTTATTATTCAAATTTTTCTAATAAACTTAATAATTCATAGTCCCCTTTGGTTGCCTTATACATAGATTTTATACTTGGAGTTCAACTTGCCAGCAATAACTTATTTTTGTTTATTTTTGTTATTTCTTCTGCTACTTCCAAACTGTTATATCTTGGTGTATTTTCTGAGACATATGAGTTATCATGCTCTTCATCTATTATTATTAATCATAAATTATTATATGGATAAAAAAGCGCACTGCGAGTTCATATTATGATTTTACTTACTTTTGAATGTATTGATATCCATGCTTTTGTTTTTTTTGCTTCATTTATACTAGAATTTATTATCAATATATTTTCTCAAAATACTTCTTTTAGTCTTATTTCAAGTTGGTTTGTCAGTATTATTTCAGGAATTAAAAGTAAGCTTTGTTTTCATAGATCAAGTTGGGTTTTAATTAATTTTATATAAATTTCTGTTTTTCAACTACCTGTTACTCAATATAGTAAAAACTTCTTTTTTTCAGATTTATTTATTTTTTCATAAATTTTTTTTTGAGAATATGATAAAGTTTTGTTAAATAAAAAACTATAATTTATTACATTTTTACTTGCTTTTTTGTTTTCTAGAGAGGGTAACTTATTTTTATTTATTTTATCTCTTAGGTTTCTTGGAAAAAATAAACATAAAGAATTATGTATTAAGCTGAAATAAAAACTAGAAATAAAATTTACTAGTTTTATTTGTCATTTGCTTAAAAAAATATTTTCATTTTTTATTGAAATTATAGATTTTATTTTTTCTTCTAACTCTGTTTTTATTCATAGTTGTTCTAAACTACCTTTTTTTAAGACTAGAGCTATTTCTATATTATTTCAAATAGGAACTTCTACTATTTGTCATATTTTTATTTTTTCTTCCAAAGAATTAGCTACAAAATAAACTAATCATTTACTATCAAATGTTTTATTGAATGTAGATGTATTTATATACATATTTTAGTTTAAATTTACTTCTAAATTTTTTATTCACATGCTTTCTAAAGTATCTTTGATTATTTTTATATTGTCAATGCTATTGAATTGATTGTAAACAAATTGGTTTTGAAATTTTATATTCAGTTTTTTGTCATCTAGATTAATTTCTGATTGTTTCAAGCTGGATGTTATTAATCATTTCACACCATTTTGTTTTAATTTTTCTAAAAATAATTTTTTATCAAAACTTTTATTTGATTTTATTTCTTTTACTTCATTTTTTGTGCTATCTTCTCAAAAAATATCTCATAAGTCATTTATTTTTATCTTATTTTCATTTTGTGTTTTTGGTTCTTTTTCATTTTTAGTCTCTTTTATTTGTTGTTTTGTACTTTTTTGTTTTGTATTTTTTTCTATAGAAATATTGTTATTATCTATCATTTTTAATATAGATATTAAAAATGTTGTGTTTTCATCCAAAGAGTTTTTTGTTTTAGAATAACTTAAATCAAGTTCTTCTAAAACTTCAATATATCTTGTAATTTGTTTTTTTTGCTTTAATTTTTCTATTGCTTGGTTTTTTGTAAATAGGATTAAATCCTTAAAAAACAATTTTATATTTTTTCATGATTCACCTAAGTCTTCAAATTTTTTTATGATACTGCTATCTTTCTTTATCAATTTGTTTAAAAAATCTTCTATGGATTCATGTGAGGATATTCATAGGTTTGTTTCTATTGTTTCATACTTTATTTCATTTTCTACTATTAATTGTTCAAAAAGTGAAATAGCATTCCTTGCTCAACCATTTGATACTTTTACTATGTAGTCTAATGATTCATCATCTATCTTTATTTTTTCACTTTTTGCTATAAAAGTAAGCCTATCTTTTAAGTCTTTTTTATTTAAGTTTTTAAAATCATATCTTTGGCATCTAGATATTATTGTTTCAGGTACTTTGTGGGTCTCTGTTGTTGCTAATATAAATTTTACAAATTCTGGAGGCTCTTCAAGTATTTTTAATAAAGCATTAAATGCTCATTTAGAAAGCATATGCACTTCATCTATTATGTATATTTTAAATTTAGAATTTGTTGGTCTAAAATTAGCTTTGGAAATAATTTCTCTTATATTATCTACTCATGTGTTACTTGCAGCATCTATTTCTATTACGTCTACTAGATTTTCATTGTTTATTGACTCACATATATCACATTTATTACAAGGGTTTCAGTTTTTTAAATCCTTACAATTTACTGCTTTTGCTAGTATCCTGGCTGTACTTGTTTTTCAAGTTCATCTTGGTCAACAAAGAAGATAAGCTCCAACCGTTTTATTTGAGTTTATTGCTTGTTTTAAAGTTTTGTTTATAAAGTCTTGTCAGACAAGACTCTCAAAATCTTTTGGTCTATATTTCAAGTAAAGAGCCATAATTAATAATTACTTTATTATATTACTGTTGTCAATATTTTTTAATATATTTTCAACTATTGTTTTATCATGCCATTTTATTGGTCATGAATTAGTTATAAGACTGTGCTCGTCTCATTTTCCAGCTATTAATATTATTTCATTATCTTCTGCTCATATTATAGCGGTTCTTATTGCTTCTTCCCTATTTGGAATTACCCAAAAGCCGTCTCATTGTTTTCTTTGTATTGTAGGTAATATATCTTTTATTATTGAAATTGTGTTTTCTGTGTAATCATCATCTTGTGTTAATATTATTTTGTCTGCTAATTTTGATACTATTTGTCACATTATAGGACGCTTGGACTTATCTCTGTCACCTGTTGCTCAAAAGACTACTGTTAATTTTCATTCTTTTTTTATTTTATTTAATGTTTCTATAACATTTTCAAGAGCGTCTGGCGTATGTGCGTAATCTATAAATATTTTATATGAACTATTTGTTTCAACTTCTTCTAATCTTCCGGGTATTGTTTCTAATTTTTTTACTATTTCTTCTATTTTTTCTGACTTTATTCATTCAGATATAAAGCAAGATACTCACGCTGCTATATTGTATGCATTAAATTCTCATTTTAATTTTGTTTTTAAATTTAAGTCTTTTCATGGTACTTTTAATTTAAACTCTAGTCATGATTTAGAATTTTTAATTTCTCATATTTTTATATTTGCTCTATTATCTTTTCAGTATCTATAAAGAGAATCAAAGGTTTCTTCTTCAAATGTTTTATGATAATCACTGTCTATATTTATTATGGCTGTTTTTTTAATTCACTTTTTTCTTTTGTAACTTATTAGGTTTTTAAATATTTCAAGCTTAGTTTTTACATAATCATCCATAGTTTTATGTAAATCTAGATGATCTTGAGTTATGTTTGTTAATATAACAGTATCATAATTTAATCCCCATATTCTATGCATTTTTATTCAATGACTTGCTGTTTCTATAATGGCAGTTTTAATTCACTTTTTTTGTGCTTTTTTTAATAAACTTTGTAAATAAAAAACATCAGGGCTTGTCATTTTTGTTTCATTTACATATTGTTGATCTCACATTATTATATTTACGGTTGTGAACATAAAAACTTGTTGTGAATTTTCCATTAAACCTTTTGCTATTATATTACATGTAGATGTTTTTCAGTTTGTTCAAGTAACTCAGATTATTTTCATGTTTTTGCTTGGGAATCCATAATAAAAATTAGCAAGAATTGCTCTAATTTTATGATATAATAACCTAAGAGGATTATCAAGCGCTATTAACTTTTTTAAATTCATTTTGGTATTTAAGTAATTATTTATTCAAAATTATAACGAAAATCTTTACTTAATCAACTGGCTTTTATCTGTTTTTTATTAGTATTTTTTTTATTAAAATAGTTTATGAGTAATTCATATTCATATATTCAAGCTTGTTTATATATTTTATAGTTTTGCTTATCACAGTTTATATTTTCTATTTTATAAAAAATTTCAAAATATTTTTTTTCTCAAGATTTTAATTTTATAAGTTTTTCAGCTATTTTATAATTTTTTTCATCTATGACTTTATATCAATTTGGTTTTATTATTGCGTTTTTTGGTATTAATATTTTTGTGTAACTTTTGTTTTCTCAAGCTCAGCTTATATTTATTAAGTCGTTATCTTGTTTTATTTCAAATTTATCTATAAGTCATTTTACTCTATCTTTATCTTGGTTTGTGAAAGTATTTTCTAAGCCTATTTTTAAGTTTGTATTTATACTACAAAAATTATTGTTTTTATTTTCTTCTATATTTATATATTTTTGGTAGCTTCGTTTTATATATCTATCTGTTTTGTTTCATCCTACTGAAATAAAAAACGGGTAATTGAAATCTATATATTCTTTATAATCAAATCATCCAATTAATTTTAACTCTCTTAATAATTCTTGCTCATTTTTTTTAAAACTTACAATAGATATATCTCTAGATTCTATGTTTTTTATTATTACTTCTAAAATTTCAAAATATTTTTTTTCTTTTATTATTTTATTTTTTAAAATTTCTGAAAAATCAAATAATACTTGTTTTGGAGTATCTAGAGTGGCTTTTTTACTAACTTTCGCCTCTACTAATAAAGATATTATTTCAGAGAAATTTTTACTTGTTATAGTAGAATTATATTTTTTAAACTCTATATTTCCTATTTTTTCTAATAGTTCTATTATTGGTTTTTGGTTTATAAATATTACTCAATCTATTTCATATCATCATTTTTTCATAAAATAATTTATTGATTTTGCTGATTTCTCAAAATCAATAAATGCGTTTGAGTCTCTCAATCATAGTCTAGCTGATAATAGATTCACTCAGCTAGGAGCTTTTATTTTTTCTTTATAATTTTTGTTTACATCCCACTCGTATGAATATATATCTTTTTTTTCAAATTTTTGTATTTTTCAATCAAATATTTCCATTAGCCCAGCACTTCAAATAAAACCTCCCGTGGGTCTTATTTCATCATTATTTTGAAAAATAATTAAGTATTTTCTTTTTTGTGATCTCCCTAATATTTTTAGTAATTCATCATAATTACTATTTATATATTTTACTTTTTTTAATATTTGTTCTAGCTTTTCTTGTGCTTTTTTTAGATTGTAATAGTTTTCATTATCTTTTTTAAATTGTGTCTTTTTTAGGCTGTATTTGATTTTTGCTAATTTTTCTTCTAGATAAACTAAAAATGGTTTTGATTTTAACGCTATATCAAGAAAATATATATCATTTATTTTCTTGTTTTTTATTTCTCTTTTGTTTTTTTTATAAAATTCTATTGTTTCTAATCATAACTTTGAGCTTATTTCTAATGCTTGTATAGTGTTTTTAGCATTTTCTATATTTTGATTTGGTATGAATTTGAAGGGTAAAAAAAATATATTTGCTAAACTGAACTTTATTTTAGCTTTGCCTAAGTTTGTTTCTATACTTTCTATGTTTTTGTTATTGTAAATTTTATAAAAATTATCTACTCAGCTTTTTACTAAGTTTTCTACTATTATTTTATCTAATATAATAATGGCAAAAATTAGTGATAAATAAGAAATAATTTTTATAATTTTACTTGATTTATGAGAAGGTTTATCGTCTTTTTTTATTTTTTTATTATAAAACTCTAATTTTTTAATTAACTTAGTTTTATTAATTATTTTTAGTGTTTTATAAATAAATTTTCAATGTTTTTGTATTATTTTTTTGAGATTTATCTTTTGATTGTTTGTTCTTTTGATTATATCATCTATATTATCTTTATTTTGTGGAAGTATTTTTAGAAATTTATTTCTTTTTAGATCTATTTTTTGTTTTAAGTTTGAATTTATTGTTTCTAAATTATTGTATTGATCTGGTTTTTCCACACTTAAATTCCTATTTTGTTTTTTAAGATTTAAGGTTTTTTTTATATTTTTATGGATGTCTTTTATAATCATTTTACTATTTTATATCTACTTTGGGTTATTTTAATCATTTTAAATTTTTTTCAAAATAAAAATAGAGTTTAATACTCTATTTTCTAGTTTTTATTTTTTATAATCATATATTATCTCTAATCCTATTAAGTTCATGTAATAAATTATCATCTTTTTTTATTAGTTTTTCTAACTTATTACATGAATAAAGTACTGCAGCATGGTTTCTTCAATCAAATATATTTCCTATTCTTTCAAATGTATAATTCATTTTTGTTTTTAGTAAATACATAGCTACTTGTCTTGGGATCATAAACTCTTTTTTTCTATTTGGTCAAAGTATTCATTCTTTTTCTATTCAAAAATGATTCGATACAGCGTCTATTATATCTTCGTATGATTTGATTTGTATTTTTGAGCCAGTATTTTTTTTATTTGCTCAAAGTATATCTGTTGTGAAACTTAATTTTTTCAATTTTTCAGCTATTTTTGATAACTCTGGTAGCATGTTAGTTAATTCATATTCTGCTATTAATTGATTTAGTATTCATTCTAGCTCTCTTATGTTTTCTGTAACATTTGCCGCTATGAATTCAGCAACATCTTGAGGAACCATAAATTCTTTTTCTCTAGCTTTTTCTTGTAAAATAGCTAGTCTAGTTTCATAATCAGGTTTTCATATATCAACTGTAATTCCCCACTCAAATCTGCTTCTTAGTCTAGGTTCTAAATTTTCTAATTCTTTTGGGGCTCTATCTCACGATATTATTATTTGTCTATTGTTATCATAAAGTAAGTTAAAAATATTATATAGCTCATTTTGAGTTTGTTCTTTTTTTGCTAAAAATTGTACATCATCTATTATTAAAACATCTATATCTTTAAATTTTGTTCTCAGTGTTTCGACTTTTCTTTTTTTTACAGCAGCTACATACTCGCTTATAAATTTGTCTGCTGTTGTATAAACTACTTTTTTAGATTTAAATTTAGAAAAAATTTGGTTTCAAGTCGCTTGTAATAAGTGTGTTTTTCCGAGTCAAACTTCACCATATATGTATAATGGATTATATGATTTTCACGGGTTTTTTGATACAGCCTCACAAGCAGAAAATGCTAATTGGCTATCTGGTCAAACAATAAAATTAGATAGCGTGTATCTTGAGTTTATGCTATTTTTTTCCTTCATTGTTTCTCATAGAAAATTTTTGTCTTTTGTTTTTATGGTTTTTCTTGTAGCATCTTTGAAAAAGATTAGGCAATCTACACTATTGGTATTAGAAGGATTATCTATATTTTTATCTATTATAAACTCAATTTTTTCTAATGTTGCTATTTCTTGTTTTGCTGCTTTTAATATTTCATCATAAAACTTTGCTTCTAGATTGTCTTTCATAAAACTTGAAAGTACTCACAAGGTTAGTTTTGTTTCATTGGACTCAACTAAAGATAATTTCCTAAAATAAACTAAAAAATCTTGTTTTTTTATTTGTTTTATCAGGTTTAGTAAAATATTTTTCAAAATATAGTGTTTTTCCATATATTTATAAGTTTTTTATAGCTAAATTTTTGTTGTCCTTTACTACAATAATTTATTTATTTTTATCTATAAGTCAAAACAATAAAAAGATTTGACATATTTTAGTGTTCATAAATTGTGAACAACATCTGTTTTGCTTTTGTTGTAGGTGAGATTTTAAAGTTTTTAACAATTTTTATATTTTATTTTATTGTTTTTACTTTTTTATTGAATTTATTTTATTTAATAATGTTTTATGAAATAATCAATTATCCATAACTAGCTTTTTGTTTCAATTTTCATCTATAAAGTAGACTTTTTTACCATCTTTTATGTTTCTTATTATATCCCAATGTATTGAGGCTTCATTATTTCAATTATTTATACCTTTTTATACAAAATACTTTCTTGTTTTTTTGAAAAAATAATAATCTTTTCAATTATTTTTTTGGAATGACTTATTGGTATTTGAAAAAGTATTTTATTATGATTATTATTTAATGAAAAATTTAAATCATTTAAATCTGTATTTCCTATGTTTCGTAGATATTTTATAAATTTATGTTTCATATTAATTAATTACTAATAATTTTTTGCGATTTTTTTCTATAAAATCATAATCTTTTTTAAAAATTTCATAACTTGTGTTTTGTAATTTTATTATTATTATTTTTGAAAATCAATCTTTTGTTAATCATACTTCTTTTCATATATTTTCTTTTAAAAGTGTTATTTGTTTTATAGAATCTAAATTTTCTATTTTTTCAATGATTTTTTTATTAAATCATTTAAGTATTCATGTTTTATCTCAATAAATATGAATTACAGAGTTATTTTCTATCAATGATTTTTCTTTTTGAGAATAGTTTTTGATTATGTATTCTAGTAAATTTATATCATAAGACCTTTTCATCATTCAAGCTCTATATCATCAAATTCTTCAATTTAATTCTATAGTTTTTAATTCTCATTTACTATTTATTTTGAACTCATGGTGAACAAAATTATTTTTTATTCAAGTTCAAATTACTGTATCTGATATAAATTTTTTTAAATTTTTGTTTTTTAATTCTTTTTCAACTCATAGAGATGTTATCCTAGAATAATTTTGAAAATCATCTATCCCGATATCAACTCACAGTACAACTTTTACTGGTTTTGATATAGTGATATTTCATTTTTTATCAACAAAATAATCTATAGAATACATTTCTCAATCTATGAATTCTTCAACTAATATTTTATTTGTATCATAACCTTTTTGATTAAAATTTTTTAAAAAGGATTTGTAAGTATTTTTGTATATTTCAAATTCATCTCTAGAGTTTATTTTTGATACTCATGCGCTTTGTATTCAGTTTGATGGTTTTAAAACAAAAGGGTATCATATAAAATCTTCTATGCATTTTATCTCTAAATTTTCTATGTTTTTTTCCAAAAACTTTACAGTTATATTTGGGTTATAGGCTAATAATAATTTTCTTTGAATGTCTTTGTTTCTAAAAATATTTTTATTTGCAGTTAATGGTTCTTTTAATATTTCTTTTAACTTGATTGTTGTATCTATTAATTTTTCCGTAAATGTGTTTATGTAAACAATATCATAATGCTTTTTAAGTTTTACAATTTTTTTTTGTAAGCTATTATTATCTTTATAGTCAAATAAAAATATTCACATATTTTTAAGTTTTTTTTCGTAAGATATATCTCAGATATTTTCTCATAAATAAAAAATAAAAGTTTTTATTTTATTTTTATTGTATATATCCCAATATGCATTTATATATTCTTTGTTTATTGTTTTTGATAATTTTTTTTCTGATATATTTATTAATATTTTTTCCATTATTATTCTTTTAATTAATTTATTAAACTCTTAATTTTTTCTAATATAATTTGGAAATATTTTTTTGAGTCAATATTATTATCAGCTTTTAATATTCATTTTTCAAATTCATTTATTCAAATTTTTCATGCCATTAATTTTTCATAATTATTCTCATCTGCCTTTATATATTTTTTTACTATTTCATATGATTTAGTGTAAACTAGATCTTTTAAGAATAAATCATTTTTTCATATTTGAGAATATTTATTAAATCTAAAATAATACATTTTTGCTTTTTTTCTATCAAATCATTTTAGTCTTAATATATTATATATTTTTTCTATTTTTAAATTTTCAGATATGTTCTCATTTATTATTTTATAACATAAATCATAGTAAGGTATATATTTTCAATAATCACATATTTTGTTTCAATATAGGTATTCATTATATATGGCCAATCATTCTTCTAAAGAAAAATAATCAGTAAAAAAATAATAGAATCATAAATTTTTCTTTCAGTTTATATATCTAAAAAGATGAGTCATTTCATGAAAAAATATAACGATAATATTATTTAAATTATAATAATTTTTATTTGGAATTTTTAGTGTTCAATTAAGATGAGATAAATTTCAGTATTTTCAAAATTTATAATTAAATCAAACAACTAGCTTTTTTGTATATTCTAATAATTCTATTAACTTTTCTTTTTCAAAGACTTTTTCATCTATATTAAAAGATTTTTTTTTGAATGTTTTGTTAATTAAATCTTTCTTTGAGACTCTATAAAATAATTTATTATATTCATCATAATCTTTGATTTCACTTTTAATTTCATATTTTGGGTCTATTTTATTTGCTTCTATATCATAGCTGTATTTTAAAAATTCTATTTTTTTTAGTGTTATAAAAATTTCATTTTTTAATATCAGTTTTTCATTTTTATCTAAATTTCTATCATTTTCTATTCTTTTTTTTATTTCATTTATATTTTTTTCTTTTTGTCATAAATTTTCAAAAAATTTCTTTTTATATGAATATAAATTTCAAGAAAATTCTTTTTTAAAAACTGCAAGATTAATATATTTTTTTTCTCATTTATAGTATATTTTTTTAAAACCTCTTATTAAATCAATTGTGAGTTTTGATAAATCTTTTAGATATTTTATTAACATTTTTATTTTAAATCATTTTAAATTACTTTTAATTATTATACGAATTTTTATTTTAAAAGATAGTTTTTTGTTTTTTTATCCAAATATTTTCTTGCTAAAAAACAAAAATTCATATAATTTAAGTCATTATTAACTTAATATCTAAAAACTAAATTTATGTGGTTTATAAAACTATTACAAAAAAGACCTAGTGATTTAACTATTCGCATTTGAAAAGTTTGTTTTGGATTATTACTTGTATCTGCACTATATTATAATTTAATAATACAGTGAGACAAAATTGATAATAATTTTTTTTGGACGAACTTAGATATAAAAACCGTAAAATATATCACATACTTTTTTATTTGAATTTGAATAATACCAATAATTGTCTGAATTACTAATACATGTATTTTAAAGAAAAAATACATGAAAATAGCTCAAATATTATTTGGTATTTTGCTTTTTTATATATCTAATCAAATTTTACCTTTAGATCCTGACAAACTTGATGTTGATGTACTTATTTGAATTATGTGACTGTTACCAATTATTGCTTGAATAACAGGTAAATGTATAACAACTCCTTGTTTGAAATATAAAGAAAAAATTACAAAAATTAGAGTTTAGGATTAATCCCTAATTTTAGGGATTTTTTTATTGCAAAAAATAAAAATTATATTAAAATACTTTTGCATTTAGTTATTTTAAAACTTAATTATGTTATCTATAGATAAAACTCAAATTTCGTTAGAAGAAATTATAAATACTCTTAAAAAAAGAGAAAATGATGAAGAAATTTCTTTTGAAGAAGTTTATTATGAAATAGAGAATTATAATCCTGAGTTATAATTATGTATAAACTATTGTTTAAAAAAACCTTTAATGAAGATATCAAAAATATAAAAAATTATATTTTTAAACACTCTTTTAGTTTAGAGTCATCAAACAAATTATCAAGAGAAATAATGTGAAAAATATTGTGATTAAAGATATTTCCATATATGTATCCTGAATTTTTAGATAGTTTTAGGGTCTTAACAATTAGGAAAAAATATAGAGTATTTTATAAAGTGGATAAAAAAATTAAAAAAGTGGTTATCTATTATGTATTTTGATCTGAAGAAGATTATGATAATTTAATACATTAGTTGCTATTGTCCCTTTTAGGGATTTTTTTATTGCAAAAAATAAAAAAATCATATAATACTTTTTAGCAAGAGAATGCATCTGCTGTCTCAAATTTTGGGAGAGAGGAAAGTCTGGACACCATGGGAATAACATAAAAGATAACAACTTTGGTCTATATATAATAAATAAAATATAGATACAGCGAGTGCCACAGAAACTATACTATCTTGTTTTTAGCAAGAAAAAGATGAAAAGTCATTTGGTGTAATTATACATAACTGCTAAATTTATTTTTGTAAGATATATATTTGCTACAAATGAAGACTTGTAGTAATACAAGCTACTTGGTAAACCTTATGTGGTGCAATTGGAATGGTATTTTCTAGAGATTATTATTCCCTAATGTTTCTTGAAAATATACCAAGCTTGAGCTTGTGAGTGATTGTAAGCCTAGATAGATTGATGCATAGATACAAAATCCGGCTTATTACTCTTGCTTTTTTAAAAATAAAATATCAAAAAATGAAATTAGTTTTCATATGAATACAAGGTTCTTGAAAATGAACTCAAGCTAGACTTTTAGAAGAAAGATTTGCTTACAAATTATTTGAATCTTGAACTGCTTTAAGAGATATATCAAAAGAAAATTCAAAATTATGACAAAAGGTAAAAGAAACTATAGATGCTTGAAATCATGTAACACCACAAATTATAGAAAATATTATACTAGATATAATTGAAAATAAAAGTGACTGAAAAAATATAATCTTAGATTGATTTGTGAGAAATATTTGAAATAAAAAAAGTGCTGATAAAATTTTATGAGACTATAAAGTAGTTTTATTTGATTTATCTGAAAAAAAAGCTAAACAAAGACTGCTTGGCAGGATGTATAATCCTAAAACTTGAGAAACTTTTAAACCAGGAATATTATTAGATCCTAATTCTTGAGATAAATTGGAAAAAAGAATTGATGATAATGATGATGCTATAATTAAGAGGATAAATTTATATGTTGAAAAAACAATACCACTTATAAATGAATATAGAGCTAATTGAAATTTAATAGAAATAAATGCTGATGATACTGTTGAAAATGTATTTTGAGAACTTATTTCTAAATTAAAACTTAAATAAAATGCTGTATTGATTTTTTATATGAAGAGAATTTAAGCTCTCAATTGCTGAAATATTTAGTGTTTTTAATAATATTTTAGTTATTTATAGTGCCAAAAATTTGATTATTATAGATTGACTTAATCAAGAAGAAATTTTAAATAAAGCTTGAAATTTATGAGGTGTGATAAAAATTTTTGAGCTTAAACTTTTCACTGAATTTGACCATATTTTAAAAATTATTACAAATACTTGAAAATGACACTCTTCAAAATTTAATTATTCTATAAATTTATTTCCTGAAAACAGTAAAAAACTATCCAAGATACTTTTAAACACAAAAAGAAATCTTAAAGCTCAAAATATTTCTTCTAGATTTGTAAATAAAACTGATAAAAATTTAAGTTCTGCTCAAATTTTATGAAATAGTTTATTAAAAAAATGAGCTGATCTTAATATAGTAGATTTAGATGAAATTTACTATTTTTGAAAAACTATTTGGGTACAAGATATAGATTCTTATTCCGCTCGTGATTATTGAAAACAAACCGATATGGATATATGAATGTTGCCTCCAAAACTTTCACAAATAATGATAAATATAAGTAGAGATAGCTTTAAAGAAATATCTAGCTTATATGATCCTTTTGTTGGACTTTGAACTATTTTAATTGAAGGGGCTTATATGTGAATAAATAATCTTTATGGTAGTGATTTTAATAAAGAAATGATACAAAAATCTAAATCTAATCTTTGAAATATAAAATCTAAATTTCCATTAATCAATGTTAATATATTATTAGCTGACGCAAGAGATATTAATCAAAGTGAATTTTTAAAAAATAATGATATTTGTAATATAGTTACAGAATGATTTTTATGAGAAATAATGACAAAAAAAAATATGTGTTTGGATAGAATTAATATTCAGAGAAAAAATTTAAAAAAACTTTATGAAAAATTTTTTTCTTGATTAAAAGAGGTCTGATTTAAAGGTGTTATAGTTATTTCATTTCCCTTTTGGGAGCTTAGTTGAAAATATATATATTTTGAAGAAATTTATGGTATTTTAAAAAAATATTGTAAGATACTATCTTTATTCCCTATTGAGTTTGATTTTAAAGAAACTAAATCTGGTAGTTTACTTTATAAAAGACAAAAACAGCTTGTCTGAAGAGAAATATTTAAGTTAAAAATCAAATAGGACTTTTAAAAATTTTTTTAAAATAAGAAACAAATATACTATTCTATGTTTGTTTCTTATTAATTATCATATATTTTTTTATTTATCATAAAAAAGATAGAAATAATTATTTCTATCTTTTTGACTATTCAAATAGGTTTTCAAAATCAACTTCATCTTCTTCTAATTCAGCTTCCTCTTTTTTATCTTCAACTATTTCTTTTATTGCTTGTAGTTGGGATAAAATTTTTTCTTTTTTCTCATCTGTAAGTTTTAAGTTATTTTGAATTTTCTCTTCCATAATTTCTATTTTCCCTAAAACTTTATCTAATTTTTCAGGAAACTTTTCAGCTATTTTAGCTACTTTTGAACCAAATTTATCTAAATATTTTTTCTTGTACTTAGTTATTATTTCTGCTCTTTCTCATCTGAACTTTATTCTTTCTTCTAACTTATCTTTCATAAGTTCTAAATTTTGTATGTGTAATTGCTTTCTTTTTTCAAAATGTTCTAATAATTCTTTGTTATCAGTTACAGTTTCTTTCACTTTGTTATAAAACTCCTGATTGCTTTTTTTTATATACTCTATTATTTCTTTTCTTTCTTCTATACTTAAATCTTTATTTTTTAACTTGCTTATTAGCTCCTTTTTGGAATTCATATATTCACTACCTAAGGTTTTTACTTTATTTTTAAAATCAGAAGATTTTAGTATATCTTTAATTTTTGATTTTTCTTTTTTAAATTCTTCTTTAGATTTATTAAGCATATCCCTTATATCTTTTATTTTTTTATTTCTTTCTTCTTTTATTCATTTAATACTAGTTTTTTTACATTTTCATTCGTATTTAAGTTTAGCTTTTTCTTTTTCCATTTCACATTTGTTTCAAAATGTTTTTGCTTCTCAACTTGAATTAATTCCACAAACAGGAGCATACATTGTTATACAAGCTCAACTATCAGATGAGTTGCTACTATCAGAGCTTTCTTGAGCATTAACATTTCAAAAAGTAATAATTAGCAAAACTAAAAGTGTTAAAATTCTTGTTTTTTTCATAATTTTTTTATTAAATTATTTAAAATAAAATGCACTGATATAGTATTGTTTTTATTTTCATAATCAAGTAAAAAAATAAAAAATACTAGACATAATACACATATATTTTTAAATTAATATTATGTATATTATTATTAGAATAACAGGAAGAAATACTAACGCGTAAAGAGTTTTTTTGGACATCTTTTATAATGGTTATTTATGACAATGTTTTTTATTGATTTATTTAATTAATTCTCATATAAGTACATATTTATTTAGTTTTTTTATTTTTACATCTACTATTTCTCATAATTTAATTCAACTTTTTTTATCAAAAAATACTTCTTTAAAATTTCTAGTTCTACCAAAAAATTGTTCTTCTTTTTCTCATGATATAAGTATTTGTTCAGTTTTTCATAACATCATCTTATTTCTTTTTTTTATATTTTCCAAAAGTAAATCATTTAGTGTATGCCATCTTTGAGCTTTTGTTTTCTCATTTATATCATCAGGATAGATTTTTTCTGCAATAGTTCATTTTCTTACTGAATATCTTGCATTATAAACAAAATCAAATTCACATTCTTTATAGGCTTTTATTGTGTCTCAAAACATATTTTCATCTTCTCCTGAGTATCAAACTATTATGTCAGTAGAAATTGAAAAATAAGGATCTTTTTTTCTTAAATAATTAACCATTTTTTTAAAATCTTTATAGTTGTGTTTTCTGTTCATTTTTTTTAGCATATTATCACTTCAAGATTGTAGTGCAAAGTGTAGATAGTTACATGTTTTTTCTAAATCAAAATGAGCGTCTAATATATCTTTTGTCATATCATGAGGATTACTTGATGTAAATCTAATTCTATCTAATCATTCAATTTTATCTAGTTTTTCAAGTAATTCTCTAAAAGGTGATTTTTTTAATCAAGTATTCCATTTTGATTTTTTGCTATTCCAATATTTTTTATCTATAAATTCTTTTCAGTAAGAATTTACATTTTGTCATACCAATGTTATTTGCTTTGCTCCGTTTTTTACTGCTTGTTTTGCTTCATCTACTATATCTTCCATTTTTCTTGATATTTCTCTTCATCTAGTTTGAGGGACTATACAAAAACTACAGTGGTTATCACATCAAGTTTGTATTATTATTATTGCTTGGCTTGGATTTTCTCTTAGTTGTTTTTGTTTTAAGTAATCATCAAAGCTGTATTCTTTTCAAATTGCTTCTTTTAATATATGTGTTAGTATAAAAGGAATATATTTTATATCTTCTATTCTAAATACAATATCAATTTTATCTGTTAATCTAGGAAATAGTTTATCATCATTATTAAATATTTCTTTTTCTTTTTTTATTATATTTATTTTTTTTGCCTTTGTTCTATCTCTAGTTTTATCTTCTAAATATATAGCATTTATTCAGGTTTTTCTTACCATACAACCTGTTATTGCTGTTAATATATTTTTATTTTGTTTTTTATTGTAGTTTTTTATTTCTCATAATAATCATACTACTCTATCTTCTGCTTTTTGCCTTACACTACAAGTATTTAATACTACTAGGTCTGATTTTTTCCAATTGTTGGTTTTTATAAATCATGATTGCAATAATATCATATTGATTTTTTCACTATCAGCTTGATTCATGGCACAACCAAAGGTATGTATAAAATATTTTCTCATTTTTATAAATTTTATTTGATTTTTATATTTAATATAGAAAAAAATTAGTTTTTAGCAAACTAATTTTTTGTTTTTTTGTATTGCTATTGCCAAAATACTCTAAAAATTTTTTGATTTACTCATGACATATTTAATATTTTTTCTTTTAGGGGTTCATTTTTGTATACGCTTTGCAAAAAGTCTAGTACTAATTTATCTTTTGTTAGGTTTTCTATTTCTCTTAGAAATTTAATATCTTTCCTAAAGCGCATTATACTATATATATATATATATATATCATGATATTTTTTTAAAATTTTTATTAAATTTCAGTTATATCTTACTGTTCAAAAATTATTTAAGTACAAGCTTACATTATTATTTTTTTTAGCGTATTCAAAAATTTTTATATTATACTCTATGTTATCTGATCTCATAATTTTCAATTTTCATTTATCTTCACATATTCAATTTCTATACTTAGGAGATAATCAACTATCAAAATTTCAATAACAATAATAATCAATATTTTTAATATATTTATCAATACTAAAACTTAAATCCCAGTTTCTATTTTGTAGAAAGTTTGGTGTGTAATAATATGAAAGTGGTGAAAATATATAAAATATAACTATTGATAATATTCATGTAGATAGCATTAATCTTGCATTTTTTTGTTTTTGCTTTTCTTTTTTTATCTTTCTTCACTTTATTAATAAATAAA